>CANFUF010000001.1 GCA_947450095.1 Roseiflexaceae bacterium
CCCGCCAGATTGCGGTCACCAACACCCCTGGCGTCCTCAGCGAAAGCACCGCAGACCTGACATTTGCCCTAATCCTCGGCGTGATGCGGCGCATCAGCGAATCCGAGGCTTTTTTGCGGTCGGGCCAATGGGCGTATTGGAGCGCCACGTTGCTCCTCGGTAGCGAAGTGCATAGTCGCACCATCGGGATTGTGGGCATGGGACGCATCGGCACGGCGGTAGCCCGCCGGGCCCGGGCATTCAATATGCGCGTGGTGTACACGGCCCGTAGCGTACATGCCGAGGCCGAGGCTCTTGGTGCCGAGCGGGTTGATTTGGACGCGCTCCTGGCCCAATCCGACATCGTATCGCTCCATGTGCCCTACAATGCTGCCACCCATCACCTCATTAATGCCCAGCGCCTGTCCCAAATGCAGCCCTCCGCATTTTTAATCAATACGGCCCGTGGCAGTGTGGTAGACGAGGCCGCCTTGGCCGATGCCTTGCATCGTGGCATCATCGCAGGTGCCGGGATTGATGTATTTGAAGCCGAGCCCACCATCCACCCCCAATTGCTCAGCGCACCCAATACGTTGTTGTTGCCGCATATCGGTAGTGCAACACTACAAACCCGTAGTGCCATGGCGCGGATGGCGGCAGACAACATTTTGGCTTTTTTTGTGGGTAACCGTCCACCGCAATTAGTGAATCCGGAGTATTTGGCGTGAATCGTACCACTCTCTGGCGGATCGGCATCATGATTGTCGCTGCCACATGCATTATTTTGCAATTTCCACTTTTTTTTGTGGCGGTTGGCCAACGCATCGGCTACCTCTACCCGATTGATTACGGCGAAGGTCCATTGCTCCGCCAAGTGCAGTTTTTGGTGCAAGGCGGGTCAATTGCGGCGTTGTACGGTAATCCAGGCGCGCCACCCTACCTAGTGGTCAACTATCCGCCGTTGTATTTGCTGGTGACACGCCTGTTTGCCACGGTGACACCGGTACTATTTGCGGGGCGGCTGGTGTCGGCACTGGCAGGCATCGGGGCATTCATCGCCATCCGGTTGTTGGCAGACGACGACCGCGACGACGCCTATGCCAAGGCCCTACGCTGGCTGGTGGCCTGTACCTGGCTGGTGATCCCGATTGTGCGTGAGTGGAGCGGGGTGATGCGCGTCGATATGCTAGGCGTGGCGCTCGGATTAGTCGGGTTGCTCCTCGCCGTGCGGGGCAAACTGAGCTGGGGCACCATTCTCATCGTGCTCGGGTTATTATGCAAACCTACACTGATTGCCGCGCCCCTCGCATTGCTAGTGCTCTATGCCGGCACGCCGTGGCGCAGTAGCCTACGGGCCATCGCCAGCGGAGCGGTGGTACTGCTGGTCAGCGTGGTGGGGATTACCCTCGGCGGTGGACAATTGTGGTTGCACCTCGTGCAATCCAACGCCAACGGCTGGGACGTCAATTTGGCCAAGGGCTTTTGGCGTGAAGCAGTGCAGGTCCATTGGCCATTGATGCTAGGGGCGTTCGCAATTGCCGGCGTTCATCTGCGCCACGGCAGACAGCTGTTGACCCCCGCCCATCGCATCACTACCATGGCCATTGCCTATACCATCGGAGGCCTGCTGGTGGGGGTGGGGATTGGCAAGGTGGGCGCCTATGCCAACTACTTCCTCGAATGGTACGCCGGCATGGTCTGGTTACTGACCATCGGGGTGGGTTGGTTATGGCAATTGCCCGACCGCAAACGCTGGTTGGCACCGGCGTTGCTGGCACTGTGTAGCGTGGGAGTGGCGCGTTATTATCCGTTGTGGAGCGAAACCTACCCCAAACCGTATGGCATGATCGAACAACAGCGCCCGGCCCGTTTGGTGGTAGGAAGTTACGGCGTGTGGCGCGATTTTGGCCGTGAAGGGCAGATTTTGGCGGCCAATGCCGTCACCGCTCGTGATTTGACTAGTTTGATTCAGCAACACGGTGCACTAGTTTTTACCGATGTGCCGGGCATTGCCGCCCAAGCCGATGCAGTCGCCCCCATGCAAGTGTTTGAGCATCGCCAGTTGCTCGATAGTGGCTTGTGGGATCAACGCCCCACCCTGCGCCAATTGGCCAACGGCCAAATCCCCCTCGTCGTGCTCGATTATTTGGGCAACTGGATGACTCCCGAGAGTATCGCCCTCATTCGCACACGCTATGCCCAAAGTGGCTCACGAGGCAGTTTTGATATCTACCAACCGATTGCCGTCGGCGCGCCGCAAACCATCAATCAACCGTTGGGCGAATTGACGTTGTTGAGTAGCGCTTTGCCACCCCCCATCCAACGGGCAGCCTACGAGCCAGGCACAATATTACCAGTACTGTTGACCCTCCATGGCCAAGGCGACCAGACGACCCACCAAATCCATCTGGCGTTACGCGATAGCAATGGGCAAACTTATGCCCGTAGTAGCCAAGCCTTGTTTGCTGGCGCCTTGACGGCAGCCGATCTGGCCACAGGGGATTTGCAGCACCTACAAGCGCTGGCAATCCCGTTATCGATTGGCGACGGGAGTTTTGTCATCACGGCTCAACTCGACGATACGCCGGCGGTGACGGCAGCCACCCTCACCATCCAAAAAGGACAAGGGCGGGTGATTGGCGATGCCGGGCAATTCGCGCCCGAGGCCTTTCTCCAATTTGTCAAAACGAATGGTGGCTACGCGCGCTGGGGTTGGCCCTTGATGCCGGCGATGCCGTTTGCCGACATGACCCTGCAATGCTGGCAAAACGGCTGCATCCAACGCCTGCCCGATGGCACCATCCAATCTGTACCACTCGGCGAATGGCTCCGGGCGGCGACAGCCCTCCTCCCGGCGGCGAGTGACATGGATAGCTACGAATTCACCCATGCCATTGCCATCGATGACCGCTTGGCGGGTGGCGAATACACTCTCGCCGATAGGGCACGCCAAGACGGTGCGACGACCATCTGGTTGCGCCGTGACGCCCTGTTGGTGTTTGAAAAAGACGACAGCGTCACACTTGGCGATGGCGGGGCCCGTGTCTTGCGCCTGCCCGGCATCCCCTACCGCTGGCCGGATCTGCCTAAATAACCCGCTCGGCCCCGATGACACCACTCGGCGATGATGCCGGGTGGTGTTTTTTGTGCCAAACTGCCCGAAAATCACGCTTTACAATACGACGTCTTTTTGGTATAGTGTTGTTAGTGTTTTTAATACACTAACTAAAAAGAAAGCGAGACACAATGGAACTATTAACGGCGTTATTTAGTATCAACACGGTGGTCTACACGATTCTCGATTATCCACTGACATTAGTGGAGCTGATTGGGACGATTTTTGGGTTATGGAGTGTGCTGTTGGCGGCGCGGGCCAGTATCTGGAACTACCCGATTGGGATAATCAACATCATTTTCTTTTTTGCCACGTTCTACCAGGTGCAGTTATACGCCGACATGACGTTGCAGGTCTATTTTTTGCTCATCAGCATCTATGGCTGGTGGGTGTGGGCCAATCCCCGGCCAACCCAGATGGATGCACAACAGGAGCTGAAAATCACGCGCAACACGTGGCAAGTCAATCTCGGGATTGGCGTAGCGATAGTGATTGGGACAGGGATATTGGGACTCTTTTTTGCGAATGTGCATCAATTGTTGCCCACATTGTTCCCCACGCCAGCGGCTTACCCCTATGCAGATTCGTTGGTGATGGCGATGAGCATTGCAGCTATGTATTTGTTGTCAATCAAAAAATGGGAAAACTGGCTGATTTGGGTGGCGGTTGATACGTGTAGTATGGGGCTTTTTTATGGCAAAGGGATTAAGCTGATTGCCCTCGAATACGTAGTGTTTTGGGCAATTGCGGCCTATGGTGGCTATCGCTGGTGGCAACAGATGCAGAAAGAGGAAGCCAAATGAGCAAACGAATTGGCTTTACGCTGGGTAAATACGCGCCATTGCATGCTGGGCATCAATTGGTGATTGACACCGCCTTGGCCGAAATGGATGAAGTCATCGTGATGATCTATGACGCCCCCGACACGACCTCGATTCCGCTGCCAATCCGCACCCAGTGGATCCGCGATTTGTACCCCACGGTCGAAATCGTCGAAGCGTGGGATGGACCGACAGAGACCGGCTATACGCCAGAGATTATCGCCATGCATGACGCCTATATTTTGCAAAAAGTAGGGTCACGGGGCATTACGCATTTTTATTCGAGTGAACACTATGGTGAGCATGTGAGTGCGGCGCTAGGGGCAGTCAATCGCCAAGTCGACCCGCCCCGCATCATCAAGCCGATTTCGGCGACGATGATTCGTGATGATGCCTGGCGCCACCGCCACCTGATTGCGCCACGGGTCTATGCCGACTTAATTACGCGGGTCGTGTTGCTAGGGGCGCCATCGACGGGCAAATCGACCTTGGCAGCCGCCTTGGCGCAGCATTTCCACACGGTATGGATGCCCGAATATGGGCGGGAGTATTGGGACAAACATCAACAGCACCGCCAGCTGAGCCACCGTCAATTACTCGAAATCGCCAAGGGGCATATTGCTCGAGAAGACGCGTTGTGGGCGCAGGCCAATCGCTACTGCTTTGTCGATACCAATGCCCTCACCACAGCGATGTTTTCGCAGTATTATCATGGTGCGGTGACACCAAAGCTCACAGCCTTGGCGGCCAATTGTGGCGGGCGCTACGACGTAACGTTGGTGTGTGGTGATGACATTCCGTATGACGACACGTGGGATCGGTCGGGGGAAGTGGCGCGGACTATTTTCCAAAAACAAATCATCGCCGACCTCACGATGCGCCACATCCCGTTTCATCTCATCAGCGGCGACATCCCTACTCGGATAGCCCAAGTGGCGCAGATACTGGCACAACTCCCTGCACGCCCATAAAAAAACCGGCATGACCGTGGTAGCGGTCACACCGGTTACCCACACGAGGGATTTTTATACTTTGGGGTCGTCGAGGTGGCGGTATTCACCACGCATCGCCAGCCAACGCACTTGCACGACGTCACGCAGGTTGCGGATGGCATCGCGAATGGGATCGACCTTGGTTTCGACGCCATAATGCCACACCACGGGTAATTCGGCCACGCGATAGCCCCGTGCCACTGCCAGGTAGATGATTTCCACATCAAACGCCGTCACCGCCGCCCCCTGGATGACGGGGGCATCAGCACCATAAATACGGGCGCGGTGAAAGAGGTCTTGGGCGACCACGGTACGAAAGGCCTTGAAGCCACATTGGGTGTCGTGGAAGTTACCCATCACAATCAAGCGTACGATGGTATTAAACACACGCCCCATCAAATGGCGGTGAAACGGTTCCCCTTCGCGGTGGGCCCCTTGGCCTTCACGAGAGCCAATCACGACGTCGTAGTGTTGTTGGGTAAAAAACGGCAACATGCGGTCCCATTCTTCGATGGGAACAGCCAAATCGGCGTCGCACAGGAGCACATAGCGTCCACGGGCGGCGAGTGCGCCAGCCCGCACCGCAAAGCCTTTACCACGATGATCGAGGGCCAGCAAACGCAATTGTGGCCATTGTTGGGCGGCAGTCTGGACAATCTGGGCGGTGTCATCGCTACTGCCATCATCGGCGACGATGACTTCGGCGTCGAGTTGGGTATGCGACACGTAGGCTTGGACGGTTGCCAACGTCGCAGCAAGCCGCATATGTTCGTTATATGCGGGGATGACAATTGTCAAAAGCGGCTGATTCACTGTCGTCATCACACGTCCTCACTCCCCATCAACAACATCATCTTGGTGCCATCTACCTGTATAGGAATTTGCGTCCGTTTGGCTAAAAACTGCCCGATATGCCGCCAGGCTGCCAATTGGCCACGTAAGCGGGCCCGAGCTGCCTGCCCGCGAATATGCCACAGCGCATCAGCAAAAATCTGGATTTGGCGCCACAGCATAATCCAAATATAGCGCCCAAACAATGGCGCTGGGATATTTTTGAGCCAGACCAACGGGAAGTTACGCCCACAATAAAAACTCGCCAGCGCACCCCCACCCGTGGCACTCAAGCGGTGATAGACAATCGCGGTTGGTACAAAAATCGTGCGCAAGCCGTGTAAGCGGGCGCGCAGATTTAAGTCGACATCTTCGCAATACATCCCCAAATCGCGATCAAACACCACCCCATCCACGGCCAATTGATTAAGCGCACTACGGCGATAGGCAGCAGCCCCCGCACACGGTCCAAATACTTCTTGAGGTTGTTGGAATTGCGGGGCATCAGATTGCCAGACGCCACGGTTGCCTGGAATACCATCAATCCGATAAAAGTCACCGGCCGAGTGAATAATCGTGCGGCGATCAAACAGCATCAATTTGCTGGCGGCAAAGGCGTATTCAGGATGAGCTTCAAGGGCGCCGATTAATTCGGCCAGCCAGATTGGGGTGGCTTCGGTGTCGTTATTAAGCAACACGACATATTCGCCACTGGTTGCAGCAATGGCCGCATTACAGCCCGCCACAAAGCCTTGGTTGTGGGGCAATACGATGAGGTGTACATCGGGATAATTGGCGCGCACGAACGCGACCGAATCATCACTCGAGGCATCATCAACCACCGTCACCCGCATATCGGCGTGGCGCGTTTGGTGTTGCAGGGCGGCGAGACAGATTTCTAGGTGAGCGCGCCCATTATAATTTGGCACGATGACATCAATCATTGCCACGACTCATCCTACCGTTTCAACAAATGCCTGTACGGCGGCTTGCCACGGGCGCAAGCGAATGCCCATTGCCGCCCCCACATGATTGGCAAGCGGTGTATACAACGGCACCCGCCCAGGGCGCGGATAATCGGCCAGTGCCATCGGCTCGAGGGTGACATGATGGCGCCCGGCGGCAGTCAAGGCGGCTTGCGCCAAATCATACCGCGAGCACGACCCTTCGTTGACCAAATGGTAGGTCCCATAGGCATCGGTGGTAATTAATTGTGCCAATGCCTGTGCCACATCGCCCGCGTGGGTAGGTGAGCCGATTTCGTCATTAACCATCCGCAATACAGGGCGGTCATTAGCGAGACGCAATACGGTACGGATAAAGTTCCGTTCACCACCAAACAGCCATGCCACCCGCACCACATAGAGTCGATCAAGGATTTCACGAGCCGCTTGTTCACCGGCGTATTTGGAGCGGGCATACGGATTTATCGGATTGGCGCTGTCATATTCACCATAAGGGTGGGTCGCAGTACCATCAAATACTTCGTTGGTACTAATTGCGACCATGCGAGCATTGCTCCGGCGGGCCGCTTGGGCCACCCAACGAGTGCCTAAGGTATTGATGCGATAGGCCGTATCGGGATCTAGCGCACAGCCATCGACGTTGGTCATGGCGGCGGCATGAATAATCACTGCGGGGCGCAATGCCGCTATCACGTCAGCAGTTGCTGGTTGACTTAGTTCAATCTCGGCATGCCCCAAACCCACCACATCGTGGTGCGGTTGAAGGTGCGCCACCACGGCTCGTCCCAATTGGCCGTTGGCTCCGGTTACCACAATCCGCATGACGTCCCCACCTGTCATAATTCTCTCGTTATGGTAGAGCAACATTCCCGATGCGTCAACATTAACCATACATTATGCAACACAAAATATTCCGGCATAAACACCGAAAATAATTCGCCTATGGTACTATGTATCCATCCAATAATTGGTTTTATCAAGGAGCATCGTCATGGCCACACACCATCTCCAAGCCCAAATCGACGCCTATATTGATGCCAATCTGCCCCATTTTATGACAATTTTGGGGGAATTATGTGCCATCCCCAGTGTGGCGGCCCAAGGCCACGGCATCGCGCCTTGTGCCCAACGAGTCGCTGAATTATTTGGCGAAGTGGGATTAACTGCACAGATTATGCCCACTGCCGGCAATCCGGTGGTCTATGCCCACAGCGATAGTGACCACGCCCATACCCTGCTTTGCTATAACCACTATGATGTCCAGCCAGCGGAGCCCTTTGAGCTCTGGAATTCACCACCCTTCGAAATGACCCGGCGCGACGATTTGCTCATCGCTCGGGGCGTCGCCGACGACAAGGGTGAGTTAGTGAGTCGGATTGCGGCGATTGCCGCAGTACGACATGTACTCGGTGAATTACCCGTCAACATCAAGTTCCTCGTCGAAGGCGAAGAAGAAATCGCCAGCCCCAATTTGGCACCGTTTATTTTGGCGAATCGTGACCTGCTCCAAGCCGATAGCTGTGTGTGGGAATTTGGCACGCACAATGGTGACGGCGAACCAGTAGCTTACCTCGGCTTGCGTGGGATTTGTTATCTCGAATTGTCGGTGGAAACGGCCAAAATCGACACCCATTCGGGCATTGCCGGCTCGATTTTGCCCAATGCAGCCTGGCGCTTGGTGTGGGCACTCAATACCCTCAAAGACCAAGACGAAAAAATCCAACTGCCCAATTTTTATCAAAACGTGATTGCCGCCACCGCCCGCGACATGGAATTACTGGCGGCGCTCCCTGATAGTGACGAAGAAATGCAAGAGTTGTTTGGCAATGCCTCGTTCTTGCACAACGCGCGGGGCGTCGAGTTGCGCCGGCGCGAGATTTTCGAGCCAACCTGTACGATTTGTGGTATCACCACCGGCTATCAAGGGGCTGGCCAAAAAACCGTACTACCAGCGGCAGCCAGCGCCAAAGTCGACTTCCGGCTGGTACCCGACCAACGCCCCGAAGACGTGGTGGCCCAGCTCCGCGCCCACTTCGATGCCAACGGCTTTGGTGACATCAAAATCACCGTGGTCGGTGCCGGGCGACCTGCCCGCACCGACCCCGATCATCCCTTGGTACAGACCTTGGTTGATGCCGCCCACGACGTCTATGGCCGGGCCCCGCATATTTGGCCAATGTCGGGTGGATCTGGCCCCAATTATCTCTTTTCACACGAGCTCAATGTGCCGATTATTACGCTGGGGGTGGGGTATTCGGGGTCACGGGTGCATGCCCCCAACGAAAACATCCGCATCAGCGACTTTCGCAATGGCATTCGTCATATGGCGGCGTTGTTGTTGCGGCTCGGAAATGTCTAACCAAACGAAATATATCCCTCGATTCCATCCCCGTGCTGACAGTGTCAGCACGGGGTATTTATCAATATCGGGAGGTGGTTTCACCGCAACCTGTAATACTGGTGCCAAAAGAGGCGCAAACGCAATGTGTAGTCCACGATACATCATAAAATCCGTGCTATAATCAGCATGTCAATTGAACGTATGGGACTAGGACACGCATCCGCGAAGACCCACCTTCAGCACACCGGTTACGGTAGCACCTGGCAAGATGTGCGGTTTAGTTCATACGGTGGAATGGTCGGCAGTGGGATGAGACCAACGGGATTGGCTTAGAGTTGTTGTATATACGGGGCGTATGTCTCGTGACTGTCCAAGTGGTGGACAGAGGAGTGAAGCGAATGCGTGTGAAGTTGTTTGTGGGTAACTTGCCGTGGCGGATGACCAGTGAGGAATTGAGCGATACGTTTGCTCCTCATGGCGAAGTAATCAGTGCTCGAATTGTGATTGATCGCGACACCCAACGCTCACGGGGCTTCGGCTTCGTGGAGATGGAAGTCGACAATGTGGAAGATGTGATTCAGGCCACCAATGGTCTCGAAACATTCGGTCGCCCTCTTCGCGTCAACGAGTCAGACGAGAAGCCCGGTTTTGACCGTCCCCGTCGCAGTTCACGCGACGATAATCGCTACTAAATCACGCTAATTACCACGGTGGGGAGCGGCCAGGGTGCGCCACTTCCCATCGTGTTTTTTATAAAAAAATTCCCATTGTACGATACCGTACCACATTCCCCCCAAAAAAATCAGTAATCCAAATTCCGTTTACAATAGCCGTGTCCCTTTTCATTCTTCATTCAAGGAGTTTGTCATGCAGATGACTCGACTTGGCCGCACTGGGCTTCAGGTAAGTAATGTGTGTTTGGGCACCATGACGTTTGGCAATCAGGCCGACGAAGCGACATCACATGCCATCCTCGATGTCGCCGTAGATCATGGTATTACCTTTATTGATACGGCAGATGTCTATCCACTCGGTGGCGACTTCAGTAGTGCGGGACGCACCGAAGCAATCATCGGTACGTGGCTCAAGGCCCGTGGCAACCGCCACGACCTCGTGCTGGCGACCAAATGTCGTGGCGCAATGGCACCCGGTGCCAACAACGAAGGATTGTCACGTAAGCACATCATGGCAGCCTGTGATGCCAGCCTCAAACGCCTAGGCGTCGATTATATTGATTTGTATCAATTCCATTCCCCTGACCCCGAAACCCCCATCGCTGAATCACTCGAAGCCCTCACCGACCTGGTGCGCGCCGGTAAAGTACGCTATGTGGGTTGCTCAAACTTCGCCGCTTGGCAAATCATGCAGGCACTCTGGACCAGCGATCAGCGCCAGTTGGCCACGTTTGTGTCGTTGCAACCCCGTTACAACATGTTGTTTCGCATGATTGAAGACGAAATTTTACCCGTGGCCCGCCAATACGGCCTCGGCGTTATCCCCTACAATCCCCTCGCTGGTGGCATGTTGACGGGGCGCTACATCAATCAACGTGCCGTCCAGCCAGGCACGCGCTTTACCCTCAACAACAGCGGTGAGCTCTACCGCAAGCGCTACTGGAACGATATGGTGCATGACGTAGTAACGGATTTACACACGTACTTTAGTGGGCGTGGGATTTCGTTGACGCATGCTGCTTTGGCGTGGGTCCGTGCCCAAGCCGGCATCACCGCTCCGATCATCGGCGCCAGTCGTCCCGAACAGCTGGCCGAATCACTAGCAGGTCTCGATGTGGTGCTTGATGCCGAGGCGCTGGCCAAATGTAACGATGCTTGGTTTGAATTGCCCCGCGAGCGCGATCTCAGCGTCGCTCGGCGCTAACCAATAACAAAACCGGGGATGGTGCAATACCATCCCCGGTTTTGTATGCACTCACACAAATGGATTGGCACTCGGGGTCAAAATCAATTCGGGGATGGTGGCGCGGGGGGCGAGGCTGGCCACAAACTGCACCACTTGGGCCACGTCGTCGGCCTGCAACATCGCCGCCCGCCGTTCGGCACTCACCGGCGCCGGGCGTTTGTCAATGAGCGGGGTATCGACTTCACCCGGGTGAAGCATCGTCGCCCGCACGCCGTAGGGCGCTTCTTCTTGAGCCAACGTGCGCACAAAGGCACTCAAGCCACTTTTGGCAGCGTTATACGATGCGCCCCCGAGACTACTGGGGCGGGGCACCGAGGTCGATCCAATCGCAATAATGATTCCTTGGGCGTTGCGCACCATTGGCAAGGCCTGACTAATCAGGTGGAACGCTCCATTCAGGTTGGTGTCAATCATCATCTGCCACGACGCAGCGGTGAGTTGGGCCATGGTGCGTTCGGGTAAATTCGTACCGGCAGCACTGACCAACACATCGATGCGCCCATGCATGAATTCAACTTGGGCGATGGCCTTGGCGACGGCTCGGGTATCGGTGACATCACAGGGGATGACCACACCACGATCGTGGCATTGCAACGCCACTTCTTTGAGGGCCTCAGCCCGTCGGCCCAGCAACACGACCGTCGCACCAGCTTCGGCAAAACGCACCGCACAGGCCGCGCCGATACCGCTCCCTGCACCACTAATTACCACGATTTGATTCATATTGCGTGCTCCATTCGCGCGCTATGCGTGCGCGTTTTTGCAGAAAAAAGAATGTGCAGACTAATCAGTTATCGTACGCCTGATGGCATCACCTACTGAAGGGCATAGACGGACACGTGCGCGGTACTTTGCGCATCAAACGGCGTTTTTTGCCAGTTGGCAAAACGATGGCGCAACTGCAACCCGGCCATACGGGCCATCAAATCCATTTCGCCGGGGGTAATCAGACGACACACAATCGGTTGCATGCTGATGCCACTCGTCGATATGCGCACATGATTCTCGCTGAGGTGTTGGGTGACGGGGTCATAGCGGGCCACGTCAAACATCACCGCATCAAGCTCGACTTGCTCGGCATGCACATAGTCTGATTTGCCACTGGGCATCCAGGTGTGGGGCAAGGCAGTTTCGACCACAAAGACTCCATCATCGCTGAGATGTCGGGCGGCATTCGCAAAGCAGTCAATCTGGCCATCGACCGTCAACAAATTGAAGATAGTATTGAAGACCAGATAGACCAGCCCATAGCGCTGCCCCATTTGGACGGTGGTCATATCGCCTTGGACGACACGGATATTTGCCCCTGCAGGCTTGGCATGCAGGCGGGCAATCATGTCGGGCGATAGCTCGATGCCATCGACCTGTATGCCTGTGGCGGCTAAGGGCAGGGCAATCCGCCCCGTCCCAATGGCGAACTCGAGTGCGGATGAGGCGGGGGC
This sequence comes from Roseiflexaceae bacterium, assembly GCA_947450095.1. Lineage (GTDB taxonomy): Bacteria > Chloroflexota > Chloroflexia > Chloroflexales > Roseiflexaceae > UBA965. Next base: position 12,407 of record CANFUF010000001.1, read on the forward strand.
GATTGCCTGCAAAAACTGCACGGCGGCGCTTTCGTCACCACGCGGTGAATCATCGTAATGGGCGGCCACTGTGGCTCCAAAACTGCTAGCAGGGTTAAATCCCTTCATCAAAACTCCTCGCTAAAAACCCAGCATTGAGCATACATATGCCCAATGCTGGGTCGGGTGCACCTTACCAGTGCATGGTCACAGCCAAAAATTCGTCGCGTTTGATGCGTAAACCCTCATACATCTCGGGGGCGTTTTCGGCATGGACATGGTGGGTAATCATGTTTTTGAGCGACAATTTGCCGGACGCCGCAAAATGTGCCAACAACGGCAAGGCGCGGTCACGGGTAAATGGGAAGTGGTCGCGCACCGTGGTGCCAATGGCACTGCCATGTGCGCCGGTAATCGTCACTGAGCGACCATGGAGATCCCAGTACGAATCGAAGTTTTGGATGATACCGCGGGGACTGCCGACCAACACCACTTGGCCGCCATCACAGACCAACTTCAAGGCGTCTTGTAGGGCTGCGGGTACGCCGGTGGCATCGACCACCACATCGGCACGGCGCCCCAACATGGCTTGGATTTGGGCGGCGCCATCGCCATTGCTGGGGTCAATAGTTTGGACGCCATAGACTTGCTCAGCCCAGGCCCGCCGTTGTGGGATGGCATCGACCCCGATAATCGGGTACGCGCCGGCAGCGGCATACAACCGCGTAGCGATTTGACCAATCATGCCCATTCCGAGGATCGCCACTGCTTGCCCCAAAATCCGTTGTGATTGTACCAAGGCCGTAAACGGGAAGCGCGCCAATGAGAGCATGGCGGCATCTGGGGCTGGCACGTGAGCCGCAATCGGCCAGATATCGGCATCGGGACCCACATCGACCACGGCATAGCTTTCGTGCCGACCCGGCCAAATCACGCGGTCGCCTTCTTTGAATTGGGTCACCCCAGCTCCAACCGCCACGACATGCCCCACAGCGCTATAGCCCGGTACAAAAGGAAACTTAGCCCACAGATTCGAGGGGTCTTTGAGCCATTGATGGATGCCGGTATAGATGGCCAGCTCGGTGCCGGCACTAATCCCACTTGCTTCGGTGGCAATCACTACTTGATTGGCACCAGCTGCGGGTACATCATATTCGACCAGTTCTACGGTGAATTCTTTGGGCATTACGACGCGTAAACCACGAGTCATGGCAATCTCCTTTGCGACAATCAATCTACTGCGCGGTTATTGGGCCGTCCAGCCGCCATCAACCACCAAATCGGCACCGGTCATAAATGCTGATGCATCAGAGGCAAGGAACAAAATCGGTCCTTCGAGGTCACGCAAATTGCCCCAGCGCCCGATTGGTAAGCGATCGATAAACCATTGGTAGGCGGCTGGGTTGTTGAGGATGGGTTGATTCATGTCGGTGGCAAATGGTCCTGGGCACAAGGCATTAACTGTCACACCGCGGCTGGCCCATTCAAGGGCGAGGGTGCGGGTCAACTGGATGACGCCTCCTTTGGCGGCGGTATAGGGAGCCCGCTCGGCCAGACCCACGTTACCCAGCATTGAGCTGATGTTGATAACCCGCCCCCATCCGCGTGCGAGCATTTGCGGTGCCAAGGCCCGGGCACAATAAAACGGTGCAGAGAGATTGAGGCGAATCAACTCATCCCATTTTTCGATGGGATATTCCACCGCCGGTTTGCGCAAGTTAACGCCGGCGCTATTAATCAAAATATCGACCCGCCCCACGGCGGCGGCCATCGCCTCGACTTGGGCGTTGTCGCTGACGTCGGCGGTGTAAATCGTAGCCTTCTGGCCAGTGTTGGCCTGAATCTGGTCGGCGAGGGCTTGGAGCGGCTCGGCACGTCGCCCCACCAAAATCACATCGGCACCGGCAGCCGCCAGTGTATTGGCAAAGACTTCACCGAGACCACCAGAGGCACCGGTAATCAAGGCCACGCGACCGTCAAGCCGAAACAAATCAAATGGGTTGGTCATCGTATATTCCCTTTGGTAGCAGGTATCAATGTGCGCAAATGGGCCACACTCTGGGTAAACTGGGTTTCTTCGTAGGCACCAAGTGCCAAGGCCTCTTCGTCGCGTTCCCACGGGGTGCGCCAATCATCACTGGCACTGCGCACATGTTTTGCCGCAAAATCCAACAATGGACGAATGGCCTCGATGCTGTATGAGGTGGGGTAGCCTTGCCACCAGGCTGGCTCAAACACCCGAATATGCCGGGCGTTAATCGCCGCCAATTCGATATTGCAGGTGGCTTTGGGGGCATGGGTCGCCAGTACCGTAAACAAGGCCGGCAAATCAAGTACTCCTTGGCCGAGGGCACTACGCACCAGTAAATAACCTTGGTTGGTCAAATAAAAGAAATAATCCTTGAGGTGCACATTCACGATGCGATGCCCCAAGGCCTGGGCAAAGGCAATCGGATCTTCGGCCACCGCCAGTGGATTGACGGCGTCGAGTGTCACGCCGATATGCGCGCCGCCTACTTCGTCGCAAATGCGAATCAAGTCGGCACTATTGAGATCTTGGTGGTTTTCGGGGGCAATCACCACGTTGTATTGTTCGGCCAACGGGCGCATTTTTTGCAAGACGGCAATTTGTTTGGCCAAATGGGCTTCCCAGCCCCCCGGGAAGGTGGCCCGAGCACCTTCAAGCATGCCACTGAGCATCACGCGGGCCAATGGGGCGCCCAACGCTGCAGCAGCAGGGATCAAGGCAGCCAGCATTGCTTCGTCGATGACGGCACCATCAAGCACAATCGCAATCCCTAGTGAATCGGCGCGTTTGCGAAATTCTTTGAGGCCGTGGGGGGTGGTGTCTTTGATGATATCGAGGGGGATTTCGATGGTGGCCAAATTGTGATACGCCGCCAATTCGAGTAGTGCGTGGGCATCATATGGCCGGGGGCAGACCCGGGCAGTGCCCGCGCCAGCAAAGCCACAACGCCACGGGAAGCTATAGGCAGCGAGTCCAATGGGATTTTGGCCGATATGCATTGACATGTAGATATACCTCTATAAAACCAGAAGCGGGGTGTTTCATCAAGATGAAACACCCCGCTCGGCCTATTTATTCGATATTTCCATTGGGACGCAATACTGCTTTAGGGATGGCTAATTCTTCCATCGCCATGAAGCCTTCGTGCCAATCGAGCAAATCAAATTCGGTCACGAGGGGGGCGACATTGATTTGGCCAGTACCCATCAATTCGAGGATGCGTTCCCACGTACCATGCAAGTGGCTAAACGACCCTTGTAAGGTGGCAGCTTTGGCAACGAGGCGGTCAATACTAAAACCGACCGGCGCTGGTCCCCAACCAATTTTGGTGATTTGGCCATTGGGACGCACCATGTCGAGGCTCTGATCGAGGGTTTTTGAGACACCCACGGCGTCAACGACGAGATGGGCGCCAAAGCCATCACCGGCATTGAGCACGGCACTCACGACGTCTTGTTCGTCGCTAACCAGCACATCATCTGCGCCCATTTGTTTGGCAAGCTCGAGGCGATTACCATCACGGCGCAAGCCGACGACACTAATGCGTGCCACCCCGGCCAAACGCAATACTGCAATACACATCAAGCCAATCGGGCCGGGGCCCATCACCACCACATGGTCGGCTGGGCGGGGGCGGCTTTTTTCGATGATGGCGTTATAGGCTACACACCCTGGTTCGGTCAATGAGGCATGACTCATCTGCACATGGGCAGGAATGCGGTGCAAAATCCCCGGCCGGCTAATCACATAATTGGCCATGGCACCATCGGCACCAAAGCCAAAGCCTTTGCGGTTGGGGCAGACGTTGTATTGGCCGGCACGGCAATAGGGGCAGATACCACAGACCCACGACGCGGTTTCTGAGACGACCCGTTCGCCAACCTTAAATTCGGTGACGCCAGCGCCTACGGCGGCAATTACTCCAGAAAATTCGTGGCCGAGGATGCGTGGTCCGGGCATTTGGTGATTATCACCTTGCCACACATGGATGTCGGTACCACACACCCCCACGGCGCCGACCTTCATCAATACCTGGCCTGCTTCAGGAGCGGGTATTGCGACTTCTTCGATCTGGGTACGCTCACGTGGGCCACGATAAACGAGCCCCTGCATCGTTGCACTGCTCATAGCGATATTCCTTTTGTCTGCAAAAAATGGTCTGTGGGGCGATTATAGCACGGAGCCAAGCACGTGAAATGTATTCACCATATTTTTCCCCTCATCAACACAATAAATACCGATGCGAATCAATCGCGGGTGTGCAATAATTTCTTTTCACCCATAAAAACGACAAAATAATATGAACCGATTAAATTTTTTATTGATGCAAAACCGACCAGCGATCAAACGACGCGGCTTGGCCTAGCGGACGACCATCGTCATCCGATACATTCCAGAGCACGACATTTTCAATCAAAAATCGACGACCACTCGCAGTTATCCGTATCCCAGCATAGCCCGTAATATAGCCTTGGCGGGCTACGGTATCGAGGGTATGTTGGCGGTCATCACGCAGTGTTTGTTCCGCAGTCATACGTGAGGGCGTGACACAAAACTGAGCGGCGGTCATTTCCCACAATTGCAAAGCCAAGGCATTCCCATAATTCAACACCGGATCAGCCTCAATGCCATGCGACAACACCACAAACGGTGCGGCAAACAATTGTTGCGCGTTAAGGGTTTCATCACCCAACGTTGGTATGAGGTCAAGACCCACTACGCGACGAAACGATCGGAGTAGATAGCCCACGTGACATGCGGTCTCATAATCATTCATCATTTTTATACACAATCCTAATGTGGCCACACACGTAATTCCACCGTGACGGGTTGTTCGTTGGTAAACTTTGCCACTAATTGGCCTGGAGCACTATTCCCGGGGATGCCAAAGGCTATTCGGCCACCAATTCGCTGCCCTGGCTCAAGCATTTTGTAGGGAAGTGGTGTATCAATAAATTGGGTAATTTTGGCACTAGAATACCAATTACCCTCAAGATCAATAATCGAAAAATCAGCAAAATGGACACGACATGATGCGCTACCAATGGGGCGATTGTTGACCACCGTCACTGTTCCAACCATATACTTCATGCCATTTAATGCGTTCTGGCCTTTGAGTTGCTCTACATAGCGTATATCACGAATAATCAGCATAATATCATTGGCACTATTACTATTCCAATATCCACGGGAAGGCATACTACTACGGAACGATAATAAATCTTGTAGCGACAAGATGCCTGTCGTTGCTAAATAATCTGCAACCACAAACGGAGTAGGCGTCGCGGAAATTGCAGTAGATTGCAGCGCACTCGTTGATTGGTGATCCGTTTGGGTAAGAACGTCACGGCCAAGCAACCCCAACTGCACGCGATATGGGGCCGGATTTTCGGGGTGGTATTCCAAGCGCGCTCGTTCAAATAATTGTATTTGATATGATTGATTATTGATGGTTTCTTGGTATACACCAGTGATTGGTAAACCAAAGAGTGCGGTGTTTTCGGCAATCGAAAAAGGACCACGCTGATGTGCGGCAATCCCGTATTGTCGCCAATACGAATAAAACTCCCCACACACATATTGTTGTGTCGTCGCAAACCAGTGACAATCTTTGCGCGATGATTTGGCTACGCCAGCGCTATCAACTTCATTTATCGCACCGGCAGGGGCGATCTGGGCACCGGTCGTACGCAACAAATAATCACTGCCCAATAAGCCTAATTGGACGTCGTAGGGCGCTGGGTTGTTTGGGTGTAATTCAATCCGGTTCCGTTCAAATAATTGTGTACTCACCGGTGCGCCATCGATGGTGGTCTGGGTTTGTTCGGCGATGGGCAACCCAAATACTGCGAGCCCGCCGTGCGCTTCCCAGTAGGTACGAATTGCGCCATCGATGCAATATCCCGTTTCAGCAAAACAACGCGATGCAGCATAGATTGGCGTAAACCATAAGCCACTCAACACGAGAAAAAGACAGGCAATGCACATTCGTAACCGCATACATAAGTTCCTTCTACGATTCATTTTTCCTACAATTAATAGTATTCTACTGCTTTTTTGAGAAATGCACACATATACAAATCACAAATTCGTAAAAAATTGTATGGTAATTGTACGAATTCACGAGACGCTCAGTAATTGTGCGTATCAACAGCCAAATATCGCATCCCAAAGAACGTATACCTATAGAAAAAAACCACCCCATAAGGGTGGTAAATGGTGGGCGATAGTGGGCTCGAACCACCGACCTCATCCGTGTGAAGGATGCGCTCTGACCAACTGAGCTAATCGCCCGAACAACGTGTTGCATTGTAGCATAGCAACAACATAAATGCAACTCATCGCCACCAACGCCTTGACGAAATCAACAATTCAGTGTAGCATAGGGCAATGTCTTTTGGCGAAGGTAATAGACATGACACGACGTTTGCAACGCTGCAACAACTATTATGGGTATTACTTTACCGGCTCACAACTGAGACCGGTCTCTTCGCCATGATGACCCCACGATACCAACGTGAATACCGGCGAGAGGCACCAGCCTCCGCCGGTTTTGTTTTGGGATTTCAGGGTCAGATAGATCAACAGCGTGCTAGCACCGAGTTCACTCGGACAAGGATCAGCCAAGAAGGGAGCCTCGTATGACCATTGCCTGTCGCGGCGTGCGTGGGGCCATTACCTGTAACGCCAATACCCGTGAGGCGATTTTGGCGGCGACAACCGAACTCTTGCAGGCCGTTATTGCCGCCAACGGGATTGTTGCCGCCGATGTCGCGAGTGTCTGGTTTACCACTACGGCAGATTTATATGCCGAATTCCCCGCCGTGGCAGCCCGGCAAATCGGCTGGACCGACACGGCCCTGATGTGTACCCACGAAATGAACATCCCCGGCAGTCTACAATCATGTATCCGGCTTATCATCCATTGGAACACGACACTCGCCCAAGCGGACATCACCCATGTCTACCTCGCTGGCGCCGCCGTCCTCCGTCCTGATCGTGCCAAGAACAAGTAGTTCTATTTGATTACACAAGGAGCTCTATCATGGTTGTTATCATGCAAAACGCCACCCCCAAAGAAGACCTCGACGCGGTATTGGCTCGTATCGCCGAATTCAACCTGCGTGGCAGTGTCACCGTCGGTGAATCACAAAATATCGTCGGCATTGTCGGTACCCCCATCCCCCCCCAATTACAAGAGATGCTCGAAAGTATGAGCGGCGTGCGTGAAGTGGTGCGGATTTCACGCCCCTACAAGCTGGCCACCCGCGAATTCCACCCCCGTGACACCATCGTCGACGTCAGTGGTGTACTTGTCGGTGGCGGCTCATCCGTCGTGATGGCCGGGCCGTGTGCGGTTGAATCCGAAACCCAAATCATGACCGTCGCCTACGCCATCAAAAAAGCCGGCGCCCACATGTTGCGCGGTGGGGCCTTCAAACCCCGCTCGTCGCCCTATAGCTTCCGGGGCATGGGCGAAGCCGCCCTCAAGTTGATGGCCAAAGCCCGCACCGAAACCGGCTTGCCCATCGTTACCGAAGTCATGACTCCCACCGACGTCGCCTTGGTGGCAGAATACGCCGACTTACTTCAAATCGGTGCCCGCAACATGCAAAACTACCAGCTCCTCGAAGAAGTAGGCCGCTCACACCGCCCCGTATTACTCAAACGAGGCTTGTCTGCAACCTTCGAAGAGTGGATGCTGTCGGCCGAATACATCATGAACCAAGGCAACCACAACGTGATTTTGTGTGAGCGGGGCATTCGTACCTTCGAAACCGCCACCCGCAATACCCTCGACCTCAATGCCGTGGCCCTCGCCAAAAAACGCACCCACTTGCCCATCATCGTCGATCCGTCCCACGGCACCGGCAAATGGTATTTGGTGGCGCCTATGGCGCTCGCAGGCTTAGCAGCCGGTGCCGATGGCTTGATGATTGAGGTCCACCCCGACCCCGACAAAGCCACCTCAGATGGTCCACAGTCACTCACCCTCGACAACTTCGCCGCCTTGATGCCAAAAATCATTGCCCTCGCTGGCGTGTTACACTAAAGACAATTGTCCTGCTGGGTTGGGGGATGCACTGACACCCCCCAACCCTCAAAAAGGGTGTTATGACCATCACATCAACAGAATTGGAAACCCTACGGGCGCGCTTTGAGAGCGTCCGTGGGCGGCTTTGACTGGGATACCCGCCAACAATCGATTGCCACCCTCGAACACCAAGCCGCTGACCCTGATTTGTGGAATAATCCCAGCAACGCCCAACAAATCATGCAACGCCTCACCCGGCTCAAAGCCGAAATAGCCCGCTGGGACGACGTCCACACTCGCTTCGACACCCTGACTGAATTCCTTAGTCTCGCCGATGACTCCCTCAACGACGAAATTATGAGCGAATATGCCCGCCTCCTCAGCGATGTCGACAAACTCGAAATCGAAGTGCTCCTGAGTGGGCGCTACGACGACCGCGATGCCTTTTTGGCGATTAAAGCGGGCATGGGAGGCACCGATGCCGCCGATTGGGCCGAAATGTTGTTGCGTACCTACACCCGCTGGGCCGAATCCAAAGGCTTCAAGTGCAATCTGGTTGACCAAACCATGGGCGAAGAAGCTGGCATCAAAAGCGCCACCCTCGAAATTCGTGGTGACTATGCCTATGGCCTCTGCAAAGCCGAAGCAGGCGTGCATCGCCTGATCCGGCTATCGCCGTTTAATTCGGCCAACACCCGCCAAACCTCGTTTGCCCTCATCGAAGTCATCCCCGAGGTCGATGATGCCCCGGAAGTCACCCTCAAACCCGAAGACATTCGCGTCGATGTCTACCGCGCCGGCGGTCATGGTGGCCAAGGGGTCAACACCACCGATTCGGCGGTACGCCTAACCTACAAGCCTGGCACTCCCGAGCAAATCGTCGTCACCTGCCAAAACGAACGCTCGCAAATCCAAAACAAAGAAACCGCCATGAAGGTGTTGCGCGGGCGCCTGCTCGAACGCGAACTCATCCGCCAACGCGAGGAGCGCGATCGTCTCAAAGGAGCCTTCCAAAAGGCGGACTTTGGTAGTCAGATGCGCAGTTTTTATTTGCATCCCTACACCTTGGTCAAAGATCACCGCACCGACCACGAAACCAGTAATGTCCAAGCGGTGCTTGATGGTGCCATTGATCCCTTTATCGATGCCTATTTACGCTGGAATGTAGGTCGCGAATAAGGTTCGCGGTCGGTTTCGCACGTTGCGCTTCCTACGTCGGGCGCCATGCACTGCCTGGCGCTCTGCGCGCAGATTCCACGCTACAGGTGCCAGCACCTAGCGTGGAATGACACTGGGAGTGGTAACTTCCTGCCTCAGGCTTCACGCTTCCTACGTAAATTTTGCGTACTGTTAAGTAAAAATATTGCTATAATCATTACAATCATCTATTTTTAAGAGTTTATCTATGTCACGATTGCCTTCATCAATCATTTTTTTATGTATCATATTGTTAACAAGTACACTACTTACCGCGTGTAGCACTACCATTTTTGCGATCAAAGCGGTAGACGTCGTATCTGACAGTGGATTCAACGTCAAAACCGATGGATTTGCGTTTGAAAATTACGAAAGCGCCCCCGACATTGTCAATCTCAAACCGAACGACATGCAGCGCTTGTTCGGCGACAAAGCCTGCATCCGCATCACCAATAACGACTGTACCGTCACGCCTCCCGTATTGCAGTGGATGAACGATGTCAACGCAGCCATGAACAATGGCCATTGCGAAGGAATGGCCGTCACCAGTCTGCATTTATTCCATCATTTATTAAAACCGACGACGTTTGGTGGCGACAAAACCGACGTATTGCCGCTCAAAGCCAATCAACGCCTCCAAGAAGAAATCGCCTATTGGTGGGCCACCCAACGCACTATGCCTACCTACACCAATGTCATCCACGCCAAGCCGAGCCAACTCATCAAACTCCTCGCAGATTCACTGCGTCAAGGCCAAAACGCATCGATTTTCTATACGGTGGGAATCTATATGCGCGACATGAGTGGTGGCCACGCCGTGACCCCAGTATCAATTACAGATTTAGGCAATAATGTAGTGGGGCTCAACATCTACGACAACAATTACCCCCAAGAATTACGTACGATTACCGTCGATTTGACCACCGAAAAATGGCATTATGCAGCCGCAAATGACCCCAATGATCAAAGTGCCCTATACGAAGGTGACGCAGACAGTCATTCGCTCGAAATAACCCCATCACAGCCCCGCCTCGAAGTCCAAAACTGTGATTTTTGTGATGCGACGACTCAAGCAGCCCCCAAAGGCAATCGCACATTTATGATTGCCAGCATAGGGGCAGCTGTTACACAACCAGCTGCAACTACCGTATTTGTCACCCCCGATGGCAAACGCTTGGGGTATGTAAATGGCGTATTAATCAACGAAATCACCGGAGCCAGTGTCACTGTGTTTAAAGGAGCCCCATCGGTGTGGGATACCCATGGCCAACCGGTTTTTTCCATCCCTGCGGGCATCACCGTCACCTTGCAAATCCAACATACCGGTACAAATACCTTTACCATTAGTGCCTATGGGAATGGCAGTGTCGTCAAAATCAGCCAATTCACCCTTTCAAATAATAGTATGAGTGATTTACACTTTGGCGATACCGTTGGCTCAATCCAAATCAATAGCACCAGCGCAACCAACCCAACCATTTACATTGGCGCAGTCAACCCGAGTACGCATACGGCCAATGCCACTCAAATGACAAATCTCGTTGTGCCCCCCAATAGTCCAATCACGATTGCCTTCGACCCACAAACCAATACCTACACCATCAAGAGCCCAACCTCAAGCAGTTATGATCTCGAGGTGCGGGTATCAAATCAACAAGCCGATTACACCTATACGGCCCCAAACATCACCATCCCACGCGGCAGAGTCGTCTTTACGGTGACCCAAATCAACAGCAATGGGGCAACGGTGACATTCAATGTCGATAGCAATGATGATGGCACCTATGATGACCAATCAAATGTGTCAGATCAAACCATACCAACCATGACTACGACAGCGATTCCCTCTGTCACACCCATCGCGTCTGTCACGCCTATCCCTTCTGCCACGCCTATCCCCACCGACACGGCAGTGCCGCCGACATTATCGGCAACAATAGCCCCTTCAAAAACCCCACGACCATCCGCCACGACAATTCCCACCGACACCACAATCCCTAGCGAAGTCCCTACCAATACGGCAGTGGCCACCGATACCGTCATCCCCACCGACACGGCAGTACCTGCCAAAAAACCCCATCCAACGACCGGGCCCCGTGAACCACCCCCGAGGCCATAGGGTATCGGTACATTACGCGCGACACAAAATACCGTGATTGCGATTTGCACGCAATCACGGTATATATTTCATCATCAAATATCGATTTTTTATGTCAATCAGACCACAAACCGCCCCGGATTAAAGCGCCGTTGCGGGTCAAACTCATCGCGAATCCGGAGCATTACATCAAGCCCACCCACTGGGGCATGCCAATACGTGTCGAGGTTAGTCGCATTCGTTGCCACCCATACCGCTTCGGGCAATGCTTCGAACCATTGGTTTTGGGTGTTGGCATCGAGTCCCGTTACCCGCACATACCCCACACCGATACTCGCCCGGGCATGAATCTGTGGATTCCCCCCCAACGACTGCCCCAAATCACCAATCCGCTGCACCAATTCATCCACAAATGCCGGCAAAGTAGCCCAGCGCAGCACCAATTCGCCAACGGCGAGGTGCTCGACCGCCGATGCATCAGCAATGGTCTGCCAGCACTGGATATGTGTTTCATTATAAAAAAGCGTGGTGGCACCACCGTGAATTTGGGCGCGCTGCGGAAGCTCAGTCATGTGCCGGTCTACCGCCGCTTGGGGTCCTTCGTAGGCCAACGCAACACCCCACTCACCCGTAACGCCAATGCGTTGTAACAACGTGGCATCAAGTAATTCACACGTCACTGGCGTGAGTTGTGATTCCATCACGTCAGTAATATAGGCAAGTGCCTGATCTGACTGGGCAAACGTCGCAATCACCGTAGCGGTCACTGGCGGAATCGGAATGAGCTTGAAATTGGCCGATACAATCACCGCCAATGTCCCAAAGCTCCCGTGATAGAGTTTCATCATATCGAACCCGCTGACGTTTTTGACGACCATGCCCCCGGCACGTGACGGCTGCCCATTGACTTCGACCACCCCAATCCCAATCATCATGTCGCGCAAAATTCCATAATTGGCGCGCCGCGGCCCATCAGTGGCGGTGGCAATCATCCCCCCAATCGTGGTCTGGTCAGGCAAGGCCGGGTCAACGGGCAACATTTGGCCGTGTTGGGCGAGATAGGTGCGCAAGGCACCCATCGTCATCCCTGCTTCTACCGAAATCGTCAAGTCATTGGGCTCGTGTTGCAATACCCGATTCAATGCCGTCGTCACCACCACCAAATCAACTGCGGTGGGAGGCGCCCCAATCAATTGATGCGTGCCACCACCCCACGCCACCACCCGCCACCCTTGGTGGGCGGCATAGTTGATCAACACCGACACGTCAGCACTAGTTTGGGGCACCGCCACTCGCACCGGCACCACCCCATGCACCGTATAGCGCTGGCATTGGGACATATCTGTTGAAATTAATACGCTAATATCTGACATCACAAATCCTTTTCAGGCCTGATTTATCGATTAAAAACTACAGCCATGTTCCAGCCGGTACTTCACCAATTTCGTTGGCAGCAATGGCGTTTTGGCGCAGCTCAGCCAGTTCACCACACCCTTTGCGGGCCGGGAACACCTTGCCGGGGTTGAACAATTCACGCGGATCAAACGAGCGACGCAACCCAGCCATCGCAGCCAAGTCTGCCGTGGTAAACAAAATATCCATGTAGTCGCGTTTTTCGACGCCAATGCCATGTTCGCCACTCACCACCCCGCCCAGCCGCACCGATTCTTTGAGGATTTCGGTGGCGGCACCGAGGGCGCGCTCGAGTTGGGCGCGGTCACGGCGATCGAACAAAATCAGCGGATGCAAATTACCGTCGCCGGCATGAAAGACGTTGGCAATGGGTAGGTGGAAATCACGTGAGACATCCCCTACATGCGCCAAAATACTCGGCAACTTGGTGCGGGGCACCACCGTATCCACCAAGTAATAGCTGGGGGATAAGCGTCCCATCGCCCCAAAGGCGTTTTTGCGAGCCGCCCAGACTTGGGCTTGCTCAGCTGGGGTGGTAGCAGGGCGGACTTCGATGGCACCGTGGTCACGACAAATCTGGGTCACATCGCGCAACAAATCGTCGAGACCTTCTTCGACCCCGTCGATTTCGATGAGCAACGCCGACCCCGCACTTTCGGGCAACCCTAGTTTGTACATGCCATTGACTGCTTTGATGGCCAGTTTGTCCATCATTTCGAGAGCCGCCGGGAGCAGCCCACGGGCGATGATGGTCGAGACCGTTTGCGATGCCGAAGGGATATCGGGGAAGAGCGCCAATACCACCCGCAACGACTCGGGCAGGCGGGTCATGCGCACCCAGGCTTCGGTGACGATGCCAAACATCCCTTCGGAGCCAGTCATCACCCCCGCCAAATCATAACCGACGGTATCGACACTGCCATTGCCCGTCCAAATCAGCTCACCATTGGGGAGCACGGTGCGCAACGCCAGCACATGGTTGGTGGTCATGCCGTACTTGAGGCAATGGGGGCCACCACTATTGTTGGCGATATTGCCTCCCAGAGTGCAGGCTTTTTGGCTCGAAGGGTCAGGCATAAAGGCATAGCCATAGTTGGCGAGGTGTTGCGATAATTCCCAGTTAATCACCCCAGGTTGAACAAGCGCCCGTTTGTTACGGGTATCAACCTCGAGAACTTTATCCATGCGGGTAGTGGCAATCACAATCCCACCATGAATAGGGGTGGCACCACCCGACAGCCCCGTACCGGCGCCCCGTGCCACCACAGGCACTCCGGCAGCCACAGCGAGCTTGACCACTGCGCCAGTTTGGCTACTCGAGCGGGGTAATACCACCAGATTGGGGGCATGCAAATCCATCACACAGCCATCGGCTTCGTACGTGAGCAACGCCGCCGCACCGTCAATGACGCCATCGTGACCGACAATTGCCCGTAGGGCTGTGACAAGTTGCGCCAGTTGTTGCATAACAGTTCACTTCATTGCATATATTTGTATATGGTGCATTATACCCTTGTTACACCGGGGGTATTTTTATGGATGCTGTCGTCCACCAGCCTACGTATTTGGCACGATCAATCATTACCGACAGCACAATGAGATCAGACTACGCATAACCAGCCGGCACCCCACATATCCATTAACACTAGATATATCAATTGTGGCGTAGGCATTGGAAATTATCAATAAATTATTAAGATTCAACAATTTCCATCACAAAAAAGAGCTGTTTTTTCAATACAATGTATAATAAAGAATAAGCACCATCTACTAACGAGTATCAATAATATGCAACAACCCAAACAGATATTAATTATTGACGACGATCAACAAATTCGTGAAATTAGTGCAGAATATTTACGGAATAATGAATTCACCGTTCATACTGCAACCAATGGCGTATTGGCGCTCCAATTGTGTATCACCCACGAATTTGATTGTATTTTGCTTGATTTGATGATGCCACAAATGGATGGTGAAACATTTATGACGACTTTCCGCGCCATGAAAAACACACCGATTATTATCAATTCGGCCCGCATTGATGACGATGACAAAGTCCATTTTTTAGAACTCGGTGCCGATGATTACATAGTAAAGCCGACAAATTTACGTGAATTAGTTGCCCGTATCAATGCGGTAATTCGGCGTACCACTCAAACCAACGATGTTACATTTACTAGCGATAAATTACGTATTAATCCAAGCAACCGCAGCGTGATTATCAATGAAAAAACTATCGCGTTAACCCACACCGAATATCTCGTTCTCGCAAGCCTGATGGCACAAGCAGGACAAACGGTCAGCAGATATGATTTAGTGCACATGGTATTCCAAGATACGTCAATGTTTAGTAATTACCGTACCATTGATGTCCATATCTATAATCTCCGCAAAAAAATCGAACGTGACGTGGATAATCCAGAATTTATCATTACCGTATACGGTGCTGGCTACCGGTACAACGCGTAAATTCGAGGATATCAGTATGTTTAAATTTGTCAAAAAACTGAATTCGCTCCAAAGTCGGGTCATGGCGTGGATTTTAATTGTCGTGATCCCAATACTCGGGTTGACTTCAATTTGGGTTTATCTATTTCTAAATTATTTTTATAGCCATTATATGATTACCCCGTTAGTCGCTGATGCAGTACCACAATCAATCAGTTCTACACAGCCATTAGTACACGAAACACTCATCGCGTGGGGGATTTTATTAGGGATTATTAGTATCTATATCGGTATTATCAATGTTATTGCCCAAAAACGCATGCAACAACTATTACTACGCTTTAAGCACAACACAATCACGCCCAACGATACCCAAGCATCAAATAATCTGGACTTCCCCGCAGAAGTATACCAAGTTATTAATGCTATTGCAGACCTCAACAAAGAAACCGAACAAAAACTCAACCAATATCAACAAATTAACGCCGACATGACCCACGAGCTACGGAGTCCGTTACATACCATTGGTTTAGCCATCGAAAGCATCCGTGAGGGACTCATCACCCCTACCCCACAAATGTTTGCGATTTTGTACAACGAAGTGCGACGCATCCATCGACTCGTCGAAGACATGCGCACCTTATCACTCTTGGACATCAATAAATTTCCACTCTACTGCCAACCAACCAATCTCCACGAGATTTTGGTGCATGTGGCCACCGCCAAATCAATACCTGCTCAACACAATAACGTGTGCATCACCGTATGTGAGTCTCGCAATATCACGGTCCATATCGATATCGACCGAATTATCCAAGCAATCTCTAATATTCTCGATAATGCCATCCGCCATAGTCCGGCGGGGAGCACGATTGCGGTTCATTACACCATCCATAAATCTACCGTCCATCTATCAATATCTGATGCCGGTACCGGCATCGACCCAGCCGAAATCCCTCATCTCTTTACCCGCTTTTATCGTGGCAAAAATGCAAAAGGGCAAGGATCTGGACTTGGGTTAGCGATTGCCCATGCAATTATTACGGCCCATGGTGGCACAATCACGATTGATTCCATCATCAATCAAGGTACTACCATCACGATTCTACTCCCCTGTGAATGTCCTACAATACGTAATTTTACACAAAACACCACACAATAAAACACCCCCTGCTCACCTCCAAATCAACATACGCCACCATAAATACGAGCAACACATATGCTTTTGGGAGATGGAAATAGGTCGTATTTGGGGGGGATTAAACAGATTAAATGAGTTTTCGATTTCATCAAATTGTTCTAGTTGTTGATTTAGGAAGTGCATGATAGAATGGCGTTAGATTGCTGATAGCTGGCACCCAAAGTCATTAAATCACCTGTATGACAGGGTTATTACACAACGAAGTGAGTCACATCATGGGCGATAGTGCACGCATCTGGAGCGAAGTCGTATCCATTCCCACCTACGGGATTGGCGAGCCACTCAAGCAGCCGTTGTTTTTGCATCAACGAGTCTATCAAGGCAGCAGTGGCGTTGTTTATCCCTACCCCGTGATAGATCGTGTCTTTGACGAAAAAAGAGACCAAAACTACACCGCTGTTTTTCTCGAAAATCAGTACCTCAAAATTATGATCTTGCCCGAGTTGGGTGGACGCGTGCAAATGGCGCTCGACAAAACCAACAACTACCACTTCGTCTATTACAACCAAGTCATCAAACCGGCCTTGGTGGGGTTGACGGGGCCGTGGATTTCGGGGGGGATCGAGTTCAACTGGCCGCAACACCACCGCCCCAGCACTTTTTTGCCCGTCGATTGGCGCATCGTCAGCAACGATGACGGCAGTGTGACCTTGTGGTGTAGCGAAGTCGAGCAAATGTTTTTTACCAAGGGGATGCATGGCTTTACATTGCACCCCGACAAAGCGGTGCTCCAGATTGATGTGCAACTGAGCAATCGTACCAGCGAGCCCCAGACGTTTTTGTGGTGGGCCAATCCGGCGGTGCATGTCAATGACGAATACCAATCGGTCTTCCCGCCCGATGTGCATGCGGTGATGGATCATGGCAAGCGTGACGTCAGCGAATTCCCCATCGCTAAGGGGACGTACTACAAAGTCGATTATGCCCCCGGTACCGATATTTCGCGCTACAAAAACATCCCCGTGCCCACGTCGTACATGGCCTATCATTCCGATTACGACTTCGTGGGCAACTACGACCATTCACGCCAGGCCGGCATGATGCATGTAGCCAACCATCATCTCGTGCCCGGCAAAAAACAATGGACGTGGGGCAATAGTGATTTTGGGCAAATGTGGGACCGCCAGCTGACAGACGAAGATGGTCCGTACATTGAATTGATGTGTGGCGCATTCACCGACAACCAGCCCGATTTTTCGTGGTTGATGCCTGGCGAAGAAAAACGCTTCCAGCAAAACTTCATGCCCTACAAAAACATCGGGCCCGCCAGCAACGCCAATACCGATGCCGTCGTCCATTTGCACGTAGCCCAAGACGTCGCCCATGTGGGCGTATACGTCTCGAGTCCACTCAATTGTCGCGTCACGCTCCATCACAAGGGCAACCTGCTGTGGCAACGCGAATTGCCGTTATCACCGACCATCACGTTAAGCGAACAAGTGCCGCTCCCCGCAGACATCGCCGACCACGAATTGACCCTGCGGGTCACTAATCGAGCTAACGAGCAGGAGCTCATCAGTTATACCCCGCCCCGCGAACGGAGTGGTGAGATCCCGGCACCCGCCACCCCTGCTGCCAATCCCAGCGATATTGCCAGCAGCGACGAATTGTTTCTTAATGGTTTGCACCTCGAGCAATATCGCCACGCCACCTACCACCCCGAAGATTACTACATGGAAGCGTTGCGGCGCGACCCTCACGACAGTCGCTGCAACAACGCCATGGGGTTGTTGTTGTTGCGCCGAGGTGATTTTGCAGCGGCCGAGCAGTTCTTCCGACGGGCCATCAGCCGCCTCACCAGCCGCAACCCCAACCCCTACGACGGCGAGGCCTATTACAACCTCGGGTTAGCGTTACGCTATCAAGCACGCCTCGATGAGGCTTTTGATGCGTTTTTTAAAGCGACCTGGAATGCGGCCTGGCAAGATTCGGCATTTTTTGAGTTGGCCTGTATCGCGGGGTGCCAACAACGCCTACCCCAAGCGCTCGAATTGGCTCGTCAAGCCTTGCGCCGCAACTGGAGCCATCACCGCGCCCGCTTCGTCGAAATCAGCCTACTCCGCCGGCTCGGGCGCCGTGACGAGGCGATTGCTAGCTGCCAGGTGGCCTTGCAACTCGACCCCATGGACGCCGGCGCGGCCAACGAGTTGGTGCAACTCGGCGCACCAACCACCATTGCCGAGTCGTTGCGCTGGGACATTCCCAAATTCGAAGCCGTCGCCCTCGATTATTTAGCCTGTGGTGACTACGACATGGCCCTCGGCATGTGTAGCATGGCACCACAATACGGCCCCATGTTGCACTACCTCGCCGCTTGGATCCACGCCCTGCGTGGCACGCCCGCAACGGCGACTATTGACGAACAGACCGGCGCCAGCACACTGACCGATTGGGTCCAAGAATCGTTGCGGGTGGCGCGCCTACGCACCATTGATTGGTGCTTCCCCCATCGCCTCATCCATGTGCCCATGTTGCAATTTGCCTTGCAACACTATCCCGCCGACGGTAATGCGGCCTATTTGCTGGGTAATTTTTGGTATGCCCACCAGATGCCTGACCGCGCCATTGAATGCTGGCAACACGCCGTGCAATATACCCCCGACAATGCCGTGGCCTGGCGCAATCTCGGCTTGGCCTACGTCAATCATCACCAAGAGCTAGCGGCAGGTCAGGATGCCTATCAACGGGCACTTGCACTTAGCCCCCACGATGCGCGGTTGTTGTACGAAGCTGATCAGCTGGCCCAAATCAGTGGCGGTGACCCCACAGCCCGACTCACCCGCCTCGCCAACAATATGGCGTTGGTGCTCGAACGCGATGATTTGACGATTTCGTATGTGACACTGCTCAATATCCATGGGCGCTATGCCGAGGCCCTCGATATATTAACTACACGCATGTTTCATCCTTGGGAAGGAGGCGAGGGGCGCGTCGCAGCCCAACACACCATCGCCATTATCGGCATGGCCGAACAGTCCATGCAGGCAGGGCAATTCCGCGCGGCAATTACGTTTTTGCAACGAGCCATCAATTACCCCGTCAACCTCGGTGAAGGCAAACTGCCTGGCGCCAACGAAAACAACCTGCATTACTTGATGGGTATAGCCTATGCTGCCCTCGGCGATAACGCTACAGCCCAACAGGCGTGGCAATTGGCCACCCGTGGGGATAGCCAACCAACATCGGCGATTTACTACAACGACCAACCACCCGATATGATTTTTTATCAAGGGTTAGCGTGGCGGAAATTGGGGGATAATGGACGCGCCGAGGCGATATTCCAAAATTTGATTGCGTATGGACGAGCCCATGCCAACGAGCAGATCCGCACCGATTATTTCGCAGTATCGCTACCGAGTTTTCTCGTGTTTAATGATGACCCAACCCTGCGCAATCAAATTCATTGTCATTACATGCAGGCGTTGGGATTACTCGGATTAACCCATCCAGATGCCATTGCCGCTTTTGATGAATTATTATCCCGTGACGCCCATCATCAAGGAGCACGCTACCATCGCGACTTTCGCCATCGTTAAGGTGTCGAAAACAATCCCGTCCGCCCACCAGTCAGCGTTGAATTTGCCCGTTGATCTGCGACATGCGTCGCGACAACAATAAAAGGAACCACCAATGTTACCTCGTCTCCGTTTGGGAATCATGTTGAGTTTTGTGGTGTTTTTGATGGCGTGTGGCAGTAAACCAGCTGCTACCGTACCGACCGCCACTACCATCGATGCCATTGCCTCCACCATTGACGCCACCGCCACCACCGTCGATGCCACCACCACCGCCGTCGATGCCACCGCCACCGCCGTCGATGCCACCGCCACACCAGGCCATCACAAGATGACGGCTACCGCCCATCACAAAATGACGGCCACCCCACATCACAAAATGACGGCCACTGCCAAAACAACCCCAGACACAAAAGTCACTGCAGTCGCCAAGTCAACGGAAACCGCAGTTGCAACAGTCAACGCCGTGGCGGTCGATGCCAAACCACGCCAACCAATTGCCGGTGGACCCACGTTGCTCGATAGTCGCATCGATGTCCGCCGCGTCACCGATGTCCCTGTCAACAGCATCCGCTTGGTCTATGACGCCAAAAATAGCAGCTTACTGATGCTTACCATTAGCGATGGATTGCAACGAATTAATCCTGTTGATGGCAAAAAAACCGTAGTCGCAAGCATTACCGACATGCTAGGAGCTGCTGTTCCCGATGGTCTCGCTGTTGCCAATGACGGCACCGTCTATGTGGTCGGCAATGAAGCCGTCAAAACCATGACCAAAGCCGTAGTTCGCCGCGGGATCCCCAATGGGGCTGGGTATACGTGGGAAACCGTCGCCAGTACCGAACCATATCCCCGCAGTGATACCCCTTTTGACCACTTGTTCAATGGTATCGTCGTCAGCAACAAATGGATTTATGTCACCAGTGGTTCACGCACCGATCATGGTGAAGTCGAAACCCAAAACGGCGCCTTTCCTGATTTGCGTGAAGCTGCACTTACTGCCCGCATGTATCGTCTTGCCGCTGATAGCAAAGATGTCGTCCTCAAAAACGACGAAACTGCAGTCGCACCCTATGTCTATGCCCGTGGCTTCCGCAACGCCTTTGACCCCGCATTTGCACCAAATGGTGACTTATTTGTGGGCGACAATGGTCCTGATGCCGATTTGCCCGACGAACTCAATTGGGTCCGCCAAGGCGGTCATTTCGGTTTCCCATGGCGCTTTGGTGATATCGACAATCCCCAGCGTGACCCCGCCTATGACCCCGCCAAAGACCTGCGCCTCCAGCCAGACTTTACTGCGGTACAAATCGGCGCCTATCACAACGACCCCACCTACCCTGCTGCCCCCGGAAAGTTTCTTGACCCGGTCATCAATCAAGGTCCCGCCGCCACCAATTACCGCGGTGTCGATGGCAAATCACATGATGCCGCCCAAGAAGGCAAAACGCTGGCAGGTATCACGCCACATCGTTCACCACTTGGATTAGTGTTCGCGAATAAAGATTTCCCCAAAAGCTGGCTTGGTAATAGCAAGACTCTGACAGGCTTCTTGTTGAGCTGGGGCGCAGCGGGTGGTACATTACCCGATCGTGGCCAAGATATGCTCGCACTCCAACTCAGCAAAAGTGGTGACAACTACACCATGACTGCCCGCCAAATCGTCCGTGATTTGCACAACCCCATCGATAGTGCCATTGTGGGCGACAAAATCTACGTACTAGAATACGGCGATAAAGTCGCAATTTGGGAATTCACCTTCCACGAATAATAGTGCAGTAATAGGGTAGTATGCCGCATCGTACCACTGACAATACACGCTTAGTGCGCAACGGACATATCTTTGGCTCATTGCTGAGCGAGCTCCAACAGCGTATCCGCAAAGGAGAATGGCAACCAGGTAGCCATTTACCGAGTATTACGCATTTGGCACACTCGTTTGGCGTGAGCACAGGATCGGTGCGTGAGGCACTACGCTCGCTCCAATCGCTGGGAATGGTGCGTATCGAACATGGGCGTGGAGTCATTGTCATTAGTAATCAAATTGATGAAGATGTCCAAAACCCCCAAAACACCCCCACTATCGCCAATGTCGTAGCCTTGGCTGAAGCGCGGCGACTCATCGAACCCGAGCTTGCTGCGCTAGCCGCCGAACGTGGCAGTGATATTGAGCTCACCGAAATCCTGCAACTTGCGATTACCATGGAACAACATGTCGTGGCAGGACTTGATTTTGGTGAATCAGATACTGCGTTCCATCATGCGATTGCCCACGCAGCCCACAACCCCGTCTTGAGTCAAATGATGATGAGTATGCACGATTTGTTTTTGATGAGTCGGCAACTCACCAGCAAAGAAGTCGGCATGACCGATCGTGCGGTACGTTATCATCGCTTAATCGCCGATGCTATTCAGACCCGCAATGCATCTCAAGCGCGCTTGCTGATGCTGGCCCACATGAATGATGCCCTTGGTAGTGTGCTCGCCATCGAAGCCCAGCAACAATCACAGAGCACTTAAGTTTTTGTAGTCAGAAAGAGCTTATACCCATGCGTATCGCAGTAACCGGAGGCAATGGTGATTTAGCCCGTGTGCTCATCCCCATGCTTGTAGCCCAGGGTCACGACGTCAAAAGCCTCGACCGCACCTTGCCCGCACGCACCAGCGATAATCCACTCCCGGCCCATGCCGTCGTTGTCGACACCACTGATTATGGGCAAGTCGTGGCGGCGCTCACCGGCTGTGACGGCATCATTCACCTCGCAGCCCACCGCTCACCGATGCAAGCTCCTGACCACGTCGTCTACCACGACAACACCGTCAGTAGCTATCATGTGTTGCTCGCCGCCGAAACACTCGGCATCCGCCATGTCTGTATGGCCTCCAGCATCAATGCCATCGGTGGCGTGTTTAGCAAAGCCCCGCGCTACGACTACCTGCCCCTCGACGAACTCCACCCTTGCTACGCCGAAGATGCCTATAGTCAATCAAAATGGGTACTCGAGCTCCAAGGTGACGCCTTTGCCCGCCGCCGCAGTAATGTCGCCATTAGTAGCCTGCGCTTCCACGGGATTACTTCCCGCGAAAACGCCATGACGTACTGGGCCCACAACGCCGCCGGCATCAAGCACCTCTGGGGCTATGTCGACCCCAAGGCCGCCGCCCGTGCCTGTATTGCCGCCATGAACGTCACTTGGACCGGCCACAACGTTTTTTATATCGTCGCCCCTGATGTGGCAAGTGACGTCGCCAGCGAAACCCTCGCCGCCACCAATTACCCCAACGCCACGCACAAACCCCAACTCACCGGCACCATGGGATTTTTTGATTGTAGCAAAGCCGCCAATCTACTTGGTTGGTACCATAACGAGGAATAAATTTCATGAAAATCACTGACATCAAGTGTTATCCATTGTGGATTGGCACACGCAATCAGCTCGTCATCAAAATCGAAACCGATGAGGGTATTTATGGCCTCGGCGAATCCGGCCTCAGTGGTCGTGAATTGGCGGTTATGGGTGCCGTTAACCACTTCCGCGAGTTTTTGATTGGCCAAAACCCGATGCACATGGGACGTATCTGGCAAGAACTCTACCGTAGCCAATACTTCGAAGGTGGTCGCGTATTGACCGCCGCCCAAAGTGCCATCGATATCGCCTTGTATGACATCGCCGGCAAAGCCCTCGGCGTGCCCGTCCATCAGCTCCTCGGTGGCCAACAGCGCGATCACATCCCCTGCTTCGTCACCACCGGTGGCTCGACCCCCGACGAAATGCTCGCTAGCGCCCAATTGCTCTGGGATCACGGCTGGCGCGTCATCCGCACCGGCATGCTGGCCCCCCGCAACCACGGCGAAGGCATCTTTGAGCCACGCGAGACGATTGGCCTCACCGCCAAAACCCTCATCAAAATCCGTGAAACATTGGGCGATGAACTGACGCTTGGCATCGACTACCACCATCGCTTGTCGTTGGCCGAAACGGCATCGTTTTGTCAGCGCATGCCCGTCGGTACCATCGACTTCATCGAAGAACCCATGCGCGACGAAAGTCCCGAAGCTTACGAAGCCTTGCGCAAAATGACCCCCGTGCCCTTTGCCGTCGGCGAAGAATTCGCCAGCAAATGGCAATTTGCCCCGTTCATCGAACGCCATTTGACCGATTTTGCCCGCCTCGACATCTGTAATGTAGGCGGCTTTACCGAATCCATGAAGGTGGCTGGTTGGGCTGAAGCACACTACATCGACTTGATGCCCCACAACCCGCTCGGTCCCGTCTGCACGGCTGCCACCATTCACCTCGCAGCAGCAGTACCGAATTTTGCCTGGCTGGAAGTACGGGTATCGCCCAGCGAAAATCTCTACAAGGGTGACGGCATCAACGACGTCGATGTCATCTTCCCTGTCAACCCCAAACTCAACGGCAACGCCTTTGACGTACCCCAAGCCCCAGGGCTCGGGATTGAATTCGACGAAGAAACCGCCAAAAAACATACCTGGAAGTTCTGGGAGGCACCACACTTACGCCGCCGCGATGGCTCAGTCACCAATTGGTAATCGGCAACACCCCCGAGAGAGAAACATTTCTTTCTCGGGGGTCTCACAAAAGGAGCACCCAATGTCACAGATTCTCGTAGGAAGCTACAATACGCCCGATCACGCCGGCGTGGCACTCATGGAAGTCGATGGGAGCGGTACCTATCACGTCGTCAGCCAGTTAACTGGCATCGAGAATCCTTCATTCATGACCCAACACGGCAAATCCATTTATGCCGTGAGTGAGACCCCTACCGGTGGTGGCGTCGTCGCCATCATGCGCCAAGGAAATACCCTCAGCTACGGCGTCCGCCGCCCGAGTGGCGGTGGCTGGCCATGTCATGTGCGGGTGAGTAACGACGGGCACTTTGTAATTGCCACCAACTACGGCACCGGTACCGTGGCGCTGTTGCGTATCGAAAGCGATGGCTCGCTCACCGGACTCAACGACCTCGCGTTCCACACGGGCAGTGGCCCTAATACCGGACGCCAAGGCGAACCGCACGCCCATTCAGCCATCTTCACCCCTGATGGGGCCTATGTAATTGCGGCCGATTTAGGGACTGACGAGTTGGTGTTTTATACCATCAACACCCAAACCAATCAACTGGTACGCACCCATACCGTCAATACCCCGGCAGGCAATGGCCCACGGCATACGATTTTCCATCCCAATGGTCAAATATTATACGTGGCCAACGAATTAGCCTGTAGCGTGTCAGTATTTGCGTATGCCAACGGTACACTCACCCACATCGCCGATCATTCAACAATCACCGGCGCTAACAACGACTTTACAGTGGCAGACATTCATATCAGCCCCGACCAACAATTCCTTTACTGCACGACCCGCACCGACAATACCATTGCCGCCTATCAGATTCTCGCTGACGGTAATCTCAACCGTATCGGGGTGTATAGTTGTGGCGGTGCCTGGCCGCGCAATTTCGCGATTGCACCAGACGGTTCATATATCCTCATTGCCTGCCAACACGACAATCATATTGCCGTGTTACCACGTAACACTACCACCGGTACCCTTGGCGCACGGGTGGCAACAATCCCCATGCATAGCGTCTCTTTTATTGAATTTATATAACTAATTTCCGCTTCACAACACCGCAAAACACAGTTACTGCAATTCGCAGTGTGTTTTGCGGTTATTTGTTAATAAATTAATACTTAAATAGTTTTGTAATTTAGCTGTAACTATAATTCATGTATATTAATATATTTTTTTAAATTTATTGCTATTATTACTCATAGTATTATTGATGTTGATATTAAGGGTATGATGTAATGAAACAGCAAACCTTTGGCGCTACAGTACGCTATTACTTACAAAACTACGAGACACAAATAATCGAAGTCGAGGAATTTAGCCTCTATCCATATTTGTTAGCGTTTTGTTATATCATTGCCTGCGTTACGGTTTTGGTTATGTTGGGGATTCCGCACAATCAACTTGATTTGACCGCGTCAACCGTAGCAACCAAGAATTTGTATCAAGTAGAGCAACGCACCGAAGCACCATATAGCTTCCGATGGTTGGCCCAAGACAGCGAAATACCGTTACCACAACCAAGTAATGGGAGCCAAATCATACGGCTGATAGCGACTGTACCATTACCCAACAGTCATGTGACGCTTTATTTTAACAATCAAAATCCAGTGACATTCCCCGTCACACCAAATGTATTTCGCCGATATGAATATCTTGTCAATGTGCCACGGAGCAATGAAACGACACTTTTGCGCTTCCACAGCGATAATGTGTCCCAAAACGGTCGGGAATTATCAATTGGGTTGACCAAGATCATGATGATGCCGCTGACGCCATATATTATCCCACGCACACTGGTATTGTTGTTAATCCTCTACACGGCAATCGTGGTATTTGTATGGCGCATGAAATGGTATTTAATATTGACATTTTATGCAACGAGTATTGCATTCCTAGCATATGCAGCCACACACGTATATCCCAGCGACAGTTGGTATTATGCCTATTTGGTCGCCTTTGGATTGGGCGGGATTATTATTGGGCGGAGCAAACCAGCCAAAAAAGATGATCCGTTGGTCGCACCGGTATATCGCCGTGACGTCGATGGATTACGCGCGATTGCGATTATTGCGGTGGTGGTATACCATGCGTTCCCTACACTCTTACCGAGTGGCAATATCGGTGTCGATATCTTTTTTGTCATCTCGGGATATTTAATCAGTCAATTATTAATCCGCCAGTTTGTCAAAAACACTTTTTCATTCAATGATTTTTATAATCGCCGGATCCGGCGTATTTTTCCGGCACTTTTGTGCATGTTGTTTGTGGTTACCGTAATAGGGCTATTGGTTTTATTCCCAAACGAGTATGCCCAACTCGGACGGCATATTGGGGCAGGGGCAGGGTTTTTTGCGAATCTCCTACTCTATACCGAAGTCAATTACTTTGATAAATCGGCGGCTTACAAACCATTACTCCATTTGTGGTCACTCGGTGTCGAAGAACAATTTTATGTTGTTTGGCCAATTTTGCTCTATATATTTCGGCAGCGCTTACGTTCGGTAACGGCATTGATTACGACGCTGATTGCCGCCTCGTTTTTGGTCAATCTCCGCCTCGACGACACATTGCCAATTGCGTCATTTTATTGGCCCATGTCACGCGTCTGGGAACTATTGGTGGGAACATTGGTCGTTCACATCCTCGCAAACCCCACCATCCGCCAACGCTTATTTTTCACCCCAATCATTGCCCACAGCATTAGTGGCGTAGGGATTGCACTGCTGGTCGCCAGTATGTTTTGGGCAAATGGTGACGCAAGCTATACGTACTACAGTGCAATTTTGCCGATAACTGGGGCAATTTTGGTGATTGTGGCCGGTGAACGGGCCTGGTTCAATCGGATTATTTTGGCAAACCCGGTCATGGTATGGATTGGGTTAATCAGCTTCCCACTCTATCTCTGGCATTGGCCACTCTTGTCGTTTGCGAATTTTTTTACCAATACCGAACCCAGCATTGTCATTCGCATCGTGCTGGTAGGCATCAGCATACTCCTTGCCTGGTTAACCTATGCTTATCTCGAGAAACCGTTGCGGCAAGGCAGTCTCCGGAGCATTCCGACGCGCTACTTTAGCTATGCCACTTTTGCGTGCGGAATTGTAGGGTATTTTGTAATTGGCAGCGGTATTATCGCACCATTGAATCGCAATGCACCAGATACGACAGTTTCTGCCAATTCCTCCATCATCACCAGCACTCCTTTGTGCGCGGGAATCGAAACCAGTTATTTGGTCACTTGTCTCCATCATCAACGGGGGAACGATGTCACCGAAGAATTTGTCTTTGTCGGTGATAGTCATGCCGAATTACTTGCATCGGGCAATAACATCCCTCAATCAACGACCGTATTTGCCGCGCATTATTGTTTACCGTTGTTAGGCATCGAACGCTTTGTTGATCAATCGGCACGACCTTTTGGGTGTGACGATATGCATAAATTACCTGCATTCATCAATAATCTCCGTGACAATCCACCCGCGCATCACCGCACGATTATCCTTGCTGGACGATTTGTGGCCATTGAACCGAGCAATAATATTTTCGCTGATCGCCGTGGTTACTATCAATTCAGTGGACCACGAATGGAATCCAACGCCGTAAACCTCGATACTGTATTCCAAAAAGGCTTGCAACGGACATTAACCGCATTAACCACGTTACCCAACACTAGCGTCGTTTTTGTGGATCAAGCACCAGAACTCGACTTTATGCCAATGAATTGCAACCGGCTACAATTATTTCACTCCCTCGCAGATTCAACCTGTACCACCCCGCAATCACCGATTATGCAGGCATTTGTGCGCTACAAACGCAACGCCACGACGGTGCTCGCACAGTACCCGATGGTGCGACGCTATGACCCGATGAATGCCCTCTGTAGCAACAATCAATGTGCCATTATGACAAATGGCAATGCAATTTATCTCGATACCAATCACTTAACCACATTTGGTGCGAGTATTGTTGATGCTGATTTATGGAAAAACGTCCTCGGGGTCAATCCCAATCCTGGTAGCTAAATTCACTGCTACGCAGACGCCCGTTCAGGTATAACCTGAACGGGCGTCTGCGGTGTGCGTAGATTATTGAATTACGGCGTCCAGATGGTACCGTCTGGCCAGCGACTCTGGGTCCACTCCACCACCTTGGTATCGACAGGGTACTTGGCTGCTTTTTGTTCGTCAAAGTCAACACCCCAGCCTGGTTTGTCGTTGACATAGACATAGCCACCATGTACTTCGGGACAACCGGGGAAGACTTCGTACAGATTTGGACCGAAGTGAATCACTTCTTGGATACCAAAATTGCGGCTCGACAAGTCGAGATGCACGTTGGCAGCATGCCCAATTGGCGATACATCGCCAGGGCCATGCCAGGCCGTACGAATCCCGAATTGCTCAGCAAACGCGGCCAACTTGCGGGCCGGCGTCACACCACCGATGGCCGACACGTGTGAGCGGATGAAGTCAATCAACTGCTCGCTAATCAACGTCTTCCATTCCGCGGCATTCACATGCAATTCACCCATCGCGATGGGGGTCGTGCAATGCTCACGCAAGCGGCGGAACCATTCGATTTGGTCGGGGGCAAATGGATCTTCGAGGAAAAAGAGCCGGTACGGTTCGAGGGCTTTGCCCATGCGTACCGCATCAATCGGCGCAATCCGCTCGTGGATGTCATGGAGCAAAAAGAGGTCGTAGCCGATTTTGTTACGAATATAATCAAACATCGGCGGAATCGAGCGCGCATAGACATCGGGTTGATAGTAAGCACCGGGGAAGGTAGATTCGAGGTTATCCATTGAGCGCATGCGATGCGTCGCTTGTGGCGAATCTTTGCTCGGCACGCTGTTTTGTTTGGTGATGTCTTGGATACGACCGCCGTAACCACCCATTTGACAACGCACGGCGAGGGCGCCACTCTCTTGGTACTTGATGACGTTTTCGAGCACTTCTTGGGGGTCACGACCATCGGCGTGGCGATAAACCATGGCGCCTTCGCGACATTTGCCACCCCAAAGTTGATAGACGGGCATGTTGGCGATTTTGCCTTTGATGTCCCACAAGGCCATGTCGACACCGCTGATGGCGTTGTTGAGCACGGGGCCGTTGCGCCAGTAGGAGTTGACCATCATCAACTGCCACATGTCTTCGCTGTTGCGGGGGTCACGACCGACCAGCAATGGCTCGAGATAATCTTCGACCGCTTTGACCACCAATGTGGCCCGTTGGGTAAACGTGGCACAGCCCAAACCAAACAACCCATCTTGGTCAGTTTCGACTTTGACGACGACGACACCAATGCCGTCAGGAGCGGTCAAAAACGCCCGTACACGCGTGATTTTCATTGTAATCTCCATTGACAAAAAAAGCCTACCACCCACATCCACCAGCTCCCACGTCACCATGACGATGGGAGCTGGTGGTATACGTCGGTCCTACGACCAGAGTCGATCCCAGCTTTTGGCTTCGTCCCATTCGGGGGTTGGCTCAAAGAATCCGCTGCCCTTGACCAAATGTTCCTTGACCACGTCGAGATTGACGTCAAAACCCAAGCCCGGGGTATGGGGCACTGCAATGTAGCCGTTTTGGATGACGGGGCCACTGCGCCCGGTAATAGTGATGAAATCGCTCCAGAAGGGTTCTTCGGAGAAGTGATGTTCGAGGGCGATGAAGTTTTCGGTAGCTGCCGCACAATGCACACTCGCCATCGTACTGATGGGCGTACCAGCCATGTGCATCGCCATGCTAATCCCACGCTCAGCGGCGTAATCGCCGATGCGCTTGGTTTCCATGATACCGCCACTCGTCGCCATGTCGGGGTGAATGATATTGACGCCACGGGCATCGATAAGCGGTTTAAAACCATCGAGGGCGTAGATGTCTTCACCGGTACAGACCGGCGTGTGGAGTTCGCGCTCGAGCTGCACCCATTGATCGGTGAATTGCCACGGCACCAGGTCTTCGAGCCAGGCCAAGTTGTAGGGCTCGAGCGCTTTGCCGAGGCGAATACAATCGTCGATACCGATATGACCAAAATGGTCGGCGGCGATTGGCACTTCGTAGCCTACCGTCGCACGCACTTGCGCCACATATTCTACAATCATGTCCAACCCTTTGGGGGTGATACGGACATGGGTGAAGGGATGTTGCAAGGTGTGCAAGTTGAGCATTTTGTCGAAGTGTGCATCGCTCCCGCCGGGCAACATGCCGTCGGGATAGGTCAAGGCACCGGGCACGCCGATGAGTGGTTGGATGCCTACGTCCATTTTGAGCATGGTATAGCCCCACGAGATGCGCTCTTGGAGCTGTTTGCCCATCGACACACCATCGGGTTCGTTGGGGGTATCGCAGTACATGCGCACGCGGTCGCGGTATTGGCCACCGGCGAGGGCAAAGGCAGGCACGCCATAGGCTTTACCGGCCAGGTCCATCAAGGCCATTTCGACACCTGACACGCCGCCACCTTGGCGACCGTGGTGACCAAACTGCTTGATTTTGCGGAACAAACGATCCACGTTGCAGGGATTTTCGCCCAGCAAACGACTTTTGAGCATCAATGCGTATTTGGCAGAGGCCAAGTCACGGACTTCGCCCCAACCACTAATCCCTTGGTTGGTGTCGATGCGGATAATGCTAAAGTGCCAGTGGTCCCAGCCCACCGTGGCAATCCGCATATCAGTAATCTTGAGGTCGCTCGGGTTCGATGAGCGCTGAATGTTATCTTCGGGGCGCGTTCCGCTCATTTGTTGTTCGCTTTCTTCCAGGCGGTGTAGTCGGCTTCGATGTCTTCGCGCCACGTGGGTACGTCGATTTCACCACTGGTGTAGGTGCCTTCGCCAATCCGCATTTTGCCGAATTCATCACGCACACGGATGTTTTCGCTTTCTTCCACCACTTCTTGCACCAAATGTGGTGGGATGACGATGATACCCGTAGCGGTGCCCAAAATCACATCACCTGGCAAAATGGTAATGCCGTCGATGCGCACGGGAATGTTGATACCAGACAAGGTAACATCGGCGATGGCGGTTGGATCAAAGCCCCGCACATAGAAGTTGACATCGTCGAGGGTGACCAGGCCGGCCAAGTCACGCACGCCGCCATCGATTACCGCGCCGGCATGGGTGCGTTTGGCGACGGCAGTGCCCAAGTTGTCACCAACCAAGGTGCCGTCTTTGATTTTGCCAAACAAATCACACACCAACACGTCGTTGCGCTCGAGTTGTTCGATAATCCACGAATTTTGGCCACCGATTTTGCCACGGCCAGCCTCAATCCCGGAATCTTGAATGACTTTGTGGAAGTCGGGGCGGTGAGGGATGAATGCCGAGGTCACTGCCCGGCCGACGGTAACTTTACCGGGGTGGGTCTCTTTCCAGTTCCCGGCGAATTGCAAGTTGTAACCATGGCGACGCAAGGTGCCCCAGGCTTCTTCGGTGGTGACCAGTTTCATACGCTCGATCAAATCATCTGGCACTTTGGGGCGGCCATCGGCAAAGCGCTCGAAGGGGTTTTGGGCGGTGAGGGCAATCATTGCCTCACGAGTTGGTTGTACATGCCACGTCATTGTAGTATCCTTTCAAAAAACTGCGTATCACAAAAATTAATGCGTCCAGCCCAACAAGCGTTGCGCCTTCGTGCAGTCGTACATGCCCTCGTTGTGCGCCAATTCCTTGGTCACTTTCACCTGAGGGAACCATTGGGCAATCAAATCACTGGTCGATTCGGCCATCACCGTGGTCGGCGACACAATATAAAAGGCTTCGTGGCCAATATATTGGGCATCGACAATCGCCATACAAGCGCGGGCAGCTGATTCCCCGAGTGTATACGCCCAAAGTTGCTTGGCATTCATGTCGAAGTTTTTATTGGCGCGTTCTTGCGCCAATGCCAAATCTTCGACCACCCAGTGGAAGCGCAACGAGGCAATCGTCATGTCTTCGTAGCGCCGTGCAATCGAATCACCTTGGAGCTCGCAAATCCACTTCGACAAGCTATACGGATCTTCGCTATAGGTAGGGTGCAATTCGTTGACCGGCAAATAATCATATGTGGGCCAACGACTATACACCGCGCCGATCGCGTTGATACTCGAGGCCTGCGCCACCCGTTTGATGCCACAATTCGCCGCCGCCAACAAAGCATTGTAGCTACTCGTGACATTGTTGTTGTGCACCACATGGTCAGGATGACCGCGGGGTGCTGGGATGGCCGCCAAGTGGATGAGCACTTCATAGCCATTGATGGCATCATAAAACGCTTGGTAATCAGACAATTCGGCACTCACAAAGTCAACACTGTCAGGCACACTCCCTGCCGGCGGTGCCACCCGATCAATGTTGCGTACCGTATGCCCTTGCTCCACCGCCATGCGGAGCACATGCTTACCGACGCTCCCACTCCCACCAGTTACCGCAATACGCACGTTTACTCCTTTATGAAGTAGGAAGTAGGAAGTATGAAGGAGGAAGTATGAAGTGAAGTTGGAAGTAATGAAGTTATGAAGTAACAGTTACCACCAACGCACTTCCATCTCCCCCTTCGCCTTATTTCTGACCGAACACTACTTCACGCAAACCACGGATATAGCCAATGGCATACAAGCGTCCAAACGCCGAATAACCGGCGTTTTCGTTGCTGTCACCAGCTACCGTCGGCACATGGTCGGGGCGCAATACCCCTTCAAAGCCAATATCTTTGTAGGCCTGCATACAGGCCACCATGTCGGTTTTGCCAGCATCGTGCCATGACTCTTCAAACTTGTCTTTGGTGCCGATCACATCACGGAAGTGCACAAAGAACAGCTTGTTTTGCTTGCCGAATTGGCGAATCACGCTGGGCAAATCGTCGGTCATCAAGGTGAAATTGCCTTGGCACATCGTGATACCATTGACCGGGCTGGGAATCATGTCAACCAAGCGTTGGAAGTTTTCGACGGTGCGCATAATCCGCCCAACGCCACGAATCGGTGAACGGGGGGGATCATCGGGGTGCATCGCCAATTTCACGCCGGCTTTTTCGGCGACGGGCACGATCCGCTTCATGAAGTATTCGAGGTTGGTCCACAATTCTTCTTCGCTAATCGGGCCGTTTTCCGTATTGGGGGCGCCTTCCATCAAGGCGTTATCATAACTCGTCACCACACTGCCACCGCGTGACGGGGTGGTGGTTGAGGTACGCATCCAATTGAAGTCGGTCATCCATTCGTAGCACCATACCGGAATCTTGAGGCGGCCCATGTTTTCGATCAGCTGACACGCCACGTCGATTTCGGCATCACGACCAGGCAAACCACGCTTGGCCAAATTCAACGGCGGACGCGCCTCGATGACTTCGAGGGCAAAACCGGCATCTTCGTAGCGTTGCTTCATGCGCAACAACGGCAGATAATCGCACGGTCCGTCAGTGCCATTAAATGGCTCATTGAATGGCAAGCCACCGACGGCATAATCAATCCCACACTGCTTCGACAACGTCCACAACATCGATGGTGTGGGTGGCAAAAACTCGGCAATCTTAATCATGAAGAACTCCTTTATTCTGCATCGAGTTGCACTTGTACCGACCAGCTCCGCTGCTGGCCTGGATGCAACGTGGCATACGTAGTAGTCCGACTATAGGCATCGCTCAAGCGATCATAGACGCCAATGGCTGGTTCGATACCCATATTATAATTGGGACTTTCACCATCATTGCTCCATGCGCCCGCATTGATAAACACCGCCAGCTGTGGGATTTCGGCGCTGTCCCAGCGCATCGTCAAGCGCCCATTGGCAGCCTGCAAGGCCACCCAACCGCTGGGCAAAACATCACTATATAACTTGGCCGTCATGGCACTGGTTACCGCAGGAAGGTGCGTCAGATCCAACACGCGTTGATCGGGCAACACAATTGACTCAGGTGCATCACTGACCAATTCGCCTTGGTGATTGGCATGTAAAAACGTCGTGCCCGCCGGGGTATACAAGGCCATGCCTGGCTCCAATGATACCAGCGGGTGGGCACACCAAATCCATTGTAAATCGGCTTCGCCGTGATTTTTGACACGATACGTCACATCAATGGACGCATCAGCGCCGATTTCGATTGAGCGCATAAACGTATACGGCAAGGTCAAGCCTTCCCACACACAGGTATACACCACGGCATCGTCCTGTACCAGCCATGTCACCGTCGGTGTCTGACACCACAACTCCCCATGGTCGGCGAGCGCCGTACCCTGCCACGGTGCGGCCGGGTAGTCACACGGGCCGACCGTGGGGAAGCATTCGTCCCAGCCACCGGTATCGGCCACCGCCACATAATTAGCGGTTGACGGCACTTGTTGGTAGGGCATACGGGGGTGGCGCCACAGCCATTCACGGCCGGTGCGCCGATCCATCAAACGCGTCATTTTGCCACCCAAGGTGGGGATATACTCGCATTCGATCACAGCGTTTTGCACCACAACGCGGGTAAACCCATCGTCGCCATGATATTCGTGTTTGTGAATGGTCATGGTTGCGCCATCACATCGTCGTCGCTAAAGATGATTTTGGTGAAGCGCTCGGGAATATGGTTGTCGTTCGATCCCACCGCACCCCAACTCCAGGCTGCCGGTTGCGACACCACTTGGCCGGCTAGTTCCAAGCGCTGAAAGCGCCCAAAAAAGATGTTCCATTCGTCGCCCGCCTTGGGTGGGAGTGATCGCCCCTGCCCGAGGTGCTTCATGCCACTCCACGGGAATGCTAATTCCACACGCCAGCCTTTGTCAACGACGGCCGGGTTATTGATTTGACCATCGACAAACACGGCGCTTTGTAGGCCAGGCATATCCCAATCGCGGTAAGCCCAGCGCAGGCCACGGGGGTGCGTGCCCCGCCAAAAGTGGTGGCCGACCCGGTCATGATTACCACCAAACAAAATCGCAGCGTGATCGTGGACATCGAATTCGGGAGTATCCCAGTAGCTTCCTTTGCGCCAGGCATCTTGCCAGACAAAAAAGACTTCGTAGATGGTGCCCAGGGCATTGATTTCGAATTCATAGTAACAATCGCCGCCATCAATAAAGACCTCTACGTCATTTTCCAAAAAAACTAACGCATCGCGCGTGGCTTGGGTGGCCGTTACAAACGGTTCTTCGACCCAAAATCCCACATACAATGCGTCATCATCCCAGACCACGGAACACTGGGTATCAAATGGCCCAGGGCCACCACTAATCATGTCGACAAACCGCGGCGAACGCGCCGCGCGTTGCCATACCGGACTCTGCAACCGCCCATCCATGGCTGGTTTTTGTGAGGTGCGCTTGCAGATGTACTGCAGCTGCTGATCTGGGGTCCAATCGGAGACAATCATTGTCGTCCTTTTCATGAAAAAGGGGCGTACCACCCGGCACGCCCCTCAACCATTCCGCTTATACCGGCAATACGTCAGTCAACTGTGTGGCCGGCAATACCGGGTTGTTGTCGTACAACACACACGATGCCACCTGCGTTTGGGCAACGCGGTACAAGGGTGGTGGTGTGTGCAGACAGCTATCTTTGACATGGGGGCAACGTGCCGCAAACCGGCAACCTTTGCCACCTTTATCGGTAGTCTCAGATTCTTTGACCATCATGCCGTCGCTGCCCCAGCGGCGGTCAACATCTGGCCACGGAATCGAGTCAATCAATAAGCGAGTATAGGGATGTTGGGGTTTTTGGATGACATTATCAATGTCGCCCGCTTCCATCACACCACCCTTGTAAAGCACCACAATCGAATTAGCGACATGGTAGGCGGTGGTCAGGTCGTGGGTGATATAAATAATCGACACGCCATGATCGCGATGCAAACTACGCAACGATTCGAGGATGTTGGCGCGCAGTGATGCATCGACCATCGACACTGGCTCGTCAGCCACCAGCACTTTAGGCTTGAGCAACAAGGCCCGTGCCACATTGATGCGCTGGCGCTGTCCACCCGACAACTGGTGGGGAAAGCGGCCGAGGATGTCTTCGGGGCGCAAACCAACCGAACTCAACGCTTCTTCCATTTTGTTGCGGGCATCGGCTTTTGACTTGGCCAATTTGAATTTTTCGATGGGCACCGTCAACAAATGGTCAACCGTATAAAACGGATTGAACACCGCAAACGGATCTTGGAAGACGGCTTGGACTTCGCGGCGATAATTCAAGCGATCTTCGCCACGCAACTTGTTAATGTTTTTGCCTTTGTAGAGGATTTCGCCCTTAGTTGGGTCGATAAATCCCAGCAATAACATTGCCAAGGTGGTTTTTCCGCTACCGCTCTCACCGGCCACCGTCATAATGGTGGGCTCGTCTTCTTTGAGGGTCATCGAAAAATCTGCCAAGGCAGTTGTCCCTGCCTCAGAGAAATACCCACGAGTGTAGGTTTTGGTTACATTACGAAACTCGAGCAAATTTGCCACGGCTATGCCCCTTCCGTATAGAGATGACATGCAACCAGACGATTACCTTCGTATTCTTTTACGTCGGGAATCGTCGTTTTGCAGACATCCATTGCTTGTGGACAACGGGGGTGGAATGCACAACCGTTGGGAATCCGCAACAGTGATGGTGCTAAACCAGCAATCCCTTGGAAGACCCCTTTGTTTGACAAATTGGGCAAACTTTTGATGAGCGCTTGCGCATAGGGATGCATCGGCTTACTAAACATGTCACGCACGGTACTGACCTCGGTCAAGCGCCCTGCATACATCACCGCCACTTTATCAACAAACTGTGCCATCAAGCCCATGTCGTGCCCGATCAGGATTACGGCAGTGCCCATTTCTTTTTGGACACGGTCGATGGTTTCCATCACTTGACGTTGCGTCACCACATCGAGCGCACTGGTGGGCTCGTCGGCGATGATGACCTGTGGTTTGAGCAAAATCCCAATGGCGATACAGACACGTTGCTTCATGCCACCGCTCAACTCATGTGCATACATCTGAAAGACGTTGCGTTTGAGATCGACTGACTCGAGCGCCTGCATGCATTGCTCGGTCATATCAGCTTGTGACATATTAGGGACGTGGGCTTTGATAGCATCAACCATCTGAGCGCCAATCCGCATGACCGGATTGAGCGAGTTCATGGCACCTTGGGGAATATAGGCGATACGGCTCAAGCGCGCGAGGCGCATTTCTTCGTCGTTGAGTGAAATCAAATCGACGCCGCCGACAGTCACGCTGCCACTTTCGATGCGGCCAGGCGCTTTGATCATGCGCATCATGGCCAAGGCCATGGTGCTCTTGCCAGAGCCCGATTCGCCTACGAGGCCCAGTTTTTCACCGGCATTGAGGTCCAAATTCACGCGATTCAACGCAGTTGCGCGGCCCAAATCGGTGTAGTATGACACTTGGAGGTCACGTATTTGCAAAATTGGTGTCATGCACTTACTCCGTTCGCCGTACACGTGGGTTGGCCAATTCGTCCAAACCCATGTTGATTAGTGCCAAAGAACTCAAAATTAGCACCATGGCTGTTGCCGGCCAAATCGGCCACCACCACCAACCATTGAAGAAGGCACCTTGGGATTGTGCACCCCAAATAATGTTGCCCAACAACGGCTCACGCAATGGTCCCAAGCCGACAATGGCGAGGTAGAACGACGCAAAGACGCTCCCAAATACTTGACTTACAAAGGCTGCCGCAATAAACGGCAATAGATTGGGCAGAATTTCCCCGAAAATAATCCCGCCATTACCCACACCCGACAACTTGGCGACAGCCACAAATTGGCGCTCTTTCATCGACAAAACTTGCGAGCGGATAACGAGAGTAGGACCCATCCAGGCTAGCATCACCACAATCCACGCCATGGTAAAGATTGTCACATCGCGTTTATCGAGTGATGACGCAATAATGATTTGAATCATAAATACCGGTATCGGCGTGAGAATTTGGCAGATACCTTTGATGATCATGTCAAAAACACCACCAAAGTACGCCGAGGTAAAGCCCAAAATCACCCCAATCAACGTCCCTGCGGCACCAGCCAACACACCAATCAAGGCGGTTTGCCACATACCAGTCACCATCACGGCATGCATGTCACGACCAAAGAAATCCGAACCCATCGGGTATTTACCGGGCCAATCTTTGGCACTAAAATCCAAAATCCCTGGTGGTTGCTTAGGCCTTACAGCCAACGGATAGGCGTTCTTGGGTTTGATTTGGAAGAAACCAATCCCCGTAAACAATATCAAAAAGAGCAAAATCCCTAACCCATACCCAAGGCTCTTGTTCCGGCGCAAATACCCACCAAACAATTTTAGTCGGCTGGGTTGAATCGGCGGAGCCGTCGTTGTCAACGTTGTCATTACACGCTCCTTATTCTTGTTTGATACGGGGATCAAGAAATGGATACAAGAATTCCACTAATACCATCAACGTCGCTACAGACATGGTAATAAACAACACAATGCCGTAAATCACCATAAAGTCGTTGGCACGAATGGCTTCCCCTAACTTTGAACCAAGCCCAGGCAACGCATAGAGTCCTTCAACCACTGCACCCGACGTAATCAAGCTACCGAGTGCCAACGCAAACCCCGTCACTTGGGGTAACAAGGCATTGCGGAGATAGTAATTACGAAAAATCGTGCGACCATCGAGGCCTTTGTGTTCTGCAAAATTAACGTAGTCTTCACCTTGGATGGTGATACCCATACCGCGCATCGACAATACCCAGCCACCAACAGAGCCAAGAATCATCGAAATCGCTGGTAATACTTGGTGCCACATAATATCCAACACAAACCTGAATGACCAATCAGGGGCAGTACCTGTTGAATATGCTTGTCCCAGAGGGAATAATTTCAATTTAAACGCCAAGAAAAAGAGCAAGAAAATCGCTAACAATACCGGTGGTACCCCGGTAAACATGATAAACGGCGTTGCAACCGCACGTAACCAACCCGGAGATCGCGGCCAGGCTGCGACTGCACCAAGTAAATTACCGATGAGAAACGATAAAATCGCCGACACAAACAACAGTGATATCGTCCATGGCAGTGAATTATAAATAATTTGTGTCACGGTCATGGGGAAACGGCTCAGTGATACGCCCAAATCAAAACGAGCGATACTGCCGATATAGTCAGTGTATTGTTGGAGAAGTGGCTTATCCAAACCAAATTTTTTGTTGTATGAAGCCACAATGACTTCGAGGTCAGCGGCAGCAAAACCACCGGTACGGGATAATTCAGCAAAACGTTCGCGGATAGGATTACGGTTTGACAAACGTGGCACAAAAAACGTAATGGTAGAGGCCGCCCAAACTACCATTAAAAGAAACGCTAGTCGCCGAAGGATTAATCGCAATCTCACAGTACTCTCCTAGCCTTCAGCCGGTGGATAGACAACGCCATCGTTGTGGCGAGCACTATACATTTGAGGTGTTTGTAGGGTTATGGGGATGAGGGGGCGTACAAGAACCGTCCGACACCCCGAAAGATGTCGGACGGTAAATCAACCAAGATTACTTGGTGGCCTTGTGCAGGTTGGCAATTTCCAACGGAGCGGTGTGGGCCCAGAAGGCACCATTCACGCCACCGGCGAGATTGTCAGCTGTTGGCCAGTTGGTCCAGTAGGTCTGGTTGTAAGGAATGCGGTGGAGCCACTGAATGACCGGGACGTCGACTTGGTCTTTCCAGTAGATTTCCATGGCCTGCGTGGCCAATTCGGTGAACTTGGGGTCTTCTGTGGCCAAAGGAGCCATGGCTTCTACGATTTTGTCGTAAGCTGGGTTCTTGTAGCGTGAGAAGCGGTTACCACCGGAAGTGGTGCCGACAGCAGCACTGTAGCGGCTCTCGAACAATTGCAAAGCGGCTTCTGGGTTGTTGATGCTGGCACCATGACCAAACATATACAAACCTGGCTTACCGTCGGCCATGTTCTGATAGGCATCAGCACCGAAGTTGACGTCAGCATCGAAGCCAGCGGTCTTCAACATTTCAACCAACACCGGAACGATGTCGCTGTGAATGCCTTCGAAACCATTGATTACGCAGTTGACGGTCTTGCCGCCCTTTTCCCACAAGCCATTGGCGTTCTTGGCAAAGCCAGCGCCGGTCATCAACTTGTCGCTCTCGGCGAGGTCAAATTTACCTGGTTGATACTTTTCAACCAAGGCCTTGACGCCAGCGGTATCAACAAACTTCTGCAAGCCGGGGTACAACGGGAAGGGGTAAATCGTGGCAACTGAGGCACCTTCGTACACGACTTCGTTGATCTTGTCGCGGTCGATGGCCAAGCTGATGGCACGACGTACGTTCGGGTCGTTGTATGGGGCGATTTGGGTGTTCATCCACAAGCTGTTTGGCCACCAGTCAAGATACCCGTACGGTGGCTTA
Organism: Roseiflexaceae bacterium; assembly: GCA_947450095.1. Taxonomy (GTDB): domain Bacteria; phylum Chloroflexota; class Chloroflexia; order Chloroflexales; family Roseiflexaceae; genus UBA965. The sequence goes on from CANFUF010000001.1 coordinate 53,275, forward strand.
TTACCGGTGTGGGTCGTGACTTTGGGGTTCTGCTTGAGAATGTTACCAATGACTGAAGCGCGCATGTCCAACGTGGCATCATATTCGTTGTTGACAACTTTTTGAGCTACGACGTCCATGTTTTGGCCGACGGTACCACCAATGTTGGTGATAACGACGCGCTTGACTTCTGGTTGTTGAATACGACCAGCAGCCACGGCCCACCAATCGGTGCGCACATCGAGGATCTTTTGGTTCTCGTCCCACAATACGACGTTATAACCGCCGGAGTGTGGCATGTCGAGACCACCGGGGAATTCGTTGGCGTCCTTTTGGGCGCTCAACACGTGCTCAGGCACAATGTCGATACCCGTGTCGAACTTCTCCATCAATACTTCGAAGGCGAAGCGAGGAGCGGGGATTTTGAAGGTCACAACAACCGTCAAATCATCCACAGCCTTGACTTCCTTGACGTACTGATCGAATTGAGCATGGTAGCTCAACTTTTCGTTCTTCATTTGGCCTTCGAACGTGTAGACTACGTCTTTTGACGTCACAGCTACGCCGTCACTCCACTTGGCATCCTTGTTGAGCTTGATGGTCAACTCGGTGAAGTCGGGCTTGGTGTAGTCCATGCTGTCGGCCAACCACATCACTGGCTTGTCTGCAAAGATTGCGAAGTAAGCCAATGGCTCCCACAACAATGCATTACCGTTTTGGTGCGTGTAACCGACTGATGCCCAAGGATTGGTCACGCCAGGATTGGCGATGCTCCAGGCCAAGTTCAACGTGTCTTCGCGGGCTACTGCAGACAAACCAGCAGGAGCTGGGACTGCGGTAGCGGCGGGGGCTTCCGTTGCCTTGGGGGCTTCGGTAGCGGCGGGGGCTTCCGTTGCCGCGGGGGCTTCGGTAGCGGCTGCCGGAGCCATGGTTGGCTCTGCGGCTGGGGCCTTAGCACCACCACAAGCAACGACCACAAAGGCCATTACGAGTAGTGAAGCAAGGGTTTTGAAGCGTAACTTCATCGTTGTCTCCTTCGACATTAATCTATGCCATATCACCACGTAATCCCCAATTCTTGTCTAGCCACCACTATCTTGATATCCCCAATGACAAAACTGCCACTGCGTCTACCCTAGAATATGCGGTTGAACCAACAAAACTGAGAATCTCGTGAGATACTGACATGCGTATTGTATACCTCATCATATATGTTGTCAATTGATTTTTGTGTGTATCTATTGCTTTTATCAACTCATTTCCCTATCGCTTGTTTTTACTTTCATCATCAACACATTGAATGAGTTAATTTCTCACCCTCTTCACCCAAAAACACTCCAAAAAATAACAAAAAAATATACCGAATGAAGTAAAAATCAAGCCCATCTAGATTATTTATCTGTGGCTTATCAACAAAAAAATCGCATGGTGCATATTGCACCATGCAATAAAAACTGTCCATACCCACACGCACGAATGCACCACATACGAAGCGCGCAAATCTTCTACTCATCACGACAAAAAATTGACCGACAAAATACCGCTCATACACACCATACCTAGCGGAACAGCATATGTACATACAGTACAATCGTGCTACCACTCATCCTGTAACACACCAAACTTACCATTGCAATCAAAACGCCGGCGGGCGCCGTAACATATTACGCTCCAAATACACTTGCGCCGCCTCGCGCACAAATGCGCCACAAATTGGCGCGGCATAGACATTCTCAAGCCGCGTGGCCAAGGCAATCAGCTCTGCATGCGACGAGCGCCCTGGACGCAATTGCTGATACATATCAATAATTTCGGCCCGCGGCACCACCGTCAACTCTGCCGCCCGTGCCAAGTTTTGTGCCAATTGATCATAACCCGCCTGGCGGGCAATCTCAGCTTGGGCCTGCAGCGCCGCTTTGTTGATCTGCAAATCATCGAGGGTAATCTCGCCGGCGACCGTCGCGGCTACCGTCACATCACCCAACACCCGCCCACTCGCCGTATGCAAATCGGCATGGGGATCACTATATAACGGATAGGTTGGCATTTCTATACCTCCGGTTCCCAGTCGAAGCGTAACGCTTCGGGGGGTAATTGACGAATCTCTTCGGTTTCTTTGCGGTGCAACAAGGCCGTTTTGACAATCAAACGCAAGCGCGCCCAATTATCGACGGTCACTGGCACCGGCGTGGTGATTTTTTTGGCGGCATAACGGGCCGCATTACGCCCCATCGCCCGATAGGTGTCGACGGTCATACTCGGCGACTGCGAAAAAAGCTCGAGATTGTTGAGGCGCGCCAAATCGACACGATGAATAATCGACGTGCCCCGTGATTGGATGCCAATCGCAATCCCTGAGCCACTCAATTGCGCACCCACATGCCCAATTTCGGCGCAATCAGACGAATGCCAGATGCGCACAATCCGCCCAATCAAGCCCTCTTCGGCAATTCCCGTCAGCACCGCTTTGAGCACGTCTTCATGGGGAATCCCGCCAATGGTCTGGGTAATAATCCGCCCAAAGGCCGGCCCAATCGCCACCACCACCTCGGTATGCCCACCCCGCTTGGCAGGGCCATAGGGGTCGAGCCCGTCGATGGGCAAGCCCAAACGGTCGGCGATGAAGTCGCGGGGGGATTTGGCTTGGCGAATATTGGCGATTTCGTCCCAGCGGGCGCCACTCACGCGGTAGCCCGTCCCCGGCCCATTGTAGTCGTTGGGGTCGTTGATGGCGCTTTTGACCACAAAGTCACGGTCAAAAATCGCGGCGGGCTGCAGGTAATCACCGGCAATCCGTTGCCGCCCCATGGTCAGCAGGTTCTCGGCAGTCTGGGCAAACCCGCGCCGCGCCAAGGCCGCCACCACATCCATCACGCTACGGTCACCCGCCAAAAAGGCATCGGCGGCGGCCAGGTCTGGCACGATGTCACGCGCCGGCATGTCGTCACTCGAATGCGCCACTACCGCCGCCTCGACTTCGCCATCGCTGATGGTGGGGAAGCCCAATTCGGCATACACGGCTTGGATGGCCTGGGCGCCGGCGCGGCGAATCTCGGCTGCCTCGGCTTCGCTAATCGAGCGCGTGCCCCCATCGATTTGCATGTCGCGTTGCAACACGGCGTAATCATCCAAATCATCGGAATCAAAATTCCCCCCGCCAAACATGTTGTCGCGGCGCGGTACGGCACTATATCCCGAAAAAATAAAGTCGGTGCCGGGGATGAATTGCAACATTAATTTGGCTGATTTACGGATGGCCGAATGCGACGCTAGGGCATCGTTGCCGGAGGCCACTTCGAGCCCCAACATCGACGCCATTAGATTTTCGGCCAACACCGCCCGCACGCCACCCGGCAATGATTCGGGCAAGGCAATACACGAAATCGAGCCGTTTTGCACCCCTTGGCTCCCAGCACCCCGGGTCACACACAAACAACGCGCTTCGAGGTAGAGCATCGAACGTTGTTCGGCACTGCCCATCAACGCCTCAGAACCCGTGCCCGAGGTAAAGCGCACTTTGACGCCCCGTGACGCATACGCCGATGCCAAGAATCCTTTGGACCACGGCGAATCATCGCCATCCACAAAGGCTTGTTCGGTGCCGTAGACCGACAACGTTTCGGCGTAGGTGGTCAGACCCTTCATCGCCAAGCGCAATCCCAAGGCTTCTTCGACGGCACATTGGGTCATCACGCCCCCTCGTCCCGTCTGGGCTCCCACCAAAATCGCCAGGGCATTGAATGGCGCTGCCCGCGCCACCCCCACCGTCGTCTCGATTTCCGAAAAACCCCGCAAGGCGGCTTCGGCAGCATCTGCCGCCAAGAGCGCCGGGTTTTCCCGGCGGTTGGTGACATGGGCTTGATTGGCAGGGACGCGCCGCACGCGCATTTTGGACAAGCCGTTCATCATTTCGAGCACATTCATATGGCGCATGATGTCGACTAATTTGGCCGGCGTACATCCCGTGGCGAGGCGCAACAACGTCTTGCGCGGAATGTTGATATCGGCCAGCATATGCGCAAATTGCAACGAATCAAGCGCCATCGCCTCTGGCGCCACCGTCAAATCGATGCCGTGGCGGGCGATAAACGTATCGAGCGTGTCGAAATCCGCTTCGAGTCGGCCATCGAGCTCGACCACGCGCCCGGCCTCGATGCGCAACGACGGTTGCGGATCGTAGGGACTATCAGCGACGGTCAAGCCGGCCTCGGGCCACGGCTCGACAAACGTTTCTTTGTTGATATCACGCTCATCCAAGGCACGAAAACGGAGGAGATTGGTCATGGAGGCTTGCTCCTTGTGTGGGAATTTGTATCTTCTCCTACTATACACAAAAAACCACGGCAAGGTGTAATACACCTTGCCGTGGAAAGAGACAAATGACTTAGTTCGCGCAGCCCAACGCACCCGAAATAACTGCTACGTTGGTGCGACCATCAACGGTTTTGAGGAACACATAGAAGCCCACGCCGATTTTGGTTTGGTAGGCAATAATCGTGTCCGTATCAGTCATCCCCAAATAGGTGGTACCGATTTTCTTCAAGTCAGCGCTGACGGGCACTTCGGCAAAGTCGGCTTTTGTCTTCAAGAAGTCGGTGTAAATTGGAGCGACTTGATCAACCGTTTGATCGGTTGAGAATTCAATCATCCCCGTGTTTGGGACGACGTTCATGCCCTTGTATTTGGTCTGAATGTCGGTGGTAATCACACACCCTTGCACATCAGTAAATGACGTGGGGCAACTAAACGTATCGGGCGTATTGATTGTCACCGTCGTCACACAGCTACTCGTCGTACACGATGCCAAAACCACCAGTGCCAACAATGCCAACATCAACACTTTGAACCGTTGCATACATACCTCCGCTTAATCATGCTATTTGTAAAATAAATTCCTTTTGTACAATACGCTATATCCGTTTTCTAGTCAATATTACTTTGGTAATACAAACTATTTTTCATCACAATCTAACAAAGTATTTAATGTATACAAAGCAATATTTTTATTATTTATCACGGTAATATTATCTTATTTATTTTCAAAAAAATATATATACATAGTCAATAAATACAAAAAATAACAACACAATTGGTAATTCAAATCATCTTACCGCACTCATGGCTTATTTTTGTTACAATCGGGATATACCGGCATCCAATGGAGGGTGTAATAGATGGTAGCGCGCCACCGCATCGCAGTCCAAGTCGGCATGCATGACCCATATTGGGTGCAAGTCCGTGAAGCAGTGATTCGGCATGCCATACAACGCAACGTCGAAGTGGTCCAGCTCGGGACACTCACCCGAAACATCACCAATTTACAGTTACTTCCCCACGAAATCGATGAATTTTTTGAAGAATTACTCGTCCAAGATGTGCATGGGTTGATTTGCAATACCGTTGCAGAGCCCTTGCTACGCCGAATTGTAGACCAAGGCATACCGATTATCGATGCCTCCGAAAGTTTTTTGCGCTATCCATTATTTACGTCGCGCCGTGGGTTATATGACGCCGCACATACGGTAGGGCGGTGGCTCGCAGAACGATTGCAACCCAATGCACGAGTACTCGTGGTGGGTGGGTACGACGATATGGGGTTGTCACGGCTTACCGGCATCCGCGATGCGCTAGCAACGGTATCCAGCATTCAGCTGGTCCATATCCCATCAGCCTGGCTTTATCATGATGGAGTGGCGGCCACCGAAGCCTGGGTGCAACATAATTTTACGCCAATAGATGCGGTATTTGGCTTATCCGATTCGCTTGCGAGTGCCGGGCGCGACGTGCTGGTACGCCATCAACGCTTACAGCCACATACGTTAATTACTGGTATCAATGGCGATCCGTTAGCAATGGCCGAAATCAACCATGGGCAGATGCATATGACCGTCGAGACGGTGATTGACTCATTTGCAGCTCAACTGCTTGATTTGGCGATTTATGGCATCCAAACCAAACAACTCCCCGCGACATACGACCCACCACGCCGTGTCATCGAGCGGCATAATGTGGCCCAAATCGCCGTCGAAAAATTAGTCTCGTTTGCTGATTTGACCAATCAACTCGTCGGCGTGAATCGCCAAAGTGAACAACGCCGGTTACGTCAAATCGAAACCAGTATCGCGATCACGCAACGGGTAGGAACAATCCTCGATCACACCCAACTCATCAACGAAATCAGCGCCTTGATTCGCGTCAATTACGGCTATGACCGGGTATTATTGTGGCGCTTTGATGAGCAGGGTCAGCTCCATACCAATTCAGCGCACGCACCGCAGTTGGCAGGGACGGCGTTAGGGGCGGCGCTACTTGATCAACGACCGATTTTCATCCCCGATACCAGCATCAGTACGCGCTATATCACCGATAGTCATCAGTTCGACACGCGTACGCGGGTAATCATCCCGATTCGTTTCAACAATATGATTACGGGACTCCTCGATGTGCAAAGCACCACCCTCGTACCCCACACGCATGACGAAATAGATGGATTACAGTTGGTAGCTGACCAAATCGGGATTGCCTTGCGCAATATCGACTTATATCAAGCAGCCAAAACTGCCCAATATGCGGCTGAGCAGGCCGACCGCCTCAAAACCCGTCTACTCGCCAATGTCAGTCACGAATTGCGCACGCCGCTGCATATCATTCTTGGCTATAGTCAATTACTCGTCACCGACCCGACACCCCATGGTGTCGCCCTCCATGACAATGTGCGTGCTGATATTGTGACCATCCAACGCAGTGCGGAACATTTGATTTTGTTGATTAATGACTTGCTTGATTTATCACGGGCCGAAATCGACGAGTTGGTGTTGTTTGCCGAGACCATTAACCCGCATACCCTGATTACCCAAATTTTTAGTGAACTGAATACCACCTTCCATAATCCCATGGTGACATGGGAGCTGCATATCCCCGATGAATTACCAATGCTCTATGTTGACCCTGTCCGCATCCGGCAAATTATCACCAATTTATTGAGCAATGCCGCCAAATTCACCCACCAAGGAGCAATTACCCTCGAGGTAGCAGTCCATCCGCCGTACCTACATATTTTGGTCAAAGATACAGGTACTGGTATTGATCCCACGCATCAAGCACGCATATTTGAACCATTTTTCACCCTTGATCAGCAACAACAACACCCCAATGGAGTAGGGTTAGGACTTGCGATTACCCGCCGATTAGTGGCACTTCATCACGGTGTATTGACAGTAGAAAGTCAATTTGGGGCCGGAAGCACCTTCCATGTCTATTTACCATTACGCGGGCTTGATGCCACGACCCTTCCCCCACCACCATCGACACTCCCGGCGGTGTTAATTGTCCTCAGTACGACTGACAAAATCCGACCAGCCCTACAACACGTCGCCCAAAAAAACCAACTCACCATCCACCGCGCACAAACGATTACGCAATTAGATGCCTTGATTAATCAATTTCATCCCATTGCCATCAGCTGGGATAGTACCGACTCGTTTCATGAAGAGACGCAACTCATCGATTATATTCAAACGCATGCGTTGCTCGGACGCGTCCCATTTTTGGTATATAACAACACAAATACCCTAGGCAATACGCCTATTTTGCAAAAGCCCATGAGCAATGATTCATTCATTGCAACCATTCGGCTACTCGTAACCCAACACCACTCGGACGAAATGCAATTTTTGATTGTCGATGACCACCCCCAAATGCATGTGTTATACCAGAGCATCATCGAACGCACCTTTATCAATGCGGCATTTACCTCATGTTATGACGGCATTCAGGCGCGCGAACTGTTATGCCAAATCCCGACGCCCAATGCAATTATTCTAGATTTGGTCATGCCTGACGGTGATGGATTTGAATTGCTTGCTTGGATTCGCAATAACGAACAATTTCAATCAGTACCGGTAATTATTATTAGTGGTAAAGTGCTTACCCGCAGTGAAATCCAGCGCATCAATTACCCCAATACCGTCATGCGGCCCAAACTAGGCGGCACAATCGACGATATCGACCAATTGTTGCATGGGATAACGCGTGGCGATGCCATCAATCCACCACACTTGAGTAGTGTGGCCCGCATCGCCATGGCCTACATCCAACAACACTACACCCAACGCCTGAGCCGCGAGCAAATTGCGAGTGTCGCAGGTGTCAGCGAAAGTTACCTCACTCAAGTATTCCAGCATGAATTAGGGGTGACACCGTGGGTCTACTTGACACGCTACCGCATCGCCCATGCCTGTCAATTATTACGTGAAAAAACCGATAGCATCACCGATATTGCCATTACTGTTGGATTTGATGACCCCGGGTATTTCAGCAAAGTGTTCCGCAATGAAATTGGGCTCTCCCCTCGCGAATACCGCAACAGTAAAAATTAATTGCGTTTTTTTCTCGCACCGGGCACGCTTCCGACTTAAGGGCGAATAGCGGCGAATGAATTCGCCGGCATGATTCGTCCCTACTACCACACCGACACTAAGGGCGAATAGCGGCGAATAAATTCGCTGGCATGATTCGTCCCTACCACACCGACACTAAGGGCGAATAGCGGCAAATAAATTCGCCGGCATGATTCGCCCCTACTGGCTTCCGACGTCACTTCCGACTTCCCACGGGCGAATAGCGGCAAATAAATTCGCCGGCATGATTCGTCCCTACTGGCTTCCGACGTCACTTCCGACTTCCCACGGGCGAATAGCGGCGAATAAATTCGCCAGCATGATTCGCCCCTACTGGCTTCCGACGTCACTTCCGACTTCCCACGGGCGAATAGCGGCGAATAAATTCGCCAGCATGATTCGCCCCTACCTTCGGTTGGAGGCCTGCCTCCAACTTTTCGCTTTTTTTCCTATTATTTTGACGTTTTATCCAAGCCATTCATAGAATAACCCCGTATTGTAAGTAGATACAAGCAAATAGTTCGGCAAGGTGGGAGTAGATGCGATGGCGGCGCATACGAGCGCGGTGCTTATTATCGAACACGACCCACTCATACAGTCGCTGTATACCCGGACGCTCCAGCACGAATACGTTGTATTGACGGCACAAACCGTTAAACAATGCGAAATGCATTGTGGTCGTTTGGATTTACGGGTCGTGATTATTGAGCCGCATCGCCCTGATGGGTTAGGTGTGCAGTTGTTAGCGTTAGTGCAACAGCAGTTACACGATCGACATATTCCGATTATCGTGTGTAGTGTGTTGAATGCACAACGGACAGCTCAGGATGCCGGGATATTTCGCTACTTAGTAAAACCCGTGTCCCCTGATGTATTACGTCAGCTGGTTATACAGATATAATGAAGCGGACTTGAATTGTATGGCCATAGTTGGTCTCTGTTTTGACAGCGAGGGAGCGTCACGATGACTACACACCGCCAACCACGATTGGCAGCACGGCGTGAAGCCTTGTACGCATGGGCGTTTGTGGCACCAAGTTTAATTGGCTTTTTAGTCTTTTTTGCGGTGCCGTCGGTACGTGGCTTGTTGATGAGTTTTACTGACTGGGATTTATTACGTCCGGCCAAATTCGTTGGTGTTGCCAATTATGTGCGACTGTTTGGCGATGCTGATTTTCGGCATGCCTTAAAAGTCACGGCGTACTATGTCCTGATGAATATCCCCATTCAAACGATGTTGGCATTGGGGCTGGCCGTGATGATGGACAAATTTTCGAAGTCGACGGTGATTCGTGGGATTTTGGTATTGCCGTGGTTATTACCAAATATCGTCGTAGCACTGATTTGGTTGTGGTTGCTCGACCCTACCATGGGGTTTCTCAATCAAATCATCATGGGGTTAGGCTTCCAGCGCCAGCCGTTTTTGGGGTCGATCGATCAAGCAATGCCAACCATTGCCGCTATCAATATTTGGCGGCATGCAGGCTACACGGCAATTTTGATTTATGCCGGCTTGCAGACCATCCCCAAGGAACTCTACGAAGCAGCAGCGATTGATGGTGCCAACGAACGGCAGATGTTTTTTGGGATTACGATTCCGTTGCTCCGTCCGGTGTTGGTGTTTGTGTTGGTGACCACGATTATTGGGTCGTTTCAGATTTTTGACACGATTGCGATTACCACCAAAGGTGGGCCAGTCGATGCGACGCGGGTGGTGTATTGGTACATTTATGAATACGCTTTTGTGCGCTTCAAGATGGGCTATGCCACCACAATCTCCGTCGCACTGTTCGCCATCCTGATTACGATTACCTTCATCCAGATGCGCTACTTCAACGCCAATTCATCGGATTTAGATTAGTAGAGGCATACTGAGGAGTACGATTATGAGCCGCGCGCAGACACGCACAGCCCCCACAATACAACTTTCGCGCATTTTGGCATGGGTTGCCTTTGCGTTGGTCATGTTGGTAACGTTGTTCCCGGTGTATTGGGTACTACGCACTTCCCTTTCTGATCACAAAGAAATTTATGTCCAGACGGCAGTCATTTGGCCGGTAGGGTTTACACTTGACAACTTCAAGCGGGTGCTCGGGATGTTTACCGCAGAGCAATCGGTAGCCATGGGTGGTACCGCTACGGGTATCAATTTCTGGTTGTATTTGCGGAATTCCTTTGTTGTTTCGACCTTTTTGGTGGCGGGACAGACTTTTTTTAGTGCCATGGCAGCCTATGCCTTTGCCCGCTTACGATTTCCCGGGCGCGATCAGATTTTTTTCTTGTATCTGACGGCCATGATGATTCCTGGGGTCGTAACGTTGATTCCCAACTTCATTTTGATTCGTGACCTCAAGTGGTTAGACACGTTTCAAGGAATTATGGCACCAGGGTTTTTGATGACGCCATTCACGGTCTTCTTTTTGCGCCAGTTTTTCCTTGGGATCAATCACGAACTCGAGGAAGCGGCGACACTCGATGGCGCCAACATCCCGACGATATTTTGGCGCGTGGCACTGCCCTTGAGCATCCCTGCCTTGAGCACACTCGCGATTTTGCAATTCATTGCCACCTGGAACGACTATCTCTGGCCGTTTTTGGTTGGCAAAAAAGAAGCGGTGCGGGTACTTACGGTAGCATTGGCAATCTTCCAGTCACAGACGCCCCAAGGCGCACCGGACTGGGGTGGGTTGATGGCTGGCACAGCACTGAGTCTAGTGCCCACATTGGTTATTTTCTTGGTCTTTGGACGCCGGGCGGTCAATGCGATTCAGTTTACCGGCTTCCGCTAACGCATTTGGCATCAACGGTGCATTTGCACCGAGTTGCATACAGGTTGTTTTTCGTTTTAGGAGGACTCATGCGTTCACGTATCAACGCGTTGGCATTCGCACTCATGGTGATCACCAGCATGCTCTTGGTAGCATGTGGTGCCAAAGCACCTGCAGCCGAGCCAACCAAGGCACCCGATGCCGCCGCAGCCACCGAAGCCCCCGCTGCCACCGAAGCCCCCGCTGCCACTGCAGCTCCTGCTGCTGAAGCAGTCACCATCCGTTACGGCTTGTGGGACGGCAATCAACAGCCCGCCTACGAAGCGTGTGCCGCTGCCTTCACCAAGACCAACCCCAACATCACTGTGAAGGTTGAGCAAGCTGGTTGGGGCGACTATTGGAACGGCGTACAGACCGGTATGGTCAGCGACACCGCACCCGACGTCTTCACCAATCACTTGGCCAAGTACCCCGAGTTTGCGTCAAAGCAACAACTCGTCGACCTCAAGCCATTCATCGACCGTGATGGCGTCGACACCAAGCAATACTTGGCTGGTTTGGCCGACCTCTGGGGCCGCGATGGCAAGACCTATGGTTTGCCCAAGGACTGGGACACCATTGCCGTCGTATACAACCAAGACATGCTCGACAAAGCCGGCGTAACCGTTGACGAACTCAACAGCGCCGAGTGGAATGCCAAGGATGGCGGTTCGTTCGGTCAAATCATCAAGAAGTTGACCCTCGACTCAAACGGCAAGAACGCCCTTGACAAAGCCTTCGACAAGACCAAAGTCGTGCAATACGGCTTCATTCCTGGCGGCGGCGGCGGTGCTTATGGTCAGACCCAATGGAGCCATTGGGCCGTTTCGAACGGCTTCAAGTTCAATGACGGTCTCTATGCCACCAAGTACTACTATGACGACCCCAAGTTGGCCGAAACCATTCAATGGTATGCCAACCTCAACCTCGTCGATGGCGTAGCCCCCGCATTGGCCGACATCAAGAGCCTCGGCGCCAACGCCCTCTTCACCGGCGGTAAGGGTGCCTTGACCACCGATGGTTCATGGATGATCGGTGCCTACACCAAGGACACCAAGTTCAAAGTCGGCTTCGCTCGTTTGCCCAAGGGCCCAGAAGGTCGCAAGTCGATGTTCAACGGTCTCGCCGACTCAATCTGGGTTGGTAGCAAGCACCAAGAAGAATCCTGGCAGTGGTTGAAGTTCGCCTCATCACCGGCTTGTGAAAACATCGTCGGTAGCTATGGCGTCGTCTTCCCAGCCATCCAATCAGGCGTAGATGCCGCTTTGGCAGCCTACAAGGCCAAGGGTCTCGACGTCTCAGCCTTCACGGCTCAGGCCACCGAAGCCAATGGTACCTTCTTGTTCCCCGTGACTGACCATGCGTCAGAAATCGGACCGATCATGGATGCCCTGATGGACAGCATTATGCTTGGCCAAAAGACCGCAGCCGCTGGTCTCAAAGAAGGCAATGACCAAGTCAACGCCCTCTTCAAGTAACTTCGGGTTACACCGACGCTTGGTGGCTGGGGCAACCCATCCACCAAGCGTTTTTCATTTATCCCCCACCCTGCGCGAATCATTCGGTTTTGAAAGCGTAATTCCCACAGTGATACCAATGGACCGTCACTGTATTATGATATGGAGGAACGCGCGATAGCTTTTTTCGCGTGGTACCAACACAATGGTCTTGCTTATTTCGTATCACTTGGTCAGAAAGGATTCAACGATTTATGGCTATTATTACCTTTATCGGCGCGGGGAGCACCGTTTTTGCAAAAAACTTGCTGGTCGACATTTTGTCGTTCCCCGAGCTCTCCAATGCCACCATTCGCTTGTTTGACATCGACACGGAACGCCTCAAGACCTCGGAAGTCGTCGCCCACAAGGTGGCCGAAGCCTTGGGAGCCAAACCAACCATCGTCGCCACCACCGATCGCAAAAAAGCCCTCGACGGCGCTGATTATGCCATTGCCATGTTCCAAGTAGGGGGCTACAAACCCTCCACCGTCATCGACTTTGACATTCCCAAGCGCTACGGCTTACGCCAAACCATCGCCGATACCCTCGGCATCGGTGGCATCATGCGCGGCTTGCGCACCATCCCCGTGATGCTCGATATGTGCCGCGATATGGAACAAGTCGCCGGCGATATTACCTTCCTCAATTACGTCAACCCGATGGCGATGAACTGCTGGGCCATGTCACGCGCCACACCCATCAAAACCATCGGCTTGTGCCACTCGGTCCAAGGCACCGCCGAACAATTGGCCGACGACATTGGCGTGCCCATCGACGACATCAACTATGTCAGCGCCGGTATCAACCACATGGCCTTTTATCTCAAATTCGAAAAAGATGGTCAGAGCCTCTACCCAGCAATCCAAAAGGTCTACAACGAAAAACGCGTCCCCGATTGGAACCGCGTCCGCTACGAGATTTTCAACCGCTTCGGTTACTTTGTCACCGAATCAAGCGAACATTTTGCCGAATACACCCCGTGGTTCATCAAGCGCGACCGCCCTGAACTCCTCGAAGACTTCAACATCCCCATCGATGAATACATTCGCCGTTGCGAAAACCAAATCGCCGGCTGGCACCAGCTCCGCAGTGATTTGATCACCTCGAACGCCCCCATCGAAGTCAGCCGGAGCCATGAATACGGCTCACTCATTATCCACAGCATGGAAACAGGCCAGCCCCGCGTGGTCTATGGCAACGTCCCCAACAAAGGCTTGATCGACAACTTGCCCGCCGGTTGCTGTGTCGAAGTACCCGTACTCGTCGACAAAAGCGGCTTGCAACCCACCAAAATCGGCGCCTTGCCCCCCCACTTGGCGGCCATGATGCAAACCAACATCAATGTGCAGTCATTGACGGTCGAAGCCGCCTTGACCGGCAAGCGCGAACACGTCTACCACGCCGCCGCATTTGATCCGCATACCGCCGCCGAGCTCTCGCTCGACCAGATTTGGAATTTGTGCGACGATTTGATTGCCGCCCACGGCGACATGATTCCCACCTTGAAGTAGGAAGTGTGAAGGCGGAAGTAGGAAGTACCGGAATCTCCCTGCATGGCGCCATACAATCTCTCACAAAACGAACCTCGATGCATTCGCATCGAGGTTCGTTTGATTTATTGCGGCGTGGCATTGCGCCGTGCCAACCAAATGCACACCATTACCGCCGCCGACGCCAGCAGCAACACCGGCGATGGTACTTCGCCATCGATCGGCCAGGCCCACATCATCGTCAAAAACGATTGCAATAATTGAATCTGACTGACCCGTGGAATCCCCCCCAACGCCAAACCGTGATACCACGCAAAAAAACCAAAAAACATGCTAAACACACCCAAATAACTCAAGGCTAGCCACGCTGCCATCGGCACTGCTACCGTGGGCGCCAACGCAATCGTGGGCCAAATCAACACCGGGGCAGCCAGCACATTGGCCCAACAAATCGTGCGCCAACCACCTAGCTCACCTGCCAACTTGCCGCCAAATACATACCCCACCGCGGCAATCAAGACTGCGGCAATCATGGCCGAATCGCCGATGGTCACTCCGGCGCCACTACGCCACAACACCACACCCACTGCGATGCTACTGCCGGTGACTGCCGCCACCCAGAATTGCCAGCGCAAACGATAATGCAACACCACCGCGCCCAAGGCCACTGTAGCTAACGGCAACAAGCCATTGACGACAGCACCGTGCCCAGCAGGTACATATTTCATGGCGATTGATGAAAAAATCGGGAAGCCGATGGTGACACCGCTGGCGGTAATCGCTAAGCGGCGAATCTGATCCCACGTCGGCCAGGGCGTCCGTGTAATCAACAAGGCAATCACTGACAATACACCGGCCAGCAAGGCCCGGGCAGCTCCCACAAATACTGGGTCAAAACTCGCGACTGCAACGCGTGTCATGGGGAGCGACACACTAAAAATCAATACGCCCACGAATCCCCATGCCATACCGGCATTGGCCTGTTGTTGTGTCGTCACGATGATCCTTTGGCAATAGTTGATACTCCGGTATCATACCGTATCTCAACAGCCGCGGTAGCTGATTTTCACCGATACCGGTGCTACAATAGAGCCACAACGGTACCGATTCACCCCGCACCCCCACGTTTTTTTCAATAACAACATCCAAAAACAACCACAATTGCGGGCATATCTCGCACCCGAAAAGAGGCCACTATGCCACGAATCATCGTTGCCGGTCATCTCTGCCTCGACATCATCCCCGACCTGCAGGCACTCCCCGTAGCAGCCGTAGCACTCCCCGGCAGGCTCAATGAAGTAGGCGCATTGACGATTGCGCTGGGGGGCGCTGTCGCCAATACGGGACTTGCCCTACACCTATTGGGGGGCGAGGTGGGGTTGGTGGGACTCTGTGGCACTGATTTCGTGGGGAATGCCATCGTGCAACAGCTCGCTGCCCGCGACCCGCGACTCGTGGCTGGTTTAACCATCGATCCCCGCCAAGCGACGTCGTATTCAGTGGTAGTGGCGCCCAGTGGCCACGATCGCTCGTTTTGGTACTTCCCAGGCACCACCGCCCAGCTCGATTTGCCGCATATCATGCCACACCTGAGCGGCGCCGATTGGCTCCATATCGGCTATCCGCCGATGCTAGCCACCTTGATGCGCGATGACGCCGCGCCGCTGGTTGCGTTGCTCCAACAGGCCCATGCCCACGGCGTCACCACCAGCCTCGACATGGTGCTACCCGATCCACGTGCGCCCTCTGGCCAATACCCCTGGCCACACATCCTCGCACGCATCTTGCCCCATACCGACGTGTTTGTGCCTAGTGCCAGCGAAATCTGTGCCATGCTCCGTCCGGACCTGTATGCCCGCTGGGGACATGATTGTGACCAGCAATTGACCAGCGCCGATATCACCAGCATCTGTACCGAGCTAATTGACCTCGGCGTGGCAGTGGCCGGCATCAAACTGGGTAGTCGAGGACTTTATTTGCATACCGGACCAGCGACGGCGTTCAACCATCTGCCGTGGCTCGCTACAGACCAATGGGCCAACCAGCGCCACGCACAACAGGCCTATCCCGTTACGGTGGCAGGTACCGTGGGGGCAGGTGATGCCTGCATGGCCGGTCTGATTCATGGCATCACTCAAAAGCTCCCTGTACACATATGTGCACAGGGAGCATGCGCCGTGGCGGCGTGTTGTGTCGAAGGAATCGATGCTGTCAGCGGGATTGTGGCGTGGAACGACACCCTGCGTCGCTTTGGCATCACCCGTGATTAACCCGCCGTCTGCAAAACAACCGTGATGCCGCCCCGCAACGCCACCGGGATGTCCTTTGCAGCGCCTTGGTAGCGAGCAGCCTCGTCATCACCAAGGATGACTGCCACCAAGGCTTGTACGATTTGGGCCTCGCTATAGCCGGCAATCGCCTGACAGGCCTCGATGATGTCGGCTGGCAACCCTGCTGCCAACAGATGCGCCAAGGTCAGGGTGCGAATGTCGCGCTTGACCGTTGTCAAGGCCTTGGTCACCGCAGCTACATAACGGTTCATATCGCCGGCCGGTGCTTCGCGCTCGGTGTCGCCCTTAGAAAAACCGGGAATGAGTTTCGCAATGTTCGCCAACACGCCACTGCTCCCACGTTTGCGTGTGGCCGGTCTAAGCGGATTAACGATTTGTGAATGCACTATGTCGCGAGGCGGCGCACTACTGCGACGAACATTCTCCCGTAGTGAATCACCTGCCGGCGGACTACTCATACGCGCACTACTCTTGCGTGCACTACTCGCCGGTCCCGAGAGACTGGCACCTATCATGCGAGGTATTGGTGCTGCTGAAAACACCTGGAAACTCTCCATCACCCCCGCACTGCCATGCCAATCATAGGCCAGTTCTTGGGCCACGACCGACTTGACCGCCGTGCCAATCACTTTGGCATCGCTGGCGTGGGTCGCCACTGCGACGACTGCCGTCTGCTCCGACAAGAGCTGGTGTTGCTCGGCCCACGCTTGCTGGGCATCACCCACCAAATCAGCCAAGTGCTGGGCAGCGATTGTGCGCACAAAATCAGCGGTCAAAGTATCGGGCACCGTCGTCGTGGGGATGGGGATTTGCACCGTACCAACCCGCAAATGGGGGGTGACGGCACGGTCGAGCACTGCCGTCAACAACGCCGTATCACCGACGTATTGCAGGCGCCGACCTTGCTTCCACGCTACCACGCCTTCGCCATATTCGATGGCGACATCAAGCACCACGTCGGCCTTGATGCGCCGTACAATCCGTGCCATAGCATCCTCGATGCGCTCATTGGGGGTCACTACCTCACAAAACCCACCCGTGATTTGGGCTAATTTTTGGAGCTGACCATCGGCAGGGGCAAAGCCAATCACCATCGGATAAATCCGGTGACCAGCCTTGAGGGCCCGCTGTGCCACACGATCAACCCCATAGGTCTCACCATCGGTAATCAAAATCACGTCACAGTCAGTCCCGTTGGTCGGCATATTGAGGACATGCTCGACGGCTCCCACCGTTTCGGTGCCACCGAGGTCTGCATTGACGGTTTTGAGCCAGGCATTCATCTGTTTGCGCACCACAGCGCCGACCTTCATCAAGCCTGCGGTGACATCTTGGACCTCACTACCAAAACGCGTAACCGCAATCGAATCACCATCGCTGAGCAACTGCAACAACCGTACCACCGCTTGGCGGGCTTGGGTGATCGAGGTACCACTCATCGATCCCGAGCAGTCAATCAACAATTTGACATGCATGGCCTTGGCTACCGGTGCCGTTGTCGTGGGGGGAATCGTCACGTAGTTGGCCAACCATTGTTGGCGGGCATGACTCGCAGTCAAACTACCACAATACCCTTGATAACCGTGCGCCAACACCACCACATCCCGATCCATACTCACCCCATCAATCGCAATGGTCGTGATCGTCTCGTCACTGGCAATGGTGGCGATATGACTTGGCACTTCCAGCGTACTGGCAGCCCGTCCCCAGACCGTCAATTGGTAGGTGAATGGATAGCGCACAAACAAATCGCTAAACGGCACTTGCTCGGGGCGCATCGTTGCCGGTGGGGTACCATAGCGCGGGGCAATCGTAGTGGGCAAACTCACCCGCACCACCCCATCATTTGGTACCAGCATTTCACCGTAGGTGATGTGGATGGAGACTGCTTCACCTGCAGGTACGTTGCCGATTTGGATGGAGTAGAGGTCATCTACCTGCGCCACCAAAATCGCCGTGTCGCCGGCGGCGACTGCCTCGGTGTATTTTTTGCTGGCCTTGGGTTTGGCATAGACCTGTGATTGATAAACCACACCCCGCACGTGAATCTCGGCTTGGAGCAATACTGCCGCCGCTGGCAAGGGGAACGTATACATGACTTCTAATGGGTCGTGCGTGTTGTTGTGGTAGCGTTGCTGAATCATCATCCGCAAAAACAACCCCACCATCGACCCGACTGCGTCTACCCCGAGTAACGGAATAACAACGCCATTTTTGGTTTGCAACTGTGCTTCTGACATGTGGTACCTCCTATTTTTTTGTTCACCGACCTTGATTATACACTATAACGTATAAATGTAAATAGTCAGTTTATTTTCGTTTTGGGTGGAGTAGCAACGCGCGAGATTTACACAATGTCGTGGTGGGCAATTGCCACGTGGGGGTCAGCCGGGATGGAACTTGCCACCGGGCATAATTTGCTTTTTTATCAGTTTTATCGCGTCTTACGCGATGATCAACAACCAATCAACACCATTGGATCTGCCACCTTTAGTGGCATGACCTACCTCGCAGCGAGCTCAAATTGTTGCGAAAACATTATCTCGGCCTATACCTTGCTAGGGGATCCGCTGACACGCCCGCGGATTGCCTCAAATGCCTATGTGGCGGCAATGACCCTCACGCCATCACGTACCCCCACCCGCACAACGACCGCCACCCAGACCCGCTCGCTGACACGTACGAGAACCGCATCACGTACCCTTACCCGCACCTGGACGGCATCACCCAGCCGTACGCCCACTAATAGCGTCACGCCATCACGCTCACGCACACAATCCGCGACTCCTACCCCCCGCATCACTCGTGGCACACCATAATTGTCTATGCGCCTATATCACAAACTTGGTCTGTATGGCGATTCTCTATCTTTCCTATAATCATTAAAAAAAAATACAATAGCTCAGTGTATAGCGGGTTATGTTAAACGTTTTCAATTTGTAATAAAAATATCTCTTTTTTTAGGCCTTACCACCTATACTAGACGTATAGAATGATGAGGTTACGTATGCGTACAATATTGGTAGTATTGCTCTTGAGTATTTGTATCATTTTAATGGTGGGGATCTACATCCAACAGCCACGGTTGTTTGGAGACACCGCGACGATCGTCACCACGCCAAATATTGCGCAGACTTACACCCCCGTAACGAATAACCCTGTGATTGATTTGCAAAGCGTACAAGCAACACAAACCGTAATCGCCAATCAACCAGCTGTTACAGCAATTGCACTACCAGCAACTGCCGTCATCAATGTCATCGCCACACCGCAATCTCCCACAGTCAAACCAGTACGATTGCCGTCAACGGGGAGCACTGACAGTAGTGATATTTGGAGCAATACGCCGGTTATTGTATTGATAGGGATTTGTCTGCTCTTGAGTATCGGACTCTATTGGCAAAGCACACGCCTACTCAAGTAGCCAATAATGATATACGCATGACCAAAAAAAATCCCACGAAACCAAAAACATGGCTCCACATCCAACAACAGCTTCGGTTGACCCGCAGTCACCGCCGAGCACGGATTTGGCGTGACGCCCAGCTCCCACAACGACGACGCATGCAACAAATCACACGCATTATCATCACACCGGTCATCGTGGTGGCGACGGTTGCTACCCTCTATCTCGGGCTCCAAGCCACCATAATCAAAGTACATGAATACCTGACCCCACCCATCACAATAATGCAAATTCCCACGCCCATTCCCAATACACCGCCGCTGCCATCACCACTCCCATCCCCTCATACAGAAAAAATCGCTACGCCCACCACTGTATCAATCCCACAAATCACGGCGACCATTCAGAGCCAAGCAATTACGCATATTGTCATTCCCGCGATTAAACTCGATAGTGCAGTTGTCGAAGTAGGCTGGGATACGATTAGTGACAGCAGCGGACAATCAAGTTTGGTATGGCAAGTGGCCCAATACGCCGTCGGGCATCACTTTACTTCAGCAAATCCCGGACAACCAAATAATATTGTGTTGAGTGGCCATGTAGGTGGGTATGGCAAAGTGTTTCGTAACCTCGATCAACTCAAACCAAATGATCAAATTATGCTTATGAGTGGTACTCAGATATTTACTTATATCGTCCAACAACAAATCCTCGTCGATGAACAATACGCCAGTCCCAGTGAACAAATCGCCAATCTCAGTTATATCGACAGCACCCCCAGCGAAATGCTCACCTTGATTACCTGCTGGCCTCCCACAGGTGTTGATCGCTTTAGTCAACGGTTGATTATTCGCGCCGTACCACAACCACCCAAAAACTAATCCCTCCCCAAAACACCCATCGCACCGGCATATATATTTGCTGGTGCGATGGGTGTTTTGGAGACAATATAACATTATGACAATCATGGTAGCGCATTAGCGCTACCATGGTCGTCACTTTTCATTACTATTATTTGTTGCTAGTGGTGTACGAAACCATTGCCTGTTGCCGTCCACGCCACCACGACGCAGCGACGGCAATGGCTAGTGTAGCCAACACAACCCCCAACGAAATCTCCACCGGCAACTTGATTTTTTCGCCTAATAGCGCCAATGACGCATCGGGAAGGATCATCTTGACACCGACAAAGGCCAAAATAAATGCCAAAGCCGGCTTGAGATAGATAAATTTGCCCATTGCACCAGCCAACACAAAGTACAAGGACCGCAACCCCAAAATCGCAAACACATTGGACGTATAGACAATAAACGGATCGAGGGTTACCGCAAAAATCGCCGGAATCGAATCTACCGCAAAAATCAAATCAGTAAATTCAACCACCAACAACACCGCAAACAATGGCGTCGCTTTGCGGATACCGTTTTGGACAACCATAAACCGCTGTCCAACATAATCATCGGTCATCGGCATGATACGGCGCAACCACTGCACCACCACATGATTGGCAGGATCAACCGCATGATCATCACTCTTGAGCATCCGCAAGCCGGTGATAATCAAAAAGCCCCCGAAAATCCAAATCACCCAGTGGAATTGGGCAATCAGCGCTGCCCCCGCAAAAATCATCAACCCACGCATCACCAAGGCACCCAAAACACCCCAAAACAAGACGCGGTGTTGATAGGCCGCCGGAACGGCAAAGCTCCCAAATAACAATACAAAAATAAACACATTATCGACACTGAGTGATTTTTCGATTAAATACCCGGTCAAAAACGCTATGGCCGCTTCGCTATTCGTGTAGCTACTCGCCGGCATGATGGTGTCCCAATAAAAATACAACCCGGCATTAAATACCAGCGCCAACCCGATCCATACGACGCTCCAGGTGACTGCTTCTCGCATTGATACCGCATGCGCAGTACGATGAAATACCCCTAGATCGAGTGCTAACATGCCGAGCACAAACACATTAAATACAATCCATACCCACGTCGTGTCCATAATGCCCCTACGGTGCTACATGATGCAACAATCTCACACCATGGCAATATTTGCATGAATGATGATACGTATTAAAAACAGTTTTTGTTGCGTTAAATACTTTAATTAAAAATATCTCGTTTTTGCGCCATATAATGACGCACCGATGGGGGCAAATGATAAGGCGAATGGATTCGCCCGGATTCGCCCGGATTCGCCCGGATTCGCCCGTACGATTGGCGGGGCGATCGATATCCGATGGCGATGGCGGCGATGGATATCCGATGGCGATGGCGGTGTGTAGTGTGTAGGGGCGAATCATGCCGGCGAATTCATTCGCCGCTATTCGCCCTTAGAAGCACAACATTCATCCCTCACATGAATAATCATGTGAGGGATGAATGTTGTCGATTACGTTACATGGCCCAGCGTTTGGCGAGGGCAATCATCACGTCAACACCCCGTTGCATGTCTTGGACAGCCACCCATTCGAGTGGACCGTGGGCATTATGCCCACCAGTAAAGACATTGGGGGTGGGCAGGCCACGCTCGGTCAAACGCGAGCCATCGGTGCCACCACGCACCGGCTCGTCGTAGGATACGACGCCGGCATCGGCACAGGCCGCCCGCAATTTGTCCATGATTTCGGGGCGGTCACGCAACCAATAGCCCATGTTGCGATACGAAGAACTAATAGTACAGCGCACACTGCTGGTGGGGTAGCTGGCCTGCAACGCTTCGCAGATGAGTTGCAAGGCCCGCCCTTTGGCGGCCAGCTTTTCGTTATCGTGATCACGAAGGATAAAACGCACCGTCGCCGCGGCAGTGTTGCCTTCGATGTTGGTAGGGTGAATAAACCCAACCCGACCGGTGGTGCTTTCGGGGGCGGCAAATTCACGGGGCAACATCCCCAACAATTTGCCGGCGAGGTGCACGGCATTGACCATACCGTAATCGTGGGCAGTGCCGGGGTGGGTCGAGACGCCGGTGATTTCGACGACGGCACCATCCGCCGAAAACGTCTCCCAGCTCACTTCGCCAACTGCACCACCATCAAACGTATAGGCGGCCGAGGCGCCGAGATGCGCGATATCGAGATGATCAACCCCGTGGCCTACTTCTTCGTCTGGGTTAAAACAAATCCGGATTTTGCCATGGGGGATGCTGGTATCGCTCAACAATTGTTGGGCGGCAGTCATGATGATAGCAATACCCGCTTTGTCGTCGGCGCCGAGCAGGGTGGTGCCTGAGGCCGTGATGATATCTTTGCCCAAGGCTGTCAAAATATTGGCGTACATCGGGTTGTTGGGGTCGATGACTTGGCGCGGGTCGTCTGGTAACACAATCACACGGCCATCGTAGTTGGCGTGGATGATGGGTTTGACCCCGTCGCCACTAAAGTCGGGGGCAGTATCGACGTGCGCCAAAAAAGCCACCACGGGGACATGTTCGTAGCCGGGTGTGGCAGGGATGGTGGCGAGTACATAGCCGTGAGCGGTTATTTCGACATCACTGGCGCCAATGCTAGTTAATTCGCTCTGGAGCAATTTGAGCAAATCCCATTGGCGTTCAGTACTCGGGTAGCTTTTGGAATGTGGGTCGCTGGTGGTGTAGATTTTGACATAGCGCAAGAAGCGCTCGCGTAACGTCGTCATAACGGCTCTTTTCACTAAAAAAATATGACTGGGGATATTATATGCCAAGGCATGCGCAATGCGGTAGGACAATACGGGCAAAAAAGGTTGCGGTGAACGGTAATCCCATTTCAGCGATACATTTTGTTTATCCCCAAAACGCTTTATAATCAACACCATGTGACAGTGTAAGGAATGGGCGTGAAGGCGTTTTTTGCAACGACAACCTACCCCGCGCGGCGCTTGTGGGCTGGGCTGGTGGCTTTTTTGATTGCGGTAGGCAGCGGGCATTTTTATGCGAGCGACGAAGAAAAAATGTACGGCACCACATTGCGTATGTGGCAAGCCATCCAGCATTTATTTAACCCGGCAGTGACCGTTGACACCCCTATTTTGACACCTTACGGCCCGATGCAGTCCATGCTTGCCCTATTCACGATGCCGTTCGGGACGTTTTTGACATGGCTCGGTCCTCGCGAAATGCAGGCCTGGCTGCTCCGGCTCCCCAGCACATGGATTAATGCGGTGATGGTGGCCAGTATCGCCGTCATTCTGGGCTGGTTGAGCCTGCAACGCCGTCAATCGGTGGCAGTGGCAATCGCCGTGGCGCTGACCTATGCGCTAGCGACGCCGGCGTTGAAATATGCAGGAAGTTTCTTTTCAGAGCCAACGGCGTCGTTTTTTTTGCTCGTCGCATTGCTCCCAGCACTTTTGCCATCGGCGCAGACAATTACCCGTCAGCGCTGGTATATCCTGTGTGGGTTTGCCTGTGTGGGGGCGCTATTGAGCAAAATCGCGGTGGCACCGGCGGTTTTGCTGATTGGGATGTCGGTAGGGCTGGTAGCGCTGGCTGACCGCGATTGGCGCAAGCTCATCACCTGGGGTGGTGGCGCCGGTGTGGGTGCCGTGGTTTTTCTCGCCTACAACCTCCTCGCCCGGGGGGATTTGTTGAGTTCGGGATATAGCAGTCATCAAAGTGTGTATGTGATTGATTGGGGCATGATCAAAACGGGTATCTACGGGCAATTTTTGAGTAGCGGCAAAAGTATTTTTTTGTATGCCCCGTTCCTCATGTTGTGGCCGCTGGGGCTGTGGTTACAACGCCGGCAGTGGCGCTGGTTGTTGGCACCACTAGCCGTGATTGCGGCCATTGTATTTGTGCACACCAATGTCATTTTTTGGCATGGCGATGGGGCATGGGGGCCACGCTACCTCATGCTTTGTCTGCCCATGATGGTACTGCCGCTCGGCGAGGTCTATACCTGGCTGGGACAACAGACACGGGGATGGCGTTGGGGAATTCTCGGCATACTTTTTGTGCTCACGGGTGCGGTCCAAATCGCTGCCATCGGGATCAACCTCAACGCCTATATCATCAATAGCCGTAATGAACAGAGCCGCTATTATGACCCGTCAGCATCACCAATTGTCGGACATTGGCGCCAACTCAGTCTACAACTGAGCCGCGATTGGAATGCCCAAACGCAGGCTGGAGTGACCTTGCACGGCTGGAGTTATAGCGAGGGAGATCGTGACCAAAACGAACAATTCCCGCGCTTTGGGGGACCACATGCCGCCATCACTATTACGCCGCGCAGTACTGAATTTGCGTTTTTGCTAGGTGATTACCATAGCTGTCTCGATACGAGCGGGCAAATGCACATCGCCATCAGCCTCGATCAGCATCAAGTAAATGATGCATCATCCTGTCCGCCACGATTGATCCACTTACTTTTGCCAAAACGTCAAAGCACTATTGAATTTGGCAGTAGCGGAGTCAACATTGCAGGACTCCCACAGCATGAATGGTACGAAAAACTCGGTGTGGCAATGCGTCATTTACGAGTATATGACAATCACGGCGACTATCCGATTTGGGCAAAACTAACCCCGCCATCACGCATGCCGACGGTTCCCAATGCAATGCGGATTTGGGCCAGCGATATTCGGTTAGGATTCTATGATCTCTGGTGGGATTATTTGCTCGCGCCCCCCAGTAGCAGTTCAGCATGGCCAGTGGTATTGGTCATCCTTGCAGTGATTATCGGGCTCGGCCTGGTGGCGGGCATCCCCAACCTACGCCGAGGCCGCCCACCCCACATACGACCATAATACCCAACACTATTTAATACCACTACACAACGCAAATCGACCTAGGTCGATTTGCGTTGTGTAGTGGTATTGTGATAATTACTGGCGTCTATGCAATCGTTTTGACAATTGGGCGAAGAATAAAAAATCACATCACTCACAAAAGAAATATAAAACAATCAAATATAAACTATACTTAACTAGATTATATTTTTAAGGTAGTCAATATGAACGTGTTTTTTGCAACAACAATCTATCCAGTGCGCCGTTTATGGGCAGGGCTGGTTGCATTTTTGATTGCTGTGGGGAGTGGTCATTTTTACGCTATCGACGAAGATCTAATGTATGGTACCACCTTACGCATGTGGATAAGCATCCAGCATCTGTTTAATCCGGCAATTACGCTTAATACCGCTATTTTGACACAATATGGCCCGATGCAATCTTTTCTTGCCTTATTCACGATGCCATTCGGATCATTTTTAGCATCGATTGGTCCCGGCGAAATGCAAACGTGGTTACTGCGACTCCCTAGTACGTGGATTAATGCGGTCATGGTGGCAACTATTGCCGTTATTTTGGGTTGGTTAAGTATCCAACGACGGCAGTCGGTCGCAGTGGCGGTTGCAGTGGCACTAACCTATGCAATTGCGACACCGGCATTGAAGTATGCAAGTTGTTTTTTTTCGGAGCCGACAGCGTCCTTTTTTTTGTTGGTAGCACTACTGCCAGTACTTCTCCCCAAAGAATACACCATTACATGGCAACGCCGATATATCGTCTGCGGACTCGCCTGTATCGGGGCAGTGTTGACGAAAATCGCCGTTATACCGGCAGTATTTTTCATTGGGGTGGCGGTAGCACTTGTAGCGTTCCATGATCGCGATTGGCGCAAGCTGATCACTTGGGGCAGCGGTGCGGTGATTAGTGGAGTACTCTTTCTGATCTACAACATCTTAGCCCGTGGTGATATTTTGAGTTCGGGCTATCACAGTCATGAAAGTGGCTATGCGATTGATTGGGAAATGGTTAAAACTGGTTTTTACGGGCAATTTTTTAGTAGTGGCAAAAGTATTTTTTTGTATGCACCGCTGCTTATATTATGGCCCCTTGGGCTTTGGTTACAACGACGCCAATGGCGTTGGTTATTTGCGCCATTAAGCGTAGTTGTAGCTATTACATTTGTACATTCTAATTGGCCGTTTTGGGATGGTGCCGGGGCGTGGGGGCCTAGATTCCTCGTGCTTTGTTTACCCATGATGGTACTGCCGCTCGGTGAGGCCTATACTTGGCTGGGGCAACAGACCCGGGGATTGCGCTGGAGCATCCTCGGCATATTGTTGACTCTCACTGCGGTGGTGCAAATCGCCGCTATCGGAATTAATTTCAACACCTATTTCGATAGAACTCGTAGTGAATCGACGATGCATTATGATATATCACAATCACCAATCGTTGCGAATTTGACCCAACTTAATCTACAACTTAACCATGATTGGAATACCCTAACACAAGCTGGAGTTACCTTACAGGGGTGGAGTTATAGTGAAGGCGATAATAAACTTAACGCCCAATTTCCCCGCCTTGCCGGACCACATGCCACGATTACGATTACGCCGCGGAATACTGAATTTGCGTTTTTGCGGGGTAATTACGTCAACTACTTCGACACAAACTGTCATATGAAGATTGCCATCATCAGCAATCATAACCTGTTAAATAATAAACCCGTCTGTAAACCGCGGTTAGTGTATATATTGTTACCGAAACGTCGTACGACTATTGAATTTCGAAGTGCAGGTGTTACATCTACCAGACTTACACAATACGAATGGTATAAAAAATTGGGCATCACAATGATTAATTTACGCATATACGACAACCACGGTAACTATCCATTTTGGGCAAAACTGAACCCACCGTCACGCATGCCCAATAGACCGTTTAGCATGCGTGTATGGGCGAGCGATAAACGAACAGAATTTTATGATCTATGGTGGTATTACTTATTAACACCCCCCAGTAGCAGTTCGGCGTGGCCAGTGGTGTTGGTCATCGGCGGTATGATTATCGGGCTCGGCCTAGTGGCGGGCATCCCCCACTTGCGCCCAAGCAAACCCTCGGCGTCGGCGTCTCCTGCTTCAGTCAATTTGGTGTATCCCTCACCTGCGCCCAAGCAAACACAACCAAACAGCAAAGCAACACCCCAGCGCCGAACCAAGCGGAGAAGGACAAAATCTCGCCGAGGATGAGCACGGCCAAAATCGTCGATGTGAGTGGCTCAAACAAGGTCAACGTGGTCGCAGTGGTAGCGCTAATTTGCTGTAAACCACGCACATACAACACATAACTGATACAGGTTGGCACCAATGCCAAATACCCTAATCCTAGCCACACCACTGGTGACAACCGTAAATCGATGCCTTGGGTCGCCATCAATACCGCCGTCAACGCCACTGCCGCCACGCTAAACATATACGCCAACGGCGTGGCAGGGGCGTGGTGGGGCGCCACTTGGCGCGACACAATAGCCATCAGGCTATAACAAACGCCCGCAGTAACGGCACAACCAATCCCCCACATCAGCGAGCCACCCACACTGGCTTTGCCACCATACACCAGCAACGCAGCTCCACCCACCGCCCCCAACAATGCCAACCACTGCACGACGCTGAGCCGTTCACGCAATACAACCCCGGTAATCACCGCGGTGACAATCGGCGCGCTACAAATATTAAACATGACGGCTAGCGCTACCCCGATTTGCGGGATTGCGGCGAAGTAAGCCACTTGATAGCCGGCAAACGCCAAACCACCCACCACCAACAAGAGGTGATGCCGAGCCGGCATGGCAAATCCCCAGCGCCCACTCACCAAGCGGTGCCATACCAGCAATAAGGGCGCAGACAACACCAAACGCATGGCACCGACCATCAACGGGGCAATGGTCAGGCTGCCAAACAGCAACGCCACCACCACGCCAATACTCCCCCACGAGATGGCTGCTAATGCCACCAATCCCATCCCTGCCATACTTTTTGACATACTACCCCTAACGACACTATGTGGTGGATTTGTTACAATCAAATATACCGGTTTTTTCAGCGCCACGCAGGAATTATTCGTTTCAACACTGGTTGCTACGCAGTTTTTTGCCCAATCAAGACGGAGGATTACATGGATCGCACCATTCAGTTTTTGCATGATATGACCGCCATCGATTCAGTCAACCCCGATCTCGTCCCTGGCGGAGCCGGCGAGCAGGCGGTAGCCACTTATATTGCCGAAACGCTCAGCCGGGCGGGGTTGAGCGTGCAGCTCCAAGAAGTCGTGCCTGGACGCCCCAATGTCATCGCTACCGCCAAAGGGAATGGTGGCGGCAAGGCGCTCATCCTCAATGGCCACACCGATACCGTCGGCGTGGCGGGTATGACCAATCCCCACACCCCCCGCATCGAAGGCAATCGCTTGTATGGTCGCGGCGCATATGACATGAAGGCCGGCGTGGCTGCCTGTATGAGTGCCGCTATCAATGCCATGCAGATTCCCCGCCGCGGCGATGTAATTTTCACTGCCGTGGTCGACGAAGAATACGCCAGCATCGGCACCGAAGCGCTGTTGCGCACCCACCACGCCGACGCCGCCATTGTGACCGAGCCAACCGGACTCGATATGGGTATCGCCCACAAAGGCTTTGTGTGGTACGCCATCGACGTGCAAGGCAAAGCGGCCCACGGCTCACAACCCACCCTCGGCATCGACGCCATCGTGCGGGCCGGCCGGGTGCTGACCCGCATCGAAACGCTCGACCTGCAGTTGCGGCGCGGTCAGCACCCCTTGCTGGGCGGGGGCTCCATCCATGCCTCGCTAATTAGTGGTGGCCAAGAATTATCGAGCTACCCCGAGCAATGCCGCATCTGGCTGGAGCGGCGCACGGCCCCGCCCGAAACCATCAGCGAGGCCACCGCCCAACTCACGACTATTTTGGCCGAGCTCCACGCCGCCGACCCCACCTTTGCCGCTACATTGCACGTCGACTTGAGCCGACCGTGGTTCGAAATCAGCGCCGATGCCCCCATCGTGCAACTGGTGCGCCACTGGACCAGCCAGCACACCCAGCGTACCCCTGCCACGATTGGCTCGTTTGGCTGGATGGAAACGTCGTTGTTTGACACTGCCGGCATCCCCACACTGTCGTTTGGCCCCGGCGGCGCCGGCGCGCATGCCGTCGAAGAATGGGCCGACATCGACCAGACCATCCAATGCGCCACGATTTTGACCAGCGTATTGACCGATTTTTGTCAATAAAAACGCCGCAAAGGAGCGACTCATGACAGCAGTGCGGCGTTTTGCCACAGCCACCAGCCAA
Source organism: Roseiflexaceae bacterium (assembly GCA_947450095.1). Taxonomy (GTDB): domain Bacteria; phylum Chloroflexota; class Chloroflexia; order Chloroflexales; family Roseiflexaceae; genus UBA965. The sequence continues at coordinate 83,226 of CANFUF010000001.1, forward strand.
CACAACCCCCACGGCGCCACCCTCGATGCAATGCTGGCGGCAGCCACGCAAGCGGCCGACCCCCAGCAACAAATCACCCGCGCCATTACCGTTACCCCAAATGGGGTCACGATTGGTGGTAGCCACTACACCCCCAGCAGTATGGTGCTGTTGGCGGTGGGTAAAGCAGCCTTGACGATGGCCGACGCCGCTATGCGGAGTCTTGGGGCATTGGTGTCGCACGGACTGGTAATCTACAAAGATGACGATGGTACGCCCCGCCACTCCCAACTGCACTACCACGCCGCTGGGCACCCGGTGCCCGATGCGCGGAGCCTCGTGGCGGGGCAACTGGCCCGCCAATTGGTACAACAGACTGACTCGACGCAATTAATCGTGGTGTTGGTGTCAGGGGGCGGCTCGGCGCTGATGGTCGATCCCTTACCAGGGATTGATTTGGCGCAGATGCAACAGTTGACCCGTGATTTGTTGGCCAGTGGCGCCGATATCAATGCCATCAACACTATCCGCCGACGCATCGATTTGGTCAAAGGGGGGGGATTAGCCCGGGCCGCCGGCAACACGCCCCTCGTCACATTGATTTTGTCGGATGTGATTGGCAACCCGTTGGCCGCCATCGCCTCGGGACCCACCGTCGCCAACCCCGATAGTGCCCTAGCTGCCTGGGAGGTAGTGCAACACGCCGGACTTACCAATCTTGCCCCGGCAATCACCACTGCCTTGACGACACCATTGCCACCCGACCACACCAATTACGCCACGCCGCTTATCATTGGTGACATCCAACAAGCCATCGCGGCGGCGGCGCAGGTAGCGCAACAGGCCGGGTACACGCCACTGATTTTGAGTGATACGCTCAACGGCGAGGCCCGCGAGGTCGGGCGCACCCTCGGGCATATTGCCGCCTACCATGCCCGCCACGGCCAACGCATCTGCCTGCTCGCCGGCGGCGAGACGACCGTCACGATTCGAGGCAACGGACTGGGTGGACGTAATCAAGAGCTGGCACTGGGGGCAGCCCTCAGCATCCAAGGCATCCCCAATCTCCTCTGTGCCGCCTATGCCAGCGACGGCGGCGACGGGCCCAGCGATGCCGCCGGAGCCGTCGTTGACGGTCAAACAATAGCCCGTGCCAAGGCCGCAGGACAAGATGCCCATGATGCCTTGGTGCACAACGATAGTTATTATTTTTTTGATGCCATCGCTGATTTGCTCAAACCGGGAGCGACCGGCACCAACGTCAATGATTTGTTTGTGGCGTTGCTCTAGGCTTCATCCAGCACAACAGCGTCTGTGGGTAGCGGTGTGCTCGGGATCATCCAGCGCAACAGCGGCGGCGTCACCAACGTGGTGACCAACGTCATGACGATTAGTGCCGAAAAAACTGTGCCGCTAATCACCCCGGCAGACAATGCCGCCCCTGCGAGCACCAAGGCCACTTCGCCCCGTGACACCATCCCGGCACCCACCGTCAGCGCCGGGCGCCACGACATACCACCCATACGCGCACCCAAGCTGCCACCAATGAGCTTGGTGACAATCGCTACCACCGTAATCACCACAATTACCAACGGTGCCGAAAAAACGTCGTTGGGCGTGACTTGTAAGCCAATATTGACAAAAAAGATTGGAATAAAAAAAGCATATCCCACCGTGGCAGTGCCATCGTGAGCGATATGTTTGGGGTTAAGGTGCCGAGTTGCCAAAATCCCCAACAGATAGGCGCCAGTAATTGCCGCCACACTCCCCAATGACTCGGCCGCCCAGGCATACAACAATACCAGCGCCATCAACACAGTCAGGGCTGCCTCGCGTTGCGGCAGTCGATGCTCTAAACGCACGAGTAACGGTAAGAGCCGGTCACCCACAAACCATGCAATCGGGAAAAAGAGGGTCATTTTGAGCAGGGTCATCCCCAAATCTCCGACACCCGTAATGACATTGATGACCACCGCAAAAATCAACACACCCAGGACATCATCGATGATAGCGGCGCCGAGGATGACGCTACCGATTTGGGTACGCATTTGCCCGAGTTCACGCAGTGTTTGCGCCGAAATACTAACACTCGTGGCCATCAACACGGCCCCAACCAATGCTCCGGTCTGCCAATCG
>CANFUF010000002.1 GCA_947450095.1 Roseiflexaceae bacterium
ATTCCATAATCATAGTCGTGGAATTTTCTATCGAGCGCACCCCCCGTCGTGGATCTATACTATGGCAATCCTTGAGAGATTCCACGCTACGGTGGCTATCGCAACCGGCATGAAATGACGCGAGGGGTGAGATTTTGGCGTAGGTATTGTCGTATGGCAATCAATGTCGTATGGCAATCAATATAAATAGGCTATACTAAGGATTAATGATTATGGGTAATTGATGAGGTTGAATGTGCAAATTTCCGTGGTTTCAACGCTATATTATTCCGCTAATTATATCAATGAATTTTATACACGAATTTGTAAAGTAATAGAATCATTAAAATTTGAATCATACGAAATTATTTTTGTAAATGATGGCTCACCCGATAATTCTTGTGAACTTGCCACTGCAATTGCCAAACAAGACCCCAATGTCATTGTTGTAGATTTGTCACGTAATTTTGGGCATCACAAAGCAATGATGACCGGATTACGCTATGCACAGGGTGAATACGTCTACTTAATTGATAGCGACTTAGAAGAAGATCCAGAATGGCTGTTTTCGTTTCACGAGATACTTCATGCGCAATCTGCCGATGTAGTATACGGAGTGCAGCAAGTTCGTCGCGGTGATTTATTCGAGCAATTATCAGGTGCGTTGTTTTATAAAATCATGGATGTTGTCAGCCGGTCAGACTATCCACGCAACATTGTCACTGCGCGATTGATGACCCAACGATATGTTGCGGCATTGCTCCAGCACCATGAACGCGAAATATTTATCGTCAACTTATGGCATGGTACCGGGTTTAATCAGATTGCGATAAATGTCAAAAAACATTCAACGAGTCCTTCGACATATACGTTTCAGAAAAAAATAAATCATCTCATTAATGCAGTGACTTCATATCAAGCGCCATTAATGTGGATTTTTTATGCAGGCTTCTTGATTTCATCAGTTGCATTTTTGGGTGTGCTCTTTTTGGTGGTTAATTGGATTATCAATAAAAACACCTTGACGGGGTGGACCTCACTTGTGGTGTCGATTTGGTGTGTTGGCGGCATTATCATAACTGCATTAGGGTTCGTTGGCGTCTATTTATCCTTGATCTACATGGAAGTAAAGCAACGACCGATTGCAATCGTGCGTGATGTATTTCGTTTTTGAAGTGCAACGTGAGCTTGGTGCAAAAGTGACGGCTGTTGGGGTGTAGTCACATGGTGTAATGGGGGAATTTCCTGTACAACATGTCAATATGTATAAATGAGTAATCGAGGTAGTGTATAATGTACTCTATTATGCATATGGTTATTTCTGTGTTTATAAAAAAATATTTGCCGTGGTTGCTTATTTTGCTCAGCATCAGTGTTGGGCAATTTTTGGTGTTGAATACCGTGCATCCGGCAGGTATCGTCTATCAGGCACAAATGCCGCAAATAAGTACAGTGATGCCGTTTATTGGGCCAATTGAATATGAAAATAACGATCCTACTCATGGCACTCCGTTTCGTTGGCTCGCTGACGTCGGTGATATTCGGGTATTAGGTGGATCTGGTGCCACTGGCACGATACTATCGTTTTTTGCACATACTGGGCGTTCTGCAGGAGCATTGACGCACCTGTTGATTACGCAACAGCAGCGGGTTGTCATTGATACTTCATTGTCTGCTGGATGGCGCAAAGTATGGATTTTGGTGCCGTCACAGCCATGGGTAAATGGATATCGCCAAATTCATTATCAAGTGACGGGCGATATATTGACAGATCGACGGTCACTTGGATTAGCGATCCAAACTGTGACGATTATGCCGGCATCACTCGGGCATAGCGTGAGTGATGTGCTGGATGTATGGCTCTATGTCGTGCTCTGTGTTTTGGCGATGATGTTGATTATAATCCGCCAAAAATGGCATTGGGGTATAGCATTGGCGGGGGTTGTGGCGGTGTTGGTGGCCCAAGTGATGTGGCCGATGCAATGGTCGATGTATGTCCCTACCGTATGGTCGGGGTTGGCTTGGGGTGGTGCTGTGGCGTTGCTTTGGTGGGCCGCACCCTATCGCCAGCCGCATATTCCGCTATGGAGTGCAGTAATTGGGGTGATTGTAGCGTTGACTTGTATGCGCTATGGATATGCTGCAATTGGTGCGGCATTATTACTGGGTATCTGGTTTGTAATGCCCCCAATTACGCGTACGGTGGGGGTTACGTGGGAGCCACATTGGTGGCCATGGTTGTTTGGTGGTGCGGTGGTATTTGCGGTGGTACTCCGTACCATATTACTCAATGACTTCCCTCAAGGAATGTTTCGTGATGAAGCCCGCCATGGTGGATTAGCGCAACGGGTATTGGCGGGCGAATGGATGATTTATAGTCCGTTTGCGAATTTACCTGCGGGGTATTTTTATCTTTCTGCGCTTCCGATTGCTATTTTGGGACCTTCGGCATTTGCGATTCGGATTGTGGCTGCAGTCGTGGGAAGTCTAACGGTCGCGGTGGCGTATTGGGCGTTATATCCGTGGTGGGGGAAATCGTTTGCGCTATTGATGAGTATCGTCTTGGCGCCGTTTTTGTGGCATGTAGGGTTGAGTCGTATCGGCTTCCCGGCAACGATTGGCCCATTGTTGACACTGAGCGCTGTTGGATTGCTGTGGCGCGGATTTGCGGCTTCACAATCGCGGCGCGCAATTGGGTGGGGCGTAGGGGCGGGGCTGGCGACGGGTGCAATGACATTGGCGTATCATTCGGCGCGCTTAATGCCACTTGTGGTTGGACTAGCGATTATTGCCCATTGGTATATGTATCGTTGGCATTGGCGCCAGCATTGGCAACTGCTTGCGAGTTGGTGTGTGGCAACTGCCGTGGCTGCGGCTCCGATTGTTTGGTATGCGATTACCCAATCGTATAACTATATGAAACGGATTGATATTACCTCGTTGACTGGTAATGCCGCCCTAGAAGGGGTGCCGTTTTGGGTTGCGCTCCAAAAAAACATCTTGGCCTATGCGGGGATGTTTTTGATGACTGGCGATCATAACGCCCGCCATTTTTTTATGGGGATGGCCCAACTTAATATTATCGAGGGATTGGGATTTGTGGTTGGCTTGATGGTGTTGTGGCGTCGTCGTGATGCTGCGGCGCTTTGGGTTGTAGCGTATTTACTTATTGCAGTAACGCCAGGCATATTAAGTGTGGATGCGCCGCATGCATTGCGTACGGTAGAAGCGACAATTCCCACGGCCATGATTGTGACCTATGGATTGTGGATCCTCATAAGTGCAGTGGCTCCACGCTGGCAGGCAATTGTAGTAACAAGCATATTGTGTATTAGTGTGATGTGGAGCGCAAATACCTATCTGCAATGGCAAAGCGATCAACGTACCTACGGGGAATTTGATGGCCAATTAACCAACGCCATTCGCTATGTACAGACCACAAATGATGTGGCAATCGACCATGCAACCCAATGGTATTTGCCATTGAAATGGCGGAATGGTGATGTGGGGGTCTATTTATTACGCGGAATGACCATCGCAAGCTATGATCGGGGACGGATTGAGCCATCGACCGCGCCAACCAAACTATTTTTGCTCGATGCCGCAACCTCAGCTCCTGCGCAAAGCCAAGCAGTGCCGTTACCAGCCTCGTTAGCGATGCATACTGATGAGTTCCGTTTGTGGTGTAGCGGTGAATGTAGTCAACTTCAATGGCTCCCTTAACCCGGCTGCATTAATATATATACAATTCTAATAGAGAATTACTTGACGTACCGGGTGGGGATGACTAGGCTTAATAACAGAGACATGATCATGTATGTGCAACTGGAAAGAATGAATCAGTGACGCATCGCATGTGATGAAATTATGTAATCAACGTTTTGTTTCTGTATTGATAGTTGGTGTCTTTTACATTGGAAAAACGTAAGAGACGTGCACTAAATCTGTGGGAATAGTGAGGCATATGGTATGGCACAGCGTAATTATTATGAAGTATTAGGTGTCCCTCGTGATGCCAGCGAAGAAGAAATTCGCAAGGCGTATCGGGCGTTGGCACGTAAATATCACCCTGATGTGAATCCCAATAATCCACAGGCCGAAACGCGTTTTAAAGAAATAAACGAAGCGCATACGGTGTTGTCTGACAAAACCAAACGTGCGCAGTATGATCGATTTGGTACGAGTGGTGGTCAGTCGCCATATCCAGGGGCTGGGAGTACCGCTGGGTCTGCGTATGGTGGTCCAGGTGGTGGTCCAGGTGGTCCGGGGAGTGTTGATTTCAGTGATATTTTTGAATCAATTTTTGGTGGGGTAGATCCTCGCGGGCGTCCTGCTGCCGGTCAAGATGTCGAACAAAAAGTCGAAGTCACGCTCGAAGAAGCCTTTACTGGTACAGATCGGCGCTTTCAATTCCATACCGCCAATGGCCAAGCCCGCACGATTACCGTCAAAATCCCCCCAGGCATCGAACACGGTGGCAAAATCCGTATCGCCAATGAAGGTGCTCCCGGTTATGGTGGTGGGCGACGTGGTGATTTGGTGGTAGTGGTCAATATGGCGCCACATCAACGCCTCGAACGGCGCAACCATGATTTATTTGCCAAAGTGCCGGTTGATTTGTACGATATGATTCTTGGTGGTGAAATTCGCATTCCGGTCATGGGAGGGAAATCACTCACCCTCAAAGTGCCACCACTTTCACAAAACGGCACTACGCATCGTATCCCCAATCAAGGAATGCCGTTACGGAGCAATCCGACGCAACGAGGTGATTTGTATTTGCAACTCGATGTGGTGTTGCCTACCCAATTGACCGATGCCGAGCGTGAGGTGTTTGCCCAACTCCAAAAAAAACGTGATGTGACAAAATAATTCACACACATCATGTGTGTCATGCGCGCGCAGCGCGTCATCCGCTGCGCGCGTATTTTTTTGCCGATTGAGTACCGTAAATGTGGTCAATTTAATCCAAAGTCTATCACAATTTGGTATGATGGAACAGGATTTATTACAGATCACAGGTAATTATGCAACCGAGCGAATTAACACCGGCAGTCCGTGAATCAGCCTTACGACTTTCGATTGTCGAAGGTGCATTGGCGAACGTGTTCGTCAGTATTACTGCCAATGGCTTGGTGACGGGTCTTGCATTGTATTTAGGTGCCGGTCCATTGGTGCTCGGTATATTAGGGGCATTACCGTTTATCAGCCAACTGTTCCAGTTGCTCGGCGCATACCTCGAAGAGCGCAAAGGCGAGCGACGCATGTTGTCGGTGTGGAGTGAAGGGCTCAGCCGTGCGGTGTGGATTCCCATTGCATTACTGCCACTCTGGCAATTATCCCAAACAATTTCGTTGCCGATATTTGTGGTATTACAACTGATTTCGGCTGCGTTGATGGGGATTGCCGTCAATACGTGGACCAGTTGGATGACTGATTTGGTGCCAGCACATCGCCGCGGCCGTTACTTTGGGGTGCGCAACACGGTGGCAAGTTTCGCTGCCATGGTTGCCGGTTTGGCATCGGGATATGCCTTGGATTACTTCAAAACGAATGCAAACGAAGGTTTGGCGTACGCTGCGACATTGGGATTTGGTTTGGTGGTGGCGGCTGTTGGGCTTGTCCTGTTGCGCTTACAAGCAGAGCCCCCGATGCAACCCCGTCCGCATCCTGCATTGCGTACGATGTTTTTGGCACCATTAGCTGATATCAATTATCGCCAGTTGATTGTTTCTGCTACGGCATGGGCATTTGCCGTTGGGCTTGCTGGTCCGTTTTTTACGGCGTATGGTATCAATACGTTACATATGAACTTTTCGGATCTCGCATATATGGGGATTGTAACGAGTATTGCCTCGATGATTTGCTACCCCTTTGTGGGGCGATTACAAGACCGGTATGGCGACAAAATTGTGTTGTTGGTGAGTGCTGCCTGTGTAGTACCGTTGCCAATGGGTTGGTTTTTGTCTTCGCCTGGGTGGTTATGGCCATTATTTGGTACTTCGTTGTTTGCGGGAGTGTTTTGGCCCGGCATCAACCAAGGTTTTGCCAATATTTCTATGGGTCGGGCACCCAGCACTGGCAAAGGAGCCTATTTGGCTGCCTATGGCGCAGTATCTGGCATCGGTGTCGTCGTATCAGGATTGCTCGGTGGTATTATCGCCGAGCTCCTCAAACACCATACGTTTTTGGTGGCAGGGGTGACGTTCAATCATTATGCGGTGTTGTTTGTATGCTCGATGGTAATCCGCTTACTGTCGGTTATTTTTGTGTTGCGGAAGCTGTAGCGCGCACGTCGATTCGTTCGACTTGACCACTGCGCATGCGGCAGACATGGCTGGCGTAGCGCTCGGCGGCGGGGTCATGGGTCGACATGACAATCGTTACACCTGATTGACATAATTCAGTGAATAATGTCAGTACTGCAGCTCCGCGCTGAGCGTCGAGGTTAGCGGTTGGTTCGTCTGCTAGCAAGAGTTGGGGGTGAATGGCAAGGGCGCGGGCAATAGCGACGCGTTGTTGTTGCCCACCCGACAATTCGTTGGGGCGGTGGTGGGCGTGATCGGCGATATCGAGTTGGGTCAAGGTGTGTATGATGCGTTCTTGCCAGACAGGGCGGGGTACATCGGCAATCCGCAAGGCAAATTCGATGTTTTCGTAGGCCGATGCAGTCGGAATCAAGGCAAAGCGTTGAAAAATAAAGCCAATCCCGCGCCGGAAAATCGCCCGCTCGCCATCGCTCATGGCACCAATATCAGCTGCATTCAGTAAAATTGTGCCATCATTTGGGCGATCAAGTGCTCCAATCATATTGAGCATGGTGGTTTTGCCGCTACCACTCGGTCCCATCAGTGCAATCAAACTCCCGTGTTGAAATTCGGCAGAGACGTCATTGAGCGCCCGTACTTGGGTGTCACCGCTGCCAAAAACGCGAGTAACATGTTGTAATGCAATTTTTGTCATGGTTTGGGGGCAGTCTGCGTTGGTGCGACGGGCTTGATTTGGATGACGCCATCGACGATTTCGACGGTAGCGCGTTGGCCAATCCCGAGGCGTTGGCGGATTTCGAGGGGGATTTGTAGTCGTCCGACGCTATCGATAACGATAGTTTCGATGTCGTCGTGTCCGATTTCGCTACTCGTCCGTCCATCGCGGATAGCGATGGTACGGTCAGCGCTATCCGCGACACGCGGGTCGTGCGTCACGAGCACAATGGTCAATCCGTATTGTTGGCGCAGGGTGTGGAGCAATGCCAAAATCCGTTGCGCCGTGGCCCAATCGACCTCGCCGGTTGGTTCGTCGGCGAGCAACAAGGTAGGGCGACAGGCCAAGGCAGTTGCCAAGGCGACCCGTTGTTGTTGACCACCCGACAACCGCAAGGGGTCGCTGTCGGCAAAGGCTGACATTTCGACGGCGGCCAATAATTCGTCGGCAGTCGCTTGGGTTTGCGCATAGGGGTGTCCCGCAAGCAAGGCTGGCAAGGCGATGTTTTCGCGGGCAGTCAAACCTGCCACCAGATTGCGGGTGGTTTGTTGCCAGAGGAATCCCACCAGCGACCGGCGGTAATGCGCACGGAGTTGTTCGTTGGCTGCCACCAAATCGAGGTCACCAACGTGGAGGGTACCGGCATCGGGACGGTCAAGGGCGGCGAGCATATTGAGGAATGTCGATTTGCCAGCACCAGATGGTCCGACTAGGGCCACCATTTCTCCTTTGGTGACGGTCAGATCGAGCCCTTGCAGGGCAAATGTTTCGATGTCGCTACTGCGGAAAATACGCACCAGCCCGCTGGCCTGAATATATGCAGTCATACGTTTTTTCTATCACGAAAATACACACAATTATTTTGCGATCATCATCCTCGGGAACGCATGCTCCCGAGGATGATGTGGTTTTTTAGAGGTCGAGGTCGGTGACGGCGCCGAGACTGGCACTTGATACCAATTTGGCGTATTTGGCCAACACCCCACGGCGGTAGCGGGCGGGGCGGGGCTGCCAGGCAGCCCGGCGGGCAGCCAGCTCAGCATCGCTGATATTGAGCTGGATCAAGCGTTGGTAGGCATCGATGGTAATCGAGTCCCCTTCGTTGACCAAGGCAATCGTGCCACCGGTGGCGGCTTCGGGGGCGATGTGACCGACGCACATGCCGTACGTACCACCCGAAAAGCGACCGTCGGTAATCAATGCCACTGAATCACCGAGCCCAGCACCGATGATAGCTGAGGTGGGAGCCAACATTTCGCGCATGCCAGGACCGCCTTTGGGACCTTCGTAGCGGATGACGATGACGTCGCCTTTGTTGATTTTGTTGGCGAGAATGTTGTCGAGACATTCTTCTTCGGACTCAAACACCCGAGCTGGGCCGGTGATGACTGGTTGTTTGACGCCCGAAATCTTGGCGACACACCCTTCTTCGGCCAAATTGCCGCGCAAAATCGCCAAGTGGCCTTGTTCGTACATGGGGTTGTCCCATTGACGAATCACGGACTGATTGGTGGCAGGCTCACTCGGAACGGATTTGAGCGATTCGGCAATGGTTTCGCCGGTAATGGTCATGGCATCGCCATGGAGCAAGCCACGTTCGAGCAAAATCTTCATGACTTGGGGGGTACCGCCTACCTTGTGCAAATCGGTGGCCACATAGCGCCCGGAGGGCTTGAGGTCACAGATCACGGGTACGCGAGCCCGCATCCGTTCGAAGTCGTCGATGTTGAGCGGTACATTGGCGGCATGGGCGATGGCGAGCAAGTGCAACACGGCGTTGGTCGAGCCGCCGGTGGCCATGATGACGGCGATGGCGTTTTCAAAGGCTTTGCGGGTCAAAATCTGGGCCGGCAAGATTTGTTTGCGGATGGCGTTGACTACGGCGATGCCTGATTGATAGGCGCTGTCGTTTTTTTCTTGAGCCACAGCCGACATCGTCGACGAATTGAGCAAGCTCAACCCCATGGCTTCGATGGCTGATGACATGGTGTTGGCGGTATACATGCCACCACACGAGCCAGGTCCGGGGCAGGCGGCTTTTTCAACTTGGAGCAAACGAGCAGCGTCGATTTTGCCGGCGCTGTATTGGCCGACGGCTTCAAAGGCGCTGACGATGGTCAAGTCTTCGCCATCGAGATTGCCGGGCTCAATCGTGCCACCATACACAAAAATCGACGGGACGTTGAGGCGGGCCATGGCGATCATCGCGCCGGGCATGTTTTTGTCACAGCCGCCGACGGTAACGACGCCATCCATGGATTGGCCATTGGTGACGGTTTCGATGGCATCAGCGATGACTTCGCGTGATACCAAGGAGTATTTCATCCCTTCGGTACCCATCGAGATACCGTCGGCAATTGTAATCGTGCCATAGAGCATGGGCATGCCGCCGGCGGTTTTGATGGCGCTCGCAACGGCCTTGGACAACACGTCGAGCCCGTCGTTGCACGGGGTGAGATTGCTATAGCCATTGGCAATCCCGACAATTGGTTTGCTAAAATCTTCGTCTTGGAATCCAACCGCCCGTAACATGGCGCGGTTGGGAGTGCGTTGCACCCCTTCGGTGACGATTCGACTGCGGCGATTATCGCTCATTACGTAACTCCCTTTTGCCTGAACATGGTCTGCCCACATTGTAGCACGATGCATGGAATCATACATCCTGTTGCGCAAAAAATGCGTATTATTTTTACCCCATAAATCTATATTTGGTGGAAATTGAAGAATTGAAAGGCATTGGAGTATGACTCCCACAAAAACGCGTTGGCAGATTGGTGACGACGCCCCTAATTTGATCATGACAGATGTGCACGGTGTGGCACACGATTTGCAGAGCACATGGCAACAGGGTGGCTTGGTGATTTCGTTTTTGCGCCATTTTGGCTGACCGTTTTGTCGCAAGACACTGGCTAGTTTAGCCAGTTTGCAACAGACGCTTGATCCGCAATTTACGGTGATAGCCGTTGGCATGGGTGATGCCGCCGAGGCCCGAGCTATTGTGCAACAATATGCTCCCAATATCATGTGCATGATTGACCAAAACCAACAGGCCTATCAGCAATTTGGCTTGGGGCGGGCCGGGCTCGGGGCGTTTTTTGCACCACAAGTGGCTATCGAGGCAGTCAAAATTACCCGGGAGGGGTATGGTGCTGGTGCCCCGATTGGTGGCGATGTGATGCAGATGCCGGGGACATTTGTAGTGGATCGCAGCGGCCATTTCACATTGACATATTATAGCCGCAGCATTGCAGATCATCCCAGTGATGACAAGGTACAGGCGGCGTTGCTTGGGTAAGTGTTGATGAAAAAATACTACTGGTTGCTAGGGTGTCTCGTGATTATCGGGGTAGGATTGTGGCTACAGCCACCCCGATATAATTCTTTTGGAGATGCAATCGGGGCTGATTTGCGCCAGCAAGGGATTGCGGTACGCCGCATCGAATTGGTACATGCGTGGCCTGACTCTGTCAACACTATTTCGTATGGAGCCAATTTGCGCGTGACACTCATGAGTGGGCGGGTGGTTTGGGGCCGCCTCGAATGTCAGCATTTGACGCAAAATTGTACCTATCAAGTGAACATGAACGATATGGGACGGAGAGCGCTTCTCGACTTGGTGGATGGCATATCATGGCCACAGCAAATTGTTCAGTTGATTACTCAAATAATCAAAGAATTTCATTAAAATTTGGTAAAGTGCGATGATAATGTGGTAATTATTTAGTGTGTTTGGTGTGTATAAATCAACTCATTAGATGTGTTTTTGGGCATAATAATCACAAAAAAACCGAAACAATAAAATCAAAAATTACTGTTTGACAAACGCAGAGTAGCGTAATACAATCATTTTGAGGCCGTAGTTCAGGTTCATTACTTGGATGTCCATCTTCCACAGATGGCAGACGGTTTCAAGCGGAGTACTACAAATTTCGCGCACATGAGTAAGTTACGCAATGTTGCGACCCTCATGTCAAGGAGGAAAATCCATGAGTGCAAAGCTGCATCGTCGCAATTTCTTGCGACTGTCAGCAATGGGTGCTGCAAGTGCCGCAATTGTCGCCTGTGGCGGCAATACGGGTACTGCAAGCAACACTGCTGCCGAGCCCACCAAGGCTGAAGAAGCCAAACTCCAACCCACTACCCCACCCGTAGCCACGGCCATTCCTGCAGTCCAGACGACCTTCAAACAGTCACCGTCATTGGACAAGGACGTAACAGATGGCAAGCTTCCCAATGTGGATGCCCGTTTGCCCAAGTCACCCTACACGCCACCACACGTGTGGTTGACCGTCGGTAAGTACGGCGGCAAGCTCCGCAAGACCTACGCCAACACCTGGGGTATTGCTGGCTTCCAACAAGAGTCAATGTATGGTCATTCGATCCTGCGTTACTTGAAGGACGGCTTAGCAATCGGACCTGGATTGGCCGAGAGCTGGGAAGCAACTCCTGACGCCACCAAGTGGACATTCAAGTTCCGCGAGGGCCTGAAGTGGTCAGATGGTCAGCCATGGACCGTGGCCGACATCATGTACTGGTGGGAGAGCATGGTCGGTGGTAACGGTAAAGAAGCCACCTTCCCCGCTGGTCTCAAGCCGGTCGAAGGTCCCCCCGACGAAGCCCGTTCGGGTAAGGGTACTTTGGTCAAAATCAACAAAGTTGATGATTTCACCATGGAAATGGTATTTGACGCCCCAGCTCCGTTGACTGCTGACCGCATTGCGATGTGGGTCAATGCCGGTATCGGACCGCGCTGGATGGCTCCTGCCCATTACATGGAGCAATTCAACCCTGTGTTGCACCCAGACAAGAACAAAGACTGGGAAATGCACTCAAAGAAGGTTGACTTCATCAATCCTGACTTGCCCCGCATGTCGGGTTGGTACTTGACCAAATACGAAGACGGTGTCCGCACCGTGTGGGAACGGAACCCATATTACTGGTGTGTTGACTCACAAGGTCAGCAATTGCCGTACATCGATTCTGTCGAAATCGCCTATGTGAAGGACAAGGAATCAGAGAAGTTGGCTTACCTCAACGGTCAAGTCGATCATGCTCACTTCCATAGCCAAACACTCGGCGACATCAAGGACTTCAAGGATGGCGCTGCCAAGAGCAACTTGAATGTATTGTTCTGGGACTCGGGTTCGGGTACCGGTTCAATGTACTTCTTCAACTTCGACTACAAGGATGCCAAGCTCCGCGCCGCATTCCGCGATCCGAAGTTCCGCCAAGCCTTGTCACATGCCTATGATCGTGCCGACGTCCAAAAGGCCGTCTACTTCGGTCTCGGTGAGTTGTCGAACGGTACCATGAGCCCCAAGGCGATTGAGTACAACTTCAACGACGAAGCCAAGAAGCGCTACGCTGAATGGCGCGACAGTTACATCAAGTATGATGTTGCTACTGCCGAAAAGATGCTTGACGATGCCGGTTACAAAAAAGGCAAAGATGGCAAGCGCACCTTGACTGATGGGAGCCCGTTGCAGATTCTCGTGACCTACCCGGCCGACGAGAGCCCCAACGGCGAGCATTTGCAGAAGAACGAGCGCTTGATCAAAAACTGGCAAGCAATTGGTATCGACTGTGTGCTTACCCCGATTCCTAACAAGGAATACGACGACAAGTGGCATGCCGGCGATATCATGATGAAGACGGCTTGGGAAGTCGGCGACGGCCCCAACCACCTTGTCTACCCACAATGGGTTGTGCCGATCGAAGGCGACCGCTGGGCACCTGTCCACGGTAAGGGCTACGACGTGCGCGGTACCGCCACCGAGAAAGAAGAAGGCGATGTCGATCCATGGGCCCGCAAGCCAGCCCGCTTGCAACCCACCGACAAAGACTTCGATCCGGTAATTGGTAAGATTTTTGACGTCTATGACAAGACCAAGGTCGAGCCAGATGTCATGAAGCGTCACCAAATGGTGTGGGACATGATCAAGATCCACGTGGAGAGCGGTCCGTTCTTCTCGGGTACGATCACCAATCAACCCCGCATTATCTTGGCTCACACCGAGCTCAAGAACGTCCCAACTCGTGACGATTTGGCCAAGGAAGGTATGGGCGGTTTTGTGAACCCCTGGATCATTCCTGCACCGGCCACCTACGATCCCGAGACCTGGTTCTGGGACGACGCCACCAAGCACGCCTAATAGTCCATGTGGCTTTGCCACACAAGAGTACGGGTGGCAACACCCGTACTCTTCCCCTACCTCAACCCCCACTCTTTCACTTTCAAATGGGCATTGTGGCCTGTAACCCAAAGCGGGAGCGACGCATGCTGAACTATATCGCGCGGCGGCTCATCAACATGATAGTGCTGCTCGTTGCTGTTTCATTTATTGGATTTTTTATTATTCAGTTGCCACCCGGAACGATTCTTGATGTGCAGTTACAAAAACTGCGTCAAATGGGTGGTGATGTGCCCCGTGACCAAATCAAAGCACTCGAACTGCGTTACGGTATCAACGATCCGTTTGTAGTGAAGTATTGGAAATGGGTGCAACGCTCAGCATCAGGTGACTTCGGCA
This sequence comes from Roseiflexaceae bacterium, assembly GCA_947450095.1. GTDB lineage: Bacteria > Chloroflexota > Chloroflexia > Chloroflexales > Roseiflexaceae > UBA965. The sequence goes on from CANFUF010000002.1 coordinate 13,494, forward strand.
CATCGTATTTAACAGACCAATCAGTTGGTGAACGTATTTGGGGTCGTCTGAGTGTTTCGCTTGGACTGTCATTATTTGCGTTGATATTTACGTGGTTGGTATCAATCCCCATCGGTGTTTATTCGGCAACCCACCGCTATACAACCCCTGACTACATCGTGACATTTATCCAATTTATTGGTTTGGCTATCCCTGGATTTTTGTTGGCGCTAATTATTCTTATTTTTGCCACCCGCTATTTTAATCAACAAGTCGGTGGAATCAACTCGAGCGAATTCATGGATCAGTCGATGAGTTTTGCAAAATTCATGGACATGGTGCGCCATTTGTGGATTGCAGTGCTGGTATTAGCGTTTGGTGCGACTGCCGGCCTGACCCGCGTCATGCGTGCTAATTTGCTCGACGTTTTGAACATGCAGTATATTCAGACTGCACGTGCCAAAGGTCTTGACGAAGCTGTCGTGATCTGGAAACATGCGGTTCGTAATGCGATACATCCGCTCGTCATGTCTTTGGGTACGTTATTGCCAGCACTGGTTGTCGGGGAAACATTGGTTGCGCAGGTGTTGAGTTTGCCTACCATCGGCCCGATGTATCTTGATGCCTTGCGTGCCGAAGACATGTACCTAGCCGGGACTATTTTGGTGATGTTGTCGGCGTTGTTGTTAGTCGGCAATTTGCTGGCAGACCTGTTGTTGGCGTGGGTTGACCCCCGCATCCGCTTGGAGTAGAGAGAGAAAGGGTACCGTAATGGCAGTCGATGCTACTCAACTCCCACACACTACAGCGACGCAGGTTGAAGATGTCGGTCAAATCCCTCAGTGGCAACTGATGGTGCGCCGCTTCCGCAAAAGTAAGCTGTCGGTTGGTGGAATGTATGTCTTGATTGTGATGTATACCATCATGTTGTTTTCGGATTTTTTGGCGCCATACGACCATAATCGGTTGGATTCAAATTATGCCTGGGGTCCGCCGTCACAGGTCAAAACAGTGAATGGTCAGCTTTCCACTTTTGCACTGAAACAAACCTTGGATACGGAACGGTTGCAATGGTTGTATGTGGTTGACGAAAGTCACCCGTTGCCGATTCATTTTTTTGTGCAAGGGTATGAATACCACTTTTTGGGAATTTTCCCAAGTAAACTCCATTTATTTGGTGTTGAAGACGGTTTTCAAATTAATTTGCTGGGTGCAGACAAAGACGGTAAAGACGTATTGTCGCGGTTGCTCAAGGGTAGTCAAATATCATTGACATTAGGGTTTGTGGGTGTGGTCATTTCCGTTATCATTGGCTCAATTGTCGGTACCGCATCAGGGTATTTTGGCGGTGCCATCGACAATATGATTCAACGGGTGATTGAATTACTCCGTTCATTCCCTGATATTCCGTTGTTTTTGAGCCTGGCTGCAGCGTTGCCACAAAATGCCCCTGTTGAGGTGCGATTCTTTTTGATTACCATGATTATTGCGGTAATCGGCTGGACAGGGTTGGCTCGTGAAGTACGTGGTAAGGTCATGTCGTACCGGAACGCTGATTATACTGCGGCATCGGTGGCTGCTGGTGGTTCGCACTGGCACATTATTACCCGTCACCTTATCCCCAATTCACTAAGCCATATTATTGTGGTCGGTACATTGGCAATCCCCGCTGCGATTGGTTCCGAAACAGCCTTGAGTTTTCTTGGCTTAGGAATTTTGCCGCCGGCAGTATCGTGGGGTGTGATGGTCCGTGATGCGCAGACGATTGAAGCTATTACGACGTATCCATGGATGTTGTTACCCGTCTTGGTACTGATTATTACCGTACTTAGCTTCTATCTATTGGGTGACGGTATCCGTGATGCCGTTGATCCGTACGCCTAGGAGATCGCACATGACGAATCAATCAACGACGACGACCACTGATGATGTGGTACGAGTAGAAGATCTCAAAGTTAATTTTTATACGCAACTGGGTGTGGTACGCGCCCTCAATGGGGTGAGTTTCAATATCCCACGGGGTAAGGTGTTGGGCATTGTGGGTGAGTCGGGTTGTGGCAAAAGCATCACCGGCATGTCGATTATGCAGTTGGTGGCGAGTGCTGGCAAAACCGAAGGTGGCAAAATCCTTTTTAATGAATCTGCAGGTGGCAACCAGGTAAACATTCTCGATTATGAGCGCAATAGTCCCGAAATGCGCAAGATTCGGGGTAACAACATTTCGATGATTTTCCAAGAGCCGATGTCATCGTTGAATCCGTGTTACACAATCAGTGATCAAATCGAAGAAGCGATTCGCTTGCATCAGACAAATGACAATGTCGAATCACGTAAGCGGGCGATTGATGTGTTGACCAAGGTTGGCATGCCTAACCCCGACCGTATTGCTGATTCGTTCCCACATGAATTATCGGGTGGGATGCGCCAACGCGCCATGATTGCCATGGCGTTGTCGTGCACCCCAACGTTGCTGATTGCCGATGAGCCGACCACCGCACTTGATGTCACCACCGAAGCCAGTATTTTGGATTTGATGCGTGAATTACAGAGCGAAATCGGTACATCCATCATGTTCATCACCCACAACATGGGTGTAGTTGCGCAAATGTGTGATGAAGTTGCGGTAATGTACTTAGGGCGGGTAGTCGAACGGGCGACGGTTGATGATATTTTTTATGAACCACGACACCCGTACACCATTGCGTTGTTGCAATCTATCCCGCGTTTGGGTCGTACCAAAGGGCGACTTGCTTCTATCGAAGGAAGTGTGCCCGATCCCTATTCACGGGTAAGTGGTTGTCCCTTCCACCCCCGTTGCCCGGTGGCGATCAAGGGTGTCTGTGATACGATTCTCCCCGAAGAAACCATCGTCGATGCAGCCAAGGGTCACACCGTGCGCTGCCACCTATACTCGTGAGGCGCCCATGACGACCGATGATATGTTGCTAGAGGTACGTGGCCTCAAAAAGCACTTTCCTATTCGCTCGGGTTTTTTACGCCGTGTCACCGGGACGGTGAAGGCAGTCGACGGGATTGACTTCCACATCAAGAAAGGCGAAACGCTGGGCTTGGTGGGGGAATCGGGATGTGGTAAAAGCACCGCTGGTCGGGCATTACTCCGTTTGCATGAACCAACTGCGGGCGAGATTATTTTTAATGATCCGACCCTCGGTAAAGTTGATGTGGCCAAACTTGATCGCACTACCATGCTCAAGTTGCGCCCCAACATGCAAATCATCTTCCAAGATCCATTTACTTCACTTAATCCGCGTTTGACGGTTGGTCAAATCGTGGGTGAGCCACTCGAAATCCAGCACCGTGCCTCAGGGAGTGAGCTCATCGATCGCGTGGCTGAATTGCTCAACGAAGTGGGTATTCGCCCCGAAAACATGTCACGCTACCCTCATGCATTTAGTGGTGGGCAACGCCAACGCATCGGGATTGCCCGGGCCCTGGCACTCAACCCCAAGTTGATTGTGTGTGATGAGCCGGTATCAGCGCTTGACGTGTCGATTCAAGCCCAAGTTTTGAATCTGCTCGGTGAACTCCAAGCCAAATACGGTTTAGCGTATTTGTTTGTAGGACACGATTTGAGCGTAATTGAGCATATCTCGGATCGGGTAGCAGTAATGTATGTCGGCTATATCGTTGAAATGGCCAAAACCGACAAACTCTACTTCACTCCCAAGCATCCGTACACCGAAGCCTTGCTCAACGCCATCCCCAAAGCAGACCCTCGCATGCGCACCCGTCCGATTCGCTTGCAAGGTGAAGTACCAAGCCCAGCCAATCCACCCAGTGGTTGCTATTTCCACCCCCGTTGTCGCTATGCCAAAGATATCTGCAAACAAGAGCGACCGCCGCTCCAAGATATCGGTGATGAGCATTTTGTGGCCTGTCACTTTGCCAAAGAACTCTCGTTGGTTGGGGTGCAGCCATTGAACGACATCAAGCTCGAAATGCCCGTCAAAAAATCCTAGAGTAATGCAAAAACGACTCCGAGATGCTTACCATCTCGGAGTCGTTTTTGCGTCATAACTGCTCCCAGATTGACAAGAATGTGCTACGATAGAACCACGATGATGTGAAGAGCAAGGAGGCTCGTATGAGTGACATTGTACGGATTGGAATCATTGGATGTGGTGGCATGGCCCGTCATCACGGCCGTATGTTTGATGCCTTGCCGGGTGTCCAGGTAGCAGCTTTGGCCGAACCGTCTGCTGATAACCTCGAGCGCTTTATCCGCGAAACAGTCTCAGACAAAACCAAGCTCCCCACCACGTACCACGACTATCACGAGATGCTCAAAAACGAGCGTCTCGATGGCGTGGTGATTGTGACTCCACATAATCAACACTTCCAACAAACCATAGAAGCGATGAATGCCGGCGCACATGTGTTGGTCGAAAAACCGATGGTAATCGATACTGAAGATGCTTTGGCGTTGATCGAGCATTCCGATAAGACCAAAAAAATCTTGTCGGTGGCGTTCCCTGGGCCATTTACGTGCGAATTCCAATATATCCGCGATATTATCGCCGCTGGCAAATTAGGCAATTTGTCGCTAGTGACGGGCGTGTGTGCCCAGCCTTGGATCCAAACCCAAAAAGGCACGTGGCGCAGTGACCCGGTCCAATCGGGTGGCGGTAATTTGTATGACAGTGGCGCGCACATGTTTAACGCCATGTTGTATTTGTCGGGACAATCGGTGACGGAAGTCTATGCCTGTGTCAACAACAAAGGTGAAGCCGTCGACATTGCCGGTACCGTCGTGATGCGCTTTGCCGATGGTACGTTGGGCAGCGCCGCAGTCAGCGGTGATGCCACGGTATTTGAGCAAGGAATTTATATCCAAGGAACGGGTGGAAGCGTCAAAACCAGCATTTATGGCGGTACGATGGAACATTGGCAGGATGGCCAAATGATTAAGTACCCCGCAGTGCCTACCACGCAATCCATCCAAGAAAACTTCCGTGAGTGTATTCTTGGGCGTGCCACTTCCCCGAGCCCAGCGTTGTTGGGGTTGCGGCAGGCACGCCTAATGGATGCTATATATGCTTCGGCAAAACATGGCCAACCGGTGGCCGTGGTCGCAGATTAGGTATCGTCAGAGAGGGGTTTTTCCATGAAGGTTGGTATTTTGACCGCACCCGTAAGCCGCGAGCCACTCGACAAACTCATCCCATGGGCGGCATCAATCGGGGTACAACAAATCGAACTCGACGTTGGTCCTGGCGGTAATTTTGATGCCTTGACGGTGACCGACAGCGACATTGCCTCACTCAACAATTTGTTGGCCAAGCACAACATTACGTTGTCGAGCATTGTCTGTTATTGGCACACCATGATGACCGGCGTGACCCCCGAGCATTTGGCGATGTCCAAAAAAGTCTTCCCAGCTGCCATTCAATTGGCGCCCAAATTGGGCGTTGAGTTGGTCGGCGCCATTGCCGGCTTCCCCACGCCAGGCAAAAACCGGCTCCAGACGATTCGCGAAGACATGCCTGAACACATGACCCCAATGATGAACCTGGCCAAAGAAGCCGGCGTCAAAATCATGTTTGAAAACTGGTATGCCACCAATTTGCAGAATCTCGAGCACTTCCAAACGTTGTTTGAAGTCTTTCCCGACGAGCACATGGGCCTCAACTACGACCCATCACACCTCGATTGGCAAGAAATCGACTACATCGATGGTGTGCGCGAATTCCAGAAGCGCATCTTCCATGTCCATGCCAAAGATGTATGGGTCAACCCCACCCGGCGCGCCCGGGTCGGTTCAAACGGTGATGGCTGGTGGCGCTACGTGTTGCCCGGTTATGGCCGCATCCGCTGGGGCGAGTTCTTGACCACCTTGCGCCAAGTGGGCTACGACGGCGTGATTTCGGTTGAGCACGAAGACGACGCCTTTGGTCCGCACGAAGGTTTTGTCAAATCAGTGCGTTATTTGCGCTCATTGGTCGATTAATCATCCCTGCGCCCGTGACGCCGCCTCACCACCGTGGGGCGGCGTTTTTACCAGAAAAATATGCACATACCACCACCCACAAATGAACAACTCGCCATTATCGCCCACCCGCTCCGGCAACATGCCCGCGTCCTTGCTGTGGCAGGCAGTGGCAAAACCACCACCATTGTGCTGCGGGTGGCCCACCTCATCAAAGAATTGGGGGTTGACCCACGGGGCGTGCGGGTGTTTGCCTATAACGCCTTGGCCCGCAACGAATTACGCGAACGGATTGCCACGCTCCTCACCGAAAAAGCCGACCAGCCCCGAGTCGATACCTTCCATTCATTTGCGTACCGCTGGCTCAAACAAGCGATTGGTGAGCAACTCATCGAAGAGCCCAAAGAATGGTGGCTCGACGAGCAAACCGACCGCTCGCGCTTGATGATGCACCGCGCCATCCAATCGCTGGTGCAAGAAGGGGTGGTCGAAGATGGTGCAGTGGACGTCGATGCAGTGGCAGCGGCGATTACCCTGTGGAAGGCGGCGCTCATCCCGGCGGGGAGTGACAGAGCGGCGCATGCCACCAGTAGCGATATTCCGTTGGTGTATGCCCGTTACGAAGAAATGCGGCTCGGTTATGGTGCGGTGGGCTTCGATGATTTTGTGCCGTTGTTGATTCAATTAGCCGACGAGCAGCCCAAATTTTGGCGAAAAGTCACCGGGGCGATGCGGGTGTTGATTGTCGATGAATATCAAGATGTCAACTTTGGTCAACAATTGTTGGTCACCAAAATGGCTGGTACTACCGCCGACGTGATGGTGGTAGGTGACGACGATCAGACGATTTATGAATGGCGCGGTGCCCGGCCAGATTACCTGCTTAGCCGGTTTGGGGCGGGGTTGGCCGAGCGCCAGATTGTCGATTACCCGCTCACCCAGAGCTTCCGGTTTGGGCCATTGTTGGCGCAATGTGCCCATAACGTGATTGTGCGCAACAAAGTGCGCTTTGCCAAAGATTTGGTGGCGGCAGACTGGGAATCGACTACCAACGTGCAAATTTGTGAAGACCGCAGTAGTCGGGCCGGGATTATCGACGATGTGCTGTGTGATCAGTTGGTGGCGTGGTGTAGTATGCATGCGCCCACCAGTGTGGTGGTGCTCGGGCGGACGCTGGGGCAGTTGCAATCACTCGAAATCGCCTGTCTGCTCCGCAACATCCCTTACCGCATCCTCGGGCGTGGTCCGTTTTATCAACGGCGTGAACACACCTTGCTGGCAGATTATGTGGCGACGCTGATGGCACTCGACACGCCCCTCAACGAAGAAATTGCCACGCGCTTTATCCGCATCGCCAACACGCCGATGCGGGGCTTGCAACGTGACGTGTTGCAACAGGCGGTGCGTGAAGATAGTGCCCAAGCGCATACGTTGCGGATGATGTTGACGCGGTTGAGCGAACAAAATGAAATTTCGTTGCAGGCCCGTGAACGCATCACCGATTTGTTGATTTTGTTTGAACAACTGGGGCGCTTGTTGCGTGACCAAGCCAGTGGCTACGAATTGTTGAGCACGTTGAGTCAACAATTGCGCCTTGACGAACATTTCGTGCGGGCTTATGGGCGTGGTGAAGCCGCGGCCGAGCGCAGTATTGCGGTGCGCCATTTGATTGCGGTGGTCGAGCATTTACAAATCAGCGCCAATGATTTTTGTGGTTGGTTGGCGGGATTTGACGCCACGGCAGGGCAAGCCGACGAAGCCCAACAGGTGTTGTTTACCACCGTGTACCGTGCCAAAGGGCTGGAATACGCGCATGTGTTGATGCCGGCGGCGCTCGAAGGCTACACACCAGCCCACGGCAGTTCGCCCGAAGTATTCGACCGCAACGATCCGCAGGCAGTGCCGGCAGGCTCTGATGCCATCGAAGAAGAGCGCCGCTTGTTTTATGTGGCGATTACGCGCGCCAAGCAATTGCTCACCATCGGTGTGCCATTGCCGGCGGCCGGATTGGGAAGGGATGCGTTGCCGTCGGCGACGCCGTCCCGTTTTGTCTATGAAATGAAACTGGCGGCAAGTGAACAAATCCTGGCCAGCGCCCAAACCGACGCCGAAGCCTTGCAAGAAGCTCTCGCTGAATTTGGCGTGAGCCCTGGTATGTTGGTGCATTTGCAGCGTTACTTGCACGATGATGCGGCGGCGTTGGCGGTACTTACGCGCTTCCGTGGTGAAATTTGGCCGATGCGCCCCCTACGCCCCAAACGGGCATAATCAGAGTAGTAGTGGAATGTGGAAAGGATTGCACAATGGCAATGTGGCCGTTTGATGCGAATGGACTGCGTAATAAGTGGACGACGATTGTGGCGGATGGATTTGCTGCGCCGGTGCCTGGGGTAGTGTACGATGGCCACCGCCTCGATAGTGGCGTGCCGATGGGTGGCTTGGGGACGGGCTATTTTACGTTGGAAGGCACCGGCAAAATCGGCCTCTGCTCGATTTTTAATGACATCGTCCCACCCCGCCGTGACTTCAAAGAATGGTTGCAGGTACAGGTCAACAACCACTATAGTGTGCCATTGTCGACCGCCGATATCGCCTATTGGGGGCACTTCCCGGTTGCTGATATGGTGTGCACGTTCGACAATCAACCCTTTACGCTGGGTATTCGTGCAGTCACGCCCTTGATTTTGGGGGATGCAGTAGTCAGCAACATCCCGGCCACACTATTTGAAATTGAAATCAGTAATACTAGCGACCACCCCCTCGATATTGCACTGGTGATTACGCCGCCGCAATCAAAAAACAGCAAGGCCGCGCAGGTGACGTTGCACGGTGATGGGGTGGTGGTGGCGGCTGATGATGGCCCCTTGACGGGGCGGATTGCTTGTCCGCTGGCGCCCCAACAATCCCAGCGCGTACGCATAGTGCTGGCCTGGTATGCGCCCCATTGGCGCGATAGCGGCAACGAAGCGCACGTGCACCAGTACGGGGTGCGCTATACCAGCGTGCAGGCGGTGGCGCATGATGCCTGGCAACGGTTTAGCGAATTGACGACGCGGGTGCTAGCGTGGCAACGGGTGATTTATACCAGTGGGATGCCGGATTGGCTGTGTGACGGGTTGGTGCAGAGCCTGTATAGTCTGGCCAAAAACTCTATTTGGATCGCAAAAACCCGCAAAGATGAGTGGTGGGGTGCGGAGGGGTGGTTTACCCACAACGAGAGTCATTTGGGCTGCCCCATCACCGAAACCATGGTCTGCCGCATGCATGGCCACTTCCCGATTTTGTTTTTTTATCCCGAACTCGAAGCAGGAGTACTGGCAGCTTTTCGCCACTTCCAAATTGCCGACGGCGAAATTCCCTTTTCGTATGGTGGCGGGACCTCGATGCGCGACCCGCGCTACCATTGCCAACACCCCTTGAATCCGGGGCAATACGCCCAGCAGGTCTATCGTTTGTTTGCGCGCACCAATGACCGAGTGCAATTGAGCCAGTTTTATGCCTCTGCCAAAGCCGCCATCCGCTATCAATATACCCTTGATGACGACGACGATGGTTTGGTCAATGACCAAGCCCATGTACAACCGGGGCAACTGTGGCCCGCCAATCAGTTTTATGATATTTGGCCATGGTGGGGTACGTCGGCGTATGTGGCGGGGACGTGGTTGGCGACGCTACAGGCAGGACAGGCGCTGGCGACGGCGATGGGCGATAGCGAATTTGCTACAGAGTGCAACGAGTGGCTGGTGCGTGGTCAAGCTGCCTATCAAGAAAAGCTTTGGACGGGCGAGTATTATCGGCTGTGGCACGACCCCGAAAACACCAGTGGCGAAGGAACGCACAGCGATGTGTCGCTGGGCAATCAATTGATGGCGCAGTGGTGTGTCAAGGTGGCGGGCTTGGCGGACGTATTGCCCAGCGACCAGGTGGATAGTGCATTAAATGCAGTACAGCGCCTCAACATGCAGAGCACCATCCATGGGTTGGTCAATGGGGCCACGGCGACGGGGCAGCGCTATGATTCACGCGACCGCACCAAAACCTCGATTTTTGAGGTGACCATTGACCCCGAGACAGACTTTGCCAAGCAGATTTTTGTGGGTGAAAACTTGTGTGCGGCCATGACCTTTATCTACCACGGCCACGCCGATACCGGGCTCGAGATTGCCCGGCGGATATATGCGGCCGTGGCGATTACCAGCCGCTCGCCGTGGAATCAATGGTGCCTGATTAATGCCGAGACGGGGTTGCCGGTGTGGGGCGAAGATTATTATTCCAATATGGTGATGTGGGCTATGCCGATGGCGTTGCAACAACAAGGGATTAGTGAATTTGTGCAAGGGGAATTTGTGCAGGCGTTGTTGCATCCGGTCATGTAGAGACGCAGTAGAGACGCAGCCTGCTGCGTCTCTACTGCGTCTCTACAATTGGTTATTGGTTTCCTTCGGGGCACAGCATGCGGGCCGGGCAATGACTACAGTAATCGGCACGTGGGATGGCGGGATAGGTGCCATTCACGATGTGCTGGGCAGCATTTTCTAACCGATGCATGGTCTGGCGCATGGTGTGGGCGTCGTTGGCAATAGCGATTTGCTCACCGCTGCGCACATGATAGACTACGAGGTCGATGGGTTGGCTGGTGGCGTGTTGTTGGTTGATGGCATGGGCATATAAGCGCAACTGGTCGCCGTGGCGTTCGGCGATGCCGGTGCGCTCGAGGTCGGTTTTGAAGTCGATAATCTGCGTGGCGGTCAAGCGGTCGATAACCCCACTGAGCTCAATCACTGCATGGGGTGTGTCGATTTGCCAACGGATGCGTTGTTCGACTTCGTGTGGTTGTGGGGCCTGTTGGCCCAGTGGTGACTCGAGATAGCGTTGTATAAAGGTCAATAATTCGCTTTGGATTGCTTGGGTCACGGCTTGGCCATAGCGTTGGAGCGCAGCTGCCACCAAATCGGCCGCGGTGCCGTGTGGTAGACCGGCATGCGCTTCGACCGCAGCGTGGAACAACGTACCGAGGATGCGGGCGTGGCCGCTTAGTTCTTGGGGGTCATCGCTCGCCGCTGATGCTTCGGGGATTGGTTCGTTGTCGGTATTGCTTGGCGCCTGAGATTGTGGCAACACATATTGACCACTTTCGGGCGTAATCGATTGTGCCAAATAGACGCTATCGTCGTGCTCTGCGCTGTAAAGGGCATCGAGGCCACTCCGACGTTGGAAGCGGTAACGCCGCGGGCATTGGGTGAGTTCATGAATGGCCGACGGCGACAAATTGATAATCCGTTTGCTTAGCAACGGATTTGTTGGTGCGTTATTGATCGATGGTGCTACCGCCACAGGTGATGCGCTGATGGCCGGGACTACATCAATATCACGGCAATCGATACCCTCAATCGGGTTGTCTTGGAGATGATTAAACACCACGGTATATTGCGATTTACTGTTTTTTGAGGGCACTTGGGCACTAACCATTAGCCAATGCTTGGCGCGGGTCAGTGCCACATACCATAGCGCCAACAATTCGTTGTAGTGTTGGCGTTCGAGTTCGTGGGTGAGTTGATGTTGGGTTTCGTTGGCATTGTTGGGGTCAACCAAATAGCCAGTTTGAAAGGTCGGATTTTTTTCGTCACGCTGGGTAAAGGCATGGGCATCGGGAATAAACACAGCGGCAAATTCAAGCCCTTTGGCGGCATGCACGGTCATGATTTGCACCGCATTGGCTTCGGTTTTGAGCTCGGGAGCCGCACTTTCGGGCTCGTCGCGCATCCGTTCAATTAATTGTGCCAATAGATCGGGTACGTTGGCGGCGGGCATGGTGCGGCAATCGTTGATGAGTTTGGTGAGCATGCGTTGACCATACGCACCGTCCCGTTGCCACAAACCACAGGTACGCACCACGGTGTGGAGCCATTCGGCGGGGGCAAGTTGCCACTGTTGGGCATAGAGATGCTGTTGCTGTTGTACAAATGTGCCGATGGGGGCGATGTCGTACTGCAGGGCGCACAACATGTGCCACAGTGACACATTGCGGTGTTGTTGGCGCAAATGCGCCAAACCCACATCGTCGAGGGTGGCGGTAGCTTGCAACAACGCCCGGGTGAGCGCCAGCTCATTGCTGGGGTCGATAATGGCAACGGCGGTATGGATGGCATCGAGAATCAATGGCCGTTCATAAAAAGGATTGTTTTTGCCGCGGTCAAAGGGGATCCCGGCCAGTTGCATGGCATCGGCATACACATCGAGATGGGCTCGTCGGCGCAACAAAATCGCCATGTCGCCATAGGCAACGCCATGGCGTGTATGGAGCTCGTGCATACGGGCAGCGACGGCGGTGGCTTCACTAGTTTGGTCGACGTAACGATAATAGCGCACGCAATCGGCGGGAATGTTATCAGGATCATGGCGAGCTGGGGCGAGGGTTTTGGTGTGGTCAAACTCAGGTGGAGTAGCGAATTGATAACTGTTGAGCCCAATATTGGCGAGGTCGAGGATTGGTTTGAATGAGCGGTGATTTTTGATCAAATCAATCTGGTGCTGGCTGGCTTCGCGGATGGCGATAATGTTTTGGACTTGGGCTTGGCGCCACACATAAATCGCTTGGCGTGGGTCACCTACCACCGTGCGATGCGACGCAGTATCATTGGTTTGGGGAGTGATACTGGTCAGCAAATTGGCCTGTACGGCGCTGGTATCTTGGTATTCGTCGACCATCACAAAGCGAATACCGTCACACAGGTGCGGGAATTGGCCAATCAACCCTGGGATGACTTTGATGAGGTCGTCGAGGTCGAGTTGGCCGCGTTGGCTGAGTGCCGCACTGCGCGCTACAAAGTTCCACTGCATGGCGTTGCCCAGCAGGGCATGGATGTCACTTAATTCCATGGTTTGGGCGAGGCGCTCGGTGAGTGGTGCGTTTTCGAAGCCCATCCCTTTGGCATCGGCCAGCATTTGGGCGATGATTTTGGCCAACGCATCGTTGTTCCAGTCCAAATTGTCGACGATGCTATACAAGTGCGCGTAGGCTTCTTGCCAACCATATGCCAAAAACCGTTCCCAGCATTCGTCGGCAATGAGCAACGCATCACGTTCTTCACAAAACGGCTCATCGGGGTCGAGGTTGAGGGCGATGCTTTGACTGAGGGCTAGGCGAGCCGCAAAGGCATGAAAGGTCGAGATATGCGCTTCGGCCATATCAACCCGCGTCAGATTAAGGTTGGGGTCTTGCGCGACCTTGTACATCATGCGCGCCCGCATTTCGGTAGCAGCTTTTTCGGTAAAGGTCAGCACCACGATGTTGCGAGGGTGCAGGTCGGGTGTCTCACGCAAAATCCTGACATAGCGATTGGCCAGCGTCTCGGTTTTGCCGGTACCAGCGCCCGCAATAATACAGACGGTGCTATCGAGGGGAACATCGAGCGCTTGGCGTTGGTTGCTGTTTGGTGCAAAAGACATGAGCGTATCCTTTTGGTAGCACGTTGTATCGTTAAAAATTGGTCTGGGTGGCGTCGTCACAAATCAAGGCAAACGGACAGTAATTGCAGCCCCGACTAGGGGTGGTGGGGTAGGGCGTCTGACGCATCTGGTCCATGATGCGGTCGAGTTGCCGGGCAATCGTGCCGTGCAGATCACTGGTGGCTAATTTGATGCCGATGTGGCTTCTGCCTTGAGTCAAAATACTGGTGGGCTGTTCGCCGAGGATGGTGACACGGGTGGCTTTGTCGGCGTTTATAGCAGCAGTATCACCCAAGTAATACATGCGCATCTGGGTGGCAGCGGGTGTCAAGTGCCATTCGGGTTGTGACAACCCCAACAAGTAGAGTGGGATTTGGTAGTTGGTTGGTTTATCATCGTCGTGTTTGGGCAAAAAGGCTTTGAGCAAATCCGAATAGGCTTTGGTTTTGCTGCTTTTGTAGTCGATGATTTCGTAGAACGTCTGACTCCCGATGGTCACGCAGTCGATACGGTCGATGCGGGCGTTGATTTTTTTGCCATTGAGGGTCATGCTGAGTTGCTGTTCGAGCATGACGGGGCGACGATTGGATTCGTTGTGAAGCGATTGTTCGATGGCCACCCAACGTTCAATTAGTTGCTCGATTTTGCGTAAACTACTGCGCTGGCGCAACCCCTCGCCAAAGCAATTGCTCCAGCGTTGGGTGGGGGTGTAGCTGGTGCCATCCCCTAGCGCGACCGGCTCGCCGTGCCAGGCTGCAGCGAGGATGCGGGCGGCGCGCTGGTCCAATTGAGCCAGTCGTTTTTTGAATGTGGCGTCAGATTCATGCCGCAAATCAACATCACTGGTCTGGCCATTGCCGAGGGTGGCACACAAGATTTCGTGGATGAGGCTGCCGGTATCGAGATTGCGCTCGTCGCTGATGTCATCGTCGTCATCACTAATCCGGATGATTTTTTCATAAAAATAACGGCGTGGACAGCCCAGATAATTGCTGATTTGGCTGGCTGAAAAACTATTGTCGTGCATTACTTGCATCACCGGCGTCGCCACCGGAACCAGATTGATTGGTTGCGGCATGGCTGCCCCTGCGATGCGGGTGATGGGCGCCGCATTGTCTACCACGAGTTCGCCATTGGGCGTGAAGCTGGCCATCCCTTGCAAGATGCGCTCAAAGTAGGGTGAGGCGAGTTGGGTTTGGCCGCTGACACCGTGATGTGCCATGCTAAAAACGACCTCGCGGGCGTGACTACCACACAAGCCGGCCACGCGGCGCGCTTCGCGCTCACGCCAGGCCGGGGCATCGGTGCGCCGCGGGGTATGCGGGCGTTGTGATGCCACAAACGCCGCACATAATGTCTGCTCTGAGAACAGTTGATAGCCAAAGGCGGTGCGCGGTGCTACATGCTCGCTCATACCCATCACGATGACGCAATCGCTGTTGGCAAAGGCCCCGGTGCGGGTATGGATGGTGAGGGGTAAGGTGGTGCGATACATGTCATTAATCGTATTGGGCAAACTATCGATACTACTGATTAATTGTTCACGTTGCGCCCCAACTATTTTTTCAGATAAGGCGATATGATCGACTTCATTAATCCGTGTCAACCAGGCGTGGTAGTCACGCAACCAGGCATCCCGCACATCGACGGCAATCCGTGGTGCGAGCCACGTCCACGACAGGGCATTGCTCCATTTGATGAGCGCGGTAATCTGCGGGGCGATGGGGCGTTGGATGTCGATGGCGCTGAGTTTGGCAGTCAGCGCTTCACTCTGGGGATGGCTGCTGTTGCGGCTGGCTTGGCGCGCTTGGGCGCTACTCATTCCCCAAAACGGCAATTGCAATAACTCGTTGAGCAGCGCCCGTTGTTGCAACTGATCGCTGACGGCAGGCCAGCGCAAAGCCCCCCGCCCTAATTGAATCAACGGGTTTTGGTTGCTAGGGGGCATCAGGGGCGCCAAGGGAATCCCCTGGCCAATCAAGGCTGCCCGCACATGGGGTAGCAACGATTCATCGCTACAGACGATGGCGACACTCTGCTGGGCGGCGAGGCGCTGGTAGGCGAGCCGGGCAATCGATTGACATTCGTCGACGATGGTGGGTACGCCCGCCAGCCACGCTCCGTTGCTGGGCATACCGATGAGCGTCAGCGCCGGATTGGCCGTTGTCTGGCCGAGGATACGTTGCGCCACCAAATCACCGTTACTGGCATGTGCTACCGGCCATGGTTGTGGTGTCGAATATTGACATAACCAATTATGCACATCAGCTAATTCTGGTGCGTGATGATTTGCCTGCACCCAGCCAGCTAGGGTTACCTCGGCAACCGGTTGGATGAGCTGAGCAAGGGCACTTAGTTGCGCCACGCTCGCATGCTGTAATTCGCCGGCAATCACTACATCGTAGGGCAGGGGTGCCGCCCCACCATCACAGACATGTAATGCCACATCATCATAGGCAATCGCCCCTTGCGCATCGAGGATAGCGGCATAGCGGGCATAGATCTGGGCGAGCTCGTGGTGCATGTCGAGGTCGTGATCAATCTGGCCCCAGCGCTGGCGCTGACTCGACATCCAGCTGAGGGCTTGGGCGATTTCGTTGAGTGCGCCACGATTGTTGCCGTATTGTTTATATAACGCGCCACCCACCTGCTGCCACGCCGTATTGACCACCACCATACGACTGGTCGCGCTCATCACGCTCCGCGGCGCAGTGCGCTTGAGTTGCTTCATCAGCAACGTCTGCAGTGTGCTGACTTCGATTTGCACATGGGGCTGGTGTATAAATTGTTGGCGCAACCAGGTGGCATGGGGCCGACTGGCGGTAATCACCAAGGCGCGACGGGTGCCGGCTTGTTGGATGACATAATCGATGAAGTTGCGATGATACAACGCCTGGGGGACTGCATACTCAAATACATTTCGCATAGTGCCTCTTGCAACGTGGTGCGTAATACCGTTATTGCGCTAATTATAGCATGGAGGTGGTGGGGATGGTGTTGGGGAAATTTTGCCGCTGATCGATTTTCTCCCCACTCTCCCCCCCCTGAAAAAACTCCCCCTCCGTGCTATGATAAACCGATGAATACCATGCACCAACTCACCCCCGAACAACACGCCGTCGTCGCCCACCCCACCGGCTTCCATGCTCGGGTGTTGGCGGTGGCTGGCTCTGGCAAAACCACCACCATGGCGCATCGGGTCAAACAATTACTCCAATCTGGGACACCGCGCCACGCCATTCAAATCGTGATGTTCAACGTGCTGGCGCGCCAACAATTCACCGCCAAGCTCCTCGATATTGGTCTCACACAGGCACAGCACCCGGGTGTCGACACCTTTCACTCGTTTGCCTTCAAAATCATGCGCCGGGCCGTCGAAGCCGGTATCATGCCCGAACCCAAAGAGCTGTGGACCGCCGACGACAGCGAAATGGGCCGCATCCTTGCCAATCGCACCATCCAAGCCCTCGAAAAAGAAGGCGTTTTCCCCCTCAATACCATCGATGCCGAAATGGCATTGATGGCCATCGGCCTCTGGAAGGGCGAACTCATTCCTCCCGACCGTACGCATGCCACTAGCAGTGGCGAACCTGGTTTGGTCGATGTCTATATCCGCTTTGAAGCCGAGCGCCACAAACGCCAAGCCGCTGGTTTTGATGATTTTGTGCCGATTGTGGTGGAACTATTCACCAAGTTCCCTGAGTTTCGCAAGCAAATCGCTAATCATTTGCGCCACGTAATTGTCGACGAATACCAAGACGTCAATGCTGGCCAACAACGCCTCATCGAACTTCTCGTCAATCCCCATACCGATGTGATGGTGGTGGGTGACGACGACCAGACTATCTATGAATGGCGTGGTGCCCGCCCCGATTATATTTTGCAGACCATGACCGGTCAAGTGTTTGGTAAAAAAGTCGTCGACTATACGCTGTCACACTCATTCCGGTTTGGCCCACTGCTTGCCCAAGTCGCCCTCAACGTCATCAGTCAAAACAGTAGCAGAGTGGCGAAGCCACTCACTGCACATAATGTGTTGCATCATACCGATGTCTTTATGGTGCATGAGCAGGCCGAACAAACCAGCGAACTCGATGCTATGCTGTGTAACCAACTGGTGTCGTTGGTGCAGCGTACCCAAGACCCCAGCCAAGTAGTGGTGCTGGGGCGAACCTTTAGTCAACTGCAGGGCCTCGAAGCAGCCTGTCTGGCCCGCAAAATTCCCTACCGCGTGCTCGGGCGTAAACCATTTTTTGAGCGGCGTGAAGTGGCTACTTTGGTCGATTACCTCAAGGCTGGCCAACAATGGCACGATTTGGTCGACGATCAGGTAAGTAAAGTACTCATGTCGATTATCAATCTGCCTAATCGTTATTTGGCGCTCGATACCATCAAAAAATCACTGACTGATGGCCAACGCTTTGGCATGTCACTGGGGGAATTACTCCACGGCCTGACCAATCCCCAGCAATCGCCCCTCAACCGGCCGGGGCGTGAACGTATCGCTCAACTCATTGACGTGTTGATGCGCCTCAATGAATTATGGCGGGCTGCCCAACCTGCCCATCAGGCGCTGCAAATCATTGTCGATAGCACCAATTACATGGAGCATTTCCATAATTATTATGGAAGTGGCGCTGAATCAAGTGACCGCATCAATAGTGTCAATCAATTCATCGGTTATGCACAGGGCACGGGGCTGACGGCTGGTGATTTTGTCACCCATTTTGCCGGGCTTGATCATACCTTCAATGCCCCACTCGAACACCAAATATTGTTTACCACGATTTACCGCACCAAAGGCCTCGAATACGACTATGTGTTTATCCCACGGGCCCACGAAGGCTATATGCCGGTGCTGCTCAGCGAAGAATTGACCGTCTGGGACAAAACCCAGAGTGTCACGCCCCCCACCCGTGGAGGCAGTGTGGTCGAAACCGAGCGCCGGTTGTTTTATGTGGCCATCACCCGTGCCAAACGCGAAGTCTATATCGGTGCGTCACTCACCCCGCGTGCCGGCGATCAAGCCAACAGTACCGCACCTGAAATGTCACGCTTTGTCGAAGAAATGCATCTCAAAGAGACTGTGGCCATCATGCATCATGTGGTGGCAGCCTATCGGGGTAAACCCTTGAGCAATCTGCATGATTCATTGCTTCGTAATGGGGCATCGCCGGTGTTGCGTCAGCAACTGCTCCACTATTTGCCTAATCATCCACAATTGGCTGACATCATCAACGACCCGCAGATCCGTGATTGGCAGGCGCCGGTGCGTGCAAGTACCACCAGTAAATCCAAACGCAAGGCGCCTGCGTCGTTGGTCCCGTGGTGGGCAAAATCGTAGGTGCGCGGCATGCCGCGCACCTACGATTTTGCCCACCGGTATAACTATTGGCCTAATTCGTCAAAAATGCCGAAAATAAATCCTTTTTTCCATGATAAAACAAGATACATCTATTAAATGGTTGCGCTTAGACCCCTTGCTGGAGCAGCGTGGTGACACTCATGGCATGCATGGCGACAAGGTCTTGATGGGGAAATGCTGCACCCTTATAGCCACCAGCCAGACACGCCGCCAGGTTCAGTTGGTGCCGGCGGATCCATGCCGATACCAGCGCTTCTCGTTGTTGCAAGAGCGCTCCATCGATGCCGTTGAGCCCACCGAGGTCACATCCTTCGTATGGATCCATCCCGGCATTGTAAATCACCAGATCACCAGCCTGTAAATCAACTTCTGCATAGCTCAGTAGCTGTTGCAGGCGTGCGAGATAATCGCTGGCATGATTGACAAACAATAATTGGTGCGGTGACGTGGGTGGGTATTGGTCATAGTGATGCACGGATAAGTCAAGATGTACGATGTGTGCATAATCCTGTACCATACTATAGGTGCCGCCGCCACAATGGGCATCTACATCAAGGATAAACACCTTGCGGACACCGTTTTTTAATGCGATATCT
Source organism: Roseiflexaceae bacterium (assembly GCA_947450095.1). Classification (GTDB taxonomy): domain Bacteria; phylum Chloroflexota; class Chloroflexia; order Chloroflexales; family Roseiflexaceae; genus UBA965. The sequence goes on from CANFUF010000002.1 coordinate 32,830, forward strand.
GCCCCAATTGCCAACCCATTCAAGGTACAAAATCCCGCTCCATGATTACTCCGGGCATGATGAAACCCCGCGCTTAACGCATATGCTGGTATCCCCGTAATCGCTGTGAGGACGGCATCGCGCAATGCTCCGTTTTGGGCAGCTACTGAGTGCCACATCTGGTCATCCCAGGGAAATCCTTGTGATGTGGCTAAATCACGGGGTGTGCCACGTACAATCGCATCGACATATGCTGCACTATGTGTCTGCATTGCTTCCTGTACACTCAATGGCGTTGGTGTACTAATCAGCCATCCGTGGCTTGCTAATGCTTCAGCCACATCTGATCCTTTGCGGGTGGTATCAAAGGAATGGGCGGTACTCACGGTATCTGGGTGATAAAAAATTCGATAATTTGACATTTGGATTTCCCCCTTTACAATATATTTAGCGTAATACGTTAATTATACCTACTTTTTCTCACGACCACATATGTGGTCGTGATGAAGCGATATGATGCAATTTATAGTGTGACCGGGGTGAGCCATGTGGCATCACTTCGCTGAATGTTGGAGTATATATGCGGCGTACGTTATCTTTGAGCCTGCCGGTACTTGCCAAAGAAGATTTTTTAATGGATATCGATGCGGCAAAGATGGTCGGACGCGCGACGCAGCAAATTATTACCCGTGGCAGTTATATCACCGAAGCTGGTACCGAGCATGATATTCAAAATGCCCTCAACCATGCGTATTCGCAAACCGTGACTTTTCGGCCTGATGCAGAGATTCCAATCGCAAAAGCGAAATATTCTCAGGCTATGACGTTTGTGCATAATCAAACTGCATTAATGGTAGCACATGCTCGCCAACGACGGGGCTATCGGGTTGCACTGTTGAATTTTACGAACCCCCGCAATCTTGGTGGGGGCTGGCTGCAGGGTGTCCAATCCCAAGAAGCCTCTTTGGTGCGTTCGTCAGGATTAATACATTGCCTTGCCAATCATGCGTGGTATCGCAATCGCACCCATCGCACGAATCCGTTTTATGATGATACGGTGATTGTAACACCGCAAGTGCCGGTATTTCGTGGGCACGAAGGGGATTTGCTCGAAACCCCGTTGCAGTATGCAATCGTGAGTGCGGCGGCAGTCCATGCTACCAATGTGCGACTGTATATGCCGCAGCGTGAAGCCGAAATCCCCCTGCAAATGGCGAAACGGGCTGCGCGTGTAATCGATGCCGCCGCCACCACCAACGCCAATGTGTTGATTCTCGGTGCGTGGGGTACGGGGGAATTTGGTCATACTCCCGAATTAATCGCTACCGCTTTTCAAGTGGCGTTAGAGTCACGGGCCACCCGTTCGTTTGCGATTATCGATTTTGCAATTCCCGATATTGCACCGCAAAATCCCGTTTATGCGGCATTCTATCAACGTTTCCATGAGCAGAGTGTATGATGGATGTATGAAAAAACTCGTTGCACAGACGTGAATCGCTACACAAACAATTGATGTGATGTGCAATATCATCGCCACGAGGAGATACTTGGTATGACCAGTGATCCGGTGAGACGAATTCAAATAGATCAACTACTTGCGGAATTCCGCCAAGGATATGCGCCGTTTGTGATGGCGGTACTCAAAACAACCCATGGCACCGAGTGGTATAGTGTGCTCCGCAACACTCCCGAGGTGCGCCTCCCTGCCGATAGCCAGCAGGCCCAACTCGACGCTACCGCATTGGTGCGCGTAATTTTGGCCCATTGGGATTCGACATTTAGTCGCGTATTAACCCCCACTGAGCGCAGTCTGTTGTTTGAGCTTCGCACAATCCGCAATCGTTGGGCCCATCAAGCACCGCTGTCGGCAGACGATGTCGACCGTTTGGGTGACAATATTGCCCGCTTGTTGACTGCCATTCGGGCCAGTAATGTCGATGCCGTGATTGCATTACGTGACGAAATGCGCATGCAACGTTATCAACCACCCGTACAATCAGCCACAAATTTACCTGGAATGCTCATGATTGCTGGTGCCAGTTTGCTGATTGCCATCCTCGTCATCGCACTTTATTTTTGGGAACACGTCCCTGCCAGTGCGTTGGCCGCCCCTACCATAACGATTCCTGCTCCAACGCTTCGCCTCAAAGGGGGGAGTGTGATGCATACAGCAAGTATTACCCCCCCGCTCGTTGCCCCATCGCCAGACATCACACAAACGGTGGCTGCGGCAAATGTAGCAAATGGCACGCCGACGGCAGTCGTGATTGTTAAAGTAGTCCAAATCACCGTAGCAGTGACCGAGACCCCCGTGCCGAGTTTCCCGTGTCAAGCAGGGCAAATCAAAGCCAATCCCAAAACGATGATTTATCATATTCCTACCGGGGCGTTTTATGCCATGACCCGTAATAGTGCAGTGATTTGTTTCGACACTCCGGCAGATGCCGAAAAAGCCGGCTATCGTGCCTCCAAACGCTAAGCACGAATGTGAAGCAGTGCGGGGCGTGGCAGAAATAAATCTGCCACGCCCCTGGTTTTTATTGAGGAGTGGCGAGACGCGCGATGATGCTGTCGGCATCATAGACACAGCCACCCCAAGTGCCGCCACTGACGTGTTGGAGCGCCGCCCACAACCGGGTGTCGTCGGGTAAATTGGGGTGGGCTTGTAAGTCGGGTCGCATGCCACGAGCAGCGAGGATGGAAGCGCCGGTTTGCCAATCAACGGCGACATTGTTTTCGCCAACTAAATTGACACTCCCCACCAAATTATTGCGGTCAACGATAATCTCGATCATGTCACCATCGCGTACTTTGCCAATCGGTCCACCTGCCAAGGCCTCTGGCCCAACATGGCCGATACAGGCGCCGGTGCTGACCCCCGAAAAGCGTGCGTCGGTGATGACTGCCACTTCGCGACCCCAACTGAGGTGTTTGAGGGCCGACGTGACTTGGTAGGTTTCTTCCATGCCCGTCCCGAGTGGACCACCACAAATCAACACGATGATGTCGCCGGGGACGACCTGTTTTTCACCTTGACCTTTGATGGCTCGCACGGCATCACGTTCGCGCAAAAACACCTTGGCCGGACCGATTTTGCGATATACCCCATCGTCACCCACCACGCGGGCATCGATGGCGGTACTTTTGATGACTGAGCCTTCGGGTGCGAGATTGCCTTGGGGGAAGGTGACGGTCGAAGTGAGACCTCGGGCCAGGGCTTGGCTGGGTGACATAATCACATCATCGGGATCGACGCCGTCGCGTTCACGGAGCATTTGGCGCACCGTAGCCCGGCGGGTGGAATGTTGCCACCAATCGAGTACACTATCGAGCGTTTCGCCACTTACGGTGAGTACCGACGTATCGAGTAACCCCAAATCACGTAAATGGAGCATCACTTCGGGTACGCCCCCAGCCATATAGGCTTGCACGGTGACATGGTTGCGCGGGCCGTTGGGCAGCACATCGACGAGCCGGGGCACTTGGCGATTGATGCGCTCCCAGTCTTGTACCGTCGGGCGGGGTAAGCCGGCGGCGTGGGCAATTGCCGGAATGTGCAACAGCAAATTGGTCGAGCCACCAAAGGCGGCATGTACTACCATAGCGTTATGGATGGCACCGGGGGTGATGATGTGTTTGGTGGTGATTTTGCGTTTCTGGAGGTAGAGGATGGCATGGGCTGAGGCAGTGGCGAGCTCGAGCCAAATCGGCTGCCCCGAAGGGGCGAGGGCCGAATGGGGCAAGGCAATCCCCAATGCTTCGGCGACTACTTGAGATGTGGCAGCCGTCCCGAGGAACTGGCAACCGCCGCCGGGGGATCCACAGGCCCGGCAGCCGAGGGCTGCAGCTTCTTGGAGTGATAATTCGCCTTGGGCAAAGCGTGCCCCGATGGTTTGTACTTTGCCGGCGTCTTCGCCATCTGTAGGGGGCAAGGTCACGCCACCTGGTACGAGGATGGTGGGTAGGTTGGGTGTGCCAGCCAAGGCGATGAGCATGGCGGGGAGCCCTTTGTCACAGGTGGCGACGCCGATAACGGCGTGGCGGGTGGGCAGTGAGCGGATCAGCCGGCGGAAGACGATAGCGGCGTCGTTGCGAAAGGGTAGGCTGTCGAACATCCCTTCGGTGCCTTGGCTCCGGCCATCACAGGGGTCGGTGACATAGCCCGCAAATGGCATGGCGTTGTTGGCGCGTAGTGTTTCGGCGGCGGCCCGCATTTGCAATCCCACTTCCCAGTGGCCTGTGTGATAGCCGAGGGCGATTGCTCTACCGTCGTTTTCGCGGATACCCCCTTGGGTGCTGAGGATGAGCACTTGGGTACGGGTGAGCTCTGCCGGCTCCCAGCCCATGCCGACGTTTTGGGTCCAACCAAACAAATCACCACTCGGACTATCGCGGAGCATATCTTCGGTGAGAGGGAGTTCGCCACTCGGTCCGGCGGCTTTTGAGATGATGTCAAACAAGGCTGGGGAGCCGCCTACTAGTGCTTCGAGTCGTTCGCTACTCATTTGCTTTCCTTTGTTAATCGTGTGTCTATTCTTACACAAAATAAGGTCATGTGGGAATGATTGAAAATAGGTGACTTTGTCAAGGAACAAAATACCGTTAAGTTCCGTCTAGACAAAAGCAGATACTATACATATGAGTATATGTTTGTTTGTGTATGCAAATAATTGACCAATAGGCGTGGACGATGCTATAGTACCTACATATAAGGAGTTGCGTGTTATGGGGCGACGTACCGTCATTTTAATAGTTTTCTTGTGTAGTTTGCTTGCGAGCTGTGCGACACCGGCTACGACGGTGGTGCCAACGGCTGTGCAACTTTCACATGATGCGGTCGCTTCATTTCCCTCCGTGCAAATTGGCTTCAATCCGCAGCGCGATGGTTTTTCATTCCGTAATTATGGTGCCAAAGCGGATATTAGTAATCTCACCAATAGTGATATGCAACGCTTGTTTGGTGATGCGGTCTGTATGGTTGCCTCCAAAGATTGTCCATTAATTCCGGCTGCGCGGATTTGGATGGAAGAAATCAACCGTGCCATGCAAACCGGTCATTGCGAAGGCATGGCCGTGTTGAGTCAATATTTTTATTATGGGGTGATTAACCCAAAAATGTTTGGCGGCGATAGTGTAGCCGCGTTGCAGTTGACCAATAATCCGCCGCTCCAACGTGAAATTGCCTATTGGTGGGCGACGCAGGCTACCTTCCCCACTCGTGCACATCGTGTTATTACTGATCCCGTCGAGGCGGTAACAATGTTACGGGGTGGATTGCACAAAGATGCTGATGTAGCGCAGTTATATACCATTGGCATCTACCAATCTGATTTCATGGGTGGGCATACCGTCACTCCTATCGGGTTGCGTGATATTGATATGACGCATGTGGCAATCCAAATCTACGATAACAACATCCCTAACGAAACACGTGAAATAACCGTTGATACCGCGCAAAATACCTGGACCTATGTTGCGACAAGTGTCGATGGTGTACCGCGCGCGTATTATGGCGATAGTACATCAAAAACACTCGAATTAACAGCTGCAGCACCGCGGTTGCAAACGCAAGTTTGTCATTTTTGTCCAAGTAATCCGGTTGCCCAAAGTGTTGATGATTTGACGACGTTCTTTTTTTCGTCTTCTGCCTCCGCTGCAACGGCTATTAGCCAACAGTTCTCGGCATATTTTGTGGATGGGTTAGGGCGCCGGGTTGGGATTGTATTGGGCAAAGTTTACAACGAAATTCCCAATGCCCAGATTGGCTTTTTGCGCGGTGCACCAGCTCAATGGTCACCGCTCGGGATGCCGATGCTGTCAGTTCCTGCCAATGTGAATGGCTCGTTGCGGATTACTGGCCTGCAAAATACGCCAATTAACATTACGGCATTTGGCAAAGGTAAAGTGGTTGCGTTGCAGAATTTGTTGGTCGATTCGCGTATCGCCAGTGAGATCCGGCTTGACCAAATTGGCAGTACCGTCGCAATTGCGAGTGGAGCGCAATCGAGCCCTGATATTTATGTGGGCTATAGTGAAGATCAACAAAACGTTGAAATGACGGTCAAGCGGGTTGTTTTGCAAAAAGGGTCGAAAGCGGCTGCATCGGCGAACAAACAAACTAAGACGTTGGCAATGTTGACGAGTGATCGTCAAACGGCCAACGTGAGTATTTCTGCGGGAGATGCAACCAATAATGCTCCTGTTTCATCACAAACAACCGTTGCGACCGATGATCAATCGTTGTCTCCGATTCTCGATACGGTAAACACGGCCCCGGTCCAAGACAATACCGCCCAACCTACAACAGTACCGGTTGTGCCATCGGAAACCCCAGTAGCACGGCGCAACCCACCACGGCCGAGTCGGACGGCTGCCTTGCCGACGCGACTCATGCCCACGAGTGATGCGTCGACTGCCAATAACGGCAAGGATAAATCTGGGAATGGCGATGGCAGTGGCGATGGCTCATCAAAAAACGATGGTAGTGGTGGATCGTCATCTGGTGATGGTTCAACGGTGATTACTGATACATTCGGGTTGACGCCGACTGATGTTTCGGGTGGCGACAGCACAGATATTCGTCCAACATGGTCGAGTGGTGATATCCGTCCGACCCCGAGTGGCGGTGATAATGGCGATGCCCGTCCGACCCCGAGTGGCGGTGATAATGGCGATGCCCGTCCGACCCCAGGTGGTGGTGATAATGGTGATGGCGGACGTACCCGTCCGACTCCAGGTGGCGGTGATAATGGTGATGGCGGACGCACCCGTCCGACCCCAGGTGGTGGTGATAATGGCGATGGCGGACGCACTCGTCCGACTCCCGAGCACCATCATCATAGTGATAATGGTGATACAACCGGGAATAATGTGCCTGATAATAGTGGCAACCAAACGGACGCACAATTACCGACTGCAATCAACGAAGATCAACCACATAGCGCACCGATAGATGCAACGCCAGTGCCTACAAAAAATGGCGATGATTCTGTTCCTATTCGCCAATATATACCGCCTACTGCGGTTGTTTCAACCGATGATGGGATAGGTAAATTACGCGAATAACACGATGGAATTAAGCGCAGTAGTTCGTTTTTGGTCATTACGAGAGGAGATTTCATGTCTAACCCGAGAAAATCCACACAGATTACTGTATCGTCGGTATTAGTTATTATTGTGATTGCATTGTGGAATGCATTTATGGGTAATTCTGCCAACACCCCGGCCACTCAACCAGCCGATGTGGCCACAGAAGTACCTGCTGATGCGTCTAGTAGTGATACTGCGCCAATTGATAATACCGATGCGACCGCTGTTCCCACCAATACCAAGAAAAAACCCACTGCAGTAAAACCAACGGTAGCAAAGCCAGCCCCTGCGACAAATGGTTCGTTGGCGGCAGATAGTGGTTTTGATGTCAAAACCGACGGGTTTTCTTTTGAAAACTACGGTAATGACACCGGCATCTCGAACCTCAAGGCGAATGACATACGGCGGATGTTTGGTGATAAAGTCTGCACCAAAATCAAAAATAGCACCTGTACATTGACCTCCCCTGCCCGGCAATGGATGAAAGAAATCAACGCAGCCATGGATGGTGGGCACTGTGAAGGTATGTCAGTCACCAGCTTGCATATGTTCCACAAAATCGTAGATCCCAATACCTTTGGTGCACCGACAACCAACGATTTATCGTTTGATGGGAACACCAAACTCCAAGAAGAAATTGCCTATTGGTGGGCCACCCAAACTACTGAACCGACGATTAGTAGTACGATTACCGGCAAACCGAGTGATGTGCTTAAGTTAATATCTGCATCGTTGAATCAAGGTAAAGATGCATCAGTATTTTATGATCTCGGAATCTATATGGCTGATGGTAGCGGTGGGCATGCGGTGACTCCCGTGTCGATTACCGACCTTGGCAATGGCAAGTATGGACTAAACATCTACGACAATAATTGGCCAAACGAATTACGTACTATTAATGTTGATATCAAGGCTGAACATTGGAGTTATCAAGCATCGCAAAACCCCAAACAAGCTGATTCGTTGTATAGCGGTGATACCCTCGAAATAACGCCTTCGAATCAACGGTTGGTCCCTCAAGCCTGTGATTTCTGTGGGAGTAAAGGGACCAAGAGCAGCTTGAAGAGTAGCGCGCGCAAAAGCACGTTTATTTTGCGGGCTTCGAGTAAATCACGTAGCACCAAAAAAATCAAAGCCAGTAAGAAAGGGAGTACGTTGTTCGTGACTCCCGATGGTAAACGGATTGGCTATCTCAATGGCAAGATCATCAACGAAATCACTGGTGCCACAATTCGCGTATTCAAGAGTGCTCCCACTGTATGGGACAATCGCGGTATGCCAATTATTAGCATTCCTGAGGGTATCGCGGTGACATTGAAGATTGCCAGTGACCCAACGTATAACTATCACATTAGTGCCTTTGGTGATGGTAAAGTCGTCAAAGTAAGTAATCTGAGTGTGTCTGACACCAAAGCGAGTGAACTTAATTTTGGCAGTACCATCAAGTCGGTCAAAATTAAAAGCTCGGTCAAAACGAAGAGCAGTATTTTTGTGGGCGACGAAGTAACCGTCAAAAACAAAGATACCTCGACGCAATTTTCGAATGTGGAAATTTCGGCAGATGGTGTTGCCGATGTCACATCGGATGATACCACCGATCAATATTCAATTAGTGGCAATATTGATGGCAACTTTGGATTAGATGTAGTCCAGACCGATGATGCCGGCTCAGTTGCGTTTTCAAATGCAGCAGTCAAAATGCTGAAGGGTGCCACGATGTCGTTTAGTGTTGACGCCGTGAATCAAGATGGCTCAGCATTAGCGGTAAATGTCGATAAAAACGGTGATGGTAGTACTGATCAACAAGTAACACTTACTGATAGTGCTTCTACTGCTGCGACAGATAGCATTACTTCTGATGTGTTACCCGCTGACCAAGTAGACGCAAACCCGTAATGTTGGAGTGTAAGTGGTGTTGAGTATTCTGAATTACAAGAGGGATTTACGGTGTCGAACAAAAACAACCAAGTTATTTTTACTGCAGTTATTGTCATTGCAGTGGTATTGTGGATAGTTTTTTCGGGTAATTCGTCCAAAGCACCAAGTCAGGTGACTGATGGGGCAACCCAAGCCACAGATGTTGCAGATACGACTGCAGCGACGCCAGCAACCAATGGTGATACGGCAGCGACATCGTCTGATCAGAGCGCAAATACGTCTAATACGAATTCAAGTGCGAATGGTTCCATGATTGCTGATAGTGGTTTCGATGTGAAAACTGATGGGTTTTCATTTGAAAACTATGGTAACGAAAAAGGTGTCACCAATCTCAAGGCGAATGACATGCGTCGTATGTTTGGTGATAAAGTGTGTACCCGTATCAAAGGCGATACATGTACGCTTACCTCACCTGCACGGCAATGGATGAAGGAAATCAATGCTGCCATGGATGGCGGGCATTGTGAGGGCATGGCCGTTACAAGTCTTACCATGTTCCACAAAATCGAGGACCCTAATACTTTTGGTGCCCCCAAAACCAATGATTTGGCGTTTGATGGCAACACTCCGCTCCAAGAGGACATTGCGTACTGGTGGGCAACCCAAAGCACCGAACCAACCATGAGTAGTGTGATTACGGGTAAACCTAGCGACATCATCAAATTGCTCTCGGCTTCTTTGAGTCAAGGCCAAAATGCAGACACGTTCTACTCAATCGGAATCTACATGGCCGATGGTACGGGGGGGCATGCAGTAACACCCGTGTCAATAACCGATTTGGGAGATGGTAAAGTCGGACTCAACATCTACGACAATAATTGGCCAAATGAATTGCGGACGATTAATGTAGACACCAATGCCGAAACTTGGAACTATCAGGCTTCTACTAACCCCAATGAACAAGAATCGTTGTATAGTGGCGATACCCTCGAACTTACCCCATCAAAGGCACGAATGGAAACCCAAGATTGTGATTTTTGTAGTGGCAAAGGTCACAAAAACACCACCAAAGGGATGAATACATTTGTGTTGACCGCAAGTGGTGGTTCACTTGATCCTGCTGCGCCCAAAGCAAACACCACCGGTACGACAGTATTTGTGACGCCCGATGGCAAACGACTGGGCTATGTCAATGGGAAATTTATCAACGAAATTGCCGGTGCTTCGGCGGCAGTCTTTAAGAGTGCCCCCACCGTATGGAATAATAATGGCTTGCCTATTTTTCGGATTCCCGAGGGGATTACCGTCACAATGCAAATCGCCAATGACCCAACGTATAAGTACACGGTTAGTGCTTATGGTGATGGTAAAGTGGTGAAGGTGGCCAAATTAGACGTATCTGCGACCAAAGCAACAGTAGTCAATTTTGGGAGTACGGTTAAGTCGGTCAAAATCAAGAGTGCGGTCAAAACTTCACCAGATATCTATATTGGTGATGAAGAAAACGCCAGCAACAAAGATAGTTCGACGCAGTTTTCGAATGTCGACATTAGTGAAGACGGCGAAGCAGACGTCACCTTTGATGACGAAACTGATCAATTTAATATCGATGGTGATGTGGCTGGTGATTTTAACTTGGATGTGGTTGTTTCTGACGATAATGGTGATTATTCCTATTCGACGAATGATGTTGCACTTGCTGATGGCGCTGACATGTCTTTTGATATTGACCAAATCAATAGTGAAGGGGATGCGTTGACATTGCAAGTCGATCAAAACGGCGACGGTACCTTTGATACCCAATCAGATGTCACAGATGACAATACGGCTGAGACCACGGACCCTGTGGTTGCTGAGGATGCAACGGATAATTAATCCGAAATAAACGAATCCCCCTGTATGAATATCTCATACAGGGGGATTCGTGTGTCGATACCACGTGGCGTATTACAACGGTAGCGCAGTGCATAAAGCCAAAGATGCCGTTACCGTATCTGTTTGGTTGTGTCAAGTAGGAAGTGCGTAGGCTAGTTTTCGTCACCGAGCTTGACTGCATCAGCAATGCGCAGGCGTTGGACGGTGTTGAATGCGAGGAAGGCAGTCCCCGCTAATGCAATTGCATAGATGAGCACCATCACTGCTAACGTGCCCCATGCGGTGAGTGGTTGATTGCTGGGTACGTCGGGGTGGGGGGCAACGCCGGCTTTGATATATGGCAAAATTGTATTCGCAGTGCTAATCGCAGCAGTGAGTCCGCAAATAATACCACTCCCGGTAACAATACTTTGTTCGATGATGATAACACTTCGTGCACTGCGCATCGGCATACCCATCGCTTGGAGCATCCCTAATTCGATTGAGCGTTGGCGTAAGGTGGCGAGGGCACTCACAAAAATAGCCATGATGCTCAACCCGGTGGCTGCCACGAAGCCGACACTCAACATGCCAAATAGCCCTTGGCGTTCGGGGCGGGTGAATTCGTGGAGGCGGGTGACTTCGAGGTCTATGATATCGAGGACGGGAATAGCAGCGCCCCGGGCCGCCGTATAGAGTTCATCGAGCGATACCGTGATATCACGCCGTACCCAGACATCGCTGGGGGGCATGAAGCCGATTTCGTCGCTGATAAACGAGAGATTGGTGACGATGAACGGGCGATCAGTGGCGTATTGCCCAGGCCAACCGGTAACAATCCCCACGATGCGCATGCGTGTTTCTTGTTCGACGTCATCGACGACGAGTGTTACCGCAATCCGATCGCCGATGGCACTGGTACCTGCGATGTTTTGGCTAATAATGACGCCGTCACGAGTGCGGGCAAGTTGATTCATCAAACTACCAAGGGCATTGTTATTGCCCAGCCATTCGTCACGGAAATAAGGGACGACTGCAGGGAATCGTTTTCGGTCAACACCAATCAAATTGGTGTCAATTTGTTTCTCCCCGAGATTAATCCGGGCGGCATAGACTCCTACCGGTGCATAATCGAGGATCCCAGGGATTTTTTTGTGGGCCCCGAGTGGTGTGAGTAAATAGCGTTCGCCGCTCGTGCTCGCAGTTGTGCGCGAGGCCGCAGTTTCGACGAATTGGGTATCGGTACCGATGCGATAGCGTAAGCCATCGAGGCTGGCTTTGTCGACGGTAGCAGCCATCGAGGCCACATAACCACCGACTCCGAGCGTCAGGGTAAGCAGGAGGATGGTGGTTTGGAGGCGTTCTGGGCGGCGTGCCAGGCTTTGGAGCGCCAGAATTGGCGCAATGTTGTCACCACGCCGACTGATTTTTTCTGCCAAAACAAGTAGTAATGGAATGATGCGATTGGCAATCAACGCCATCCCGAGTGTGGTAATAACGGGTAGCGCAAGGGTCAGGGGATTCGAAAACAAATCTCCTTCGCGAGACTGTTGTGATTGCAACTGGTAATAGCCATAACCGACTGCGGCTACAACCAAGACTTCGATTAAGAGGCGGGCGACAGAGCGGAGCTGATCACTGCGACGGGTTTTGCCGCTGGTGCTCAATGTATTACGCCCTGACATGATGACCGGGCGAATCCCTAGTCCAATAATTAGTAGCGCAATTGCCGCAAATCCTACGAATGCGTTGGTCGGTAGTTGTGTGATAGGAGTGGCAATCGATGTGATTTGTAAAAAAGATTGGGTGCGTAACATGATTTGTGTGGCAAAAAGGGCACAGGGAATCGCAATGATGATGGTCAACGTGACATAAAATAGCCATTCAATCGCACTCACCCCGGCCATCCAAAGCACAGACACGCCCCGACTGCGTAACAAGGCGTATTCATCGCGACGGCGTTCATAATTGATGGTGGCTAATTGCACTACAAAAAACAATGATAACAAGGCAATCGGTGCCGCTACGGCACCGGTACGAATCGTGAGTGAGTTAATCGTAGTCTGGGCGCTTTGGAAGCTGTCGAGCGGGCTCCGTTCGAGCTTGGCGGGGACCTTCGCTAATTCTTGCGCCAAGGTCCGAATGCGTGCTTCAAATGTGCCTACATCACCGGGTCCAAGCGCAAATGGTGCTGGTTGTAAATACCAGGCTGCTTGGGCTACGGCATCGGGGAATACCACACTGACTTGCGCTTGCATACTTTGGGGGGCAACGAGAATCAACGATTCAAGGGTTGCGGGGTCGTACAACCAATCTGGGCTAGTGGGATCGAGTACTTTCCACAGTCCGACAATGGTAATGGGCAAGCTTTGTTTGCCGTTTGCGGTGCTTGCGACAATGGTGTCACCGACATTGAGTCCGAGCGCATTGGCACTATTCAATGAAATCAGGGCTTCGGTTTGGCTGGCAGTTGGTTTGGGCAACCGACCATTGACGACGCGCATATGATCTTCGACACCAATTAATGTGGCAATTGGTGCCGTGCCAAGGGGAATGCCCGCAGTCTGACCATCGACCAGCATGATTTGTAACGGAATGGTACGAATGTGACGGGTAATGCGTTGGAGTGGTATCCCGAGGAATTGGGCAGCGTTTTGGGCCACCAAATTATCAGCGGCCAAAATCGTCCGCCATGGGGTAGCTTTACCACCCCGGACATGGCGGAAAAGTAGCGACATGGCAGGGCGTTGGGTTTGTCTTGCTTGACTTGCCAGCTGATCATTGAGGATGCGTAATCCAGCGGCATCGGCATAACTCGGGACTAATAACCCGAGGGTGAGTGGTAATGTAAGTGCCACTAACAGTGCGACCGTGGCTGCCGGTGCGGAGATGGTGCGGCGCCAGGTGGCAGTCAACAATAACCGTACAGCGTGCCAACGTGCATTCATGGTTATTGTCCAACCACAACATCGCCGAGGCGGAGCCCTTTGAGGATTTCGACTTGTTGGTCACTATGAATGCCGGTAACTACCGTCACGCGGCGTTCTTGGTCGGCTTCACGGAGGACGACAAAGGTACGTTCACCAAAGGTGCGAATTGCTTCTGGTGGGAGCCACAAGACATTTTCGTGACGTTCGAGAATGATTTTGACTTTGGCGACGGTATCTCCTGCCACCAATGCAAAGCCTTTATTGTCGACAACGGTGAATCTGGTGGTTTGATCGGGATCACCGAGCGCCCCACCGTTTTGGCCGTAGGGTGCGGGGAGCCGGCGGATAATGGCTGAGAGTACCAAGTCGGGGCGGGTGACGGGGCGGACTTCGACGCTTTGGCCTTCGCTGAGTAATTTCATGTTGTCAGGGCTAAGCGATGCCGAAAACTCTACCTTTGTAGGGTCGGCAACTTCAATTGATGGCGTGAACGCGGTGACATTGGTCCCTTCGAAAATTGCCATTGAGGCCACCGTGCCGGCTTGAGTGGCGACAATTTGTCCATCAGCAACCGCTTGTTTTGCTTTTTCAAAGGCGCGCTTCGCCGCATCGACGGTTTTCTTTTCGCTACTCAAGGTGTCTGCCATGGCGCTAGCAAGCTCGGCTTCGGCGATTTCGAGGGTGGCACGGGCATCGCGTAAATCCGCATTATCACTACCAGCGAGTAATTTATCCCGTTCTTTACGGGCTTTTTCAAATGCCGTCGTTGCTTCATCGATTTTGAGTTGGCGATCTTCTTTGGAGCGTAGGGCGGTACGTTGGGCAGTTTGGACTGCTTTCTCGGCACTGCGTAAGGAATCGGTAGCGCTTGCAAAGGCTTTTTCGTAGGTATGTCTGCCTTCGGCGTCGAGGACATTGGGGATATATTTGCCATTAACAAAAATATACGGATTGGCAGGGTCGGTGCCATAACGATTTACCCAATCGAGATTCCAATACGCTTTGCTATAGTCGTATTGGGTATCGATGAGTGAATTGGTGGCGGTGGTAATGGCATAGGTGGCGTCATCGGCAGCGGTGGCGGTATCTTCGTCGGTGGTACGTACGGCGCGTTGTTTTTCGTCGAGGTTTTTTTGGGCTGCTTGGATGACATCGTTGTCACCACCAGGCAACAACAAATTGAGCGCATCGCGGGCATTGGCGACGGCTTTGCGTTTGGAATCAATCAGCTTGTTATTGAGTTTTACGGCAGTCGTATACGCAAGGTTGGCGGCATCCAAATCATCACTGGCTTTGCGCAGATCATCATTGACTTCATCTTGTTTCAGTTCAGCCAATAGCTGTCCACTAGTAACAATATCTCCAATCGCAACATGGATTTTGCTGACGACGCCGTCACGCCCAAAACTGAGTGTGTTGGATTGTACTGGGACGACCCGGGCGGTTTCTTCGATGACGCGCTCGATAACGCCTTGTGCCACTGTATAGGTCAATTCGGTCAAGCCGGGGTCTTCGGGGAGTGGAGTGGGCGTGGCTTGGATAGCTGACTGCCCACTACTACAGGCACTCATGAACAGTGCCACACTCCAGAGCAACCAAAATTTGGTACGCCACATCAATTTCATATCAATCCTATTACCGTGTTGTCGGTACGGCTTCATCGGTCATATAGCCCATGTAACTGGGATCGGCTTTTTTGGCACAGGTAGCATTGGTGTCGCCTTTACCGGCAGGGGTATTGGGGACAATCTTGGCCACACAATCGATGTACGCATCGGTGGCAGTTTGCGCCTTGGTAAGTGCTCCAGCTAAATCAGCTTTTTTGTTGAGTACGGTATCGAGTGCTTCGATGAGCCAATATTGTTCGACCATGTATTGAGAATTGCTATCGGTGGTGACTTTGAGTGGTTTTTGCATGAGTGGCGCTACTGCATCACGTAACGGCAAAATATAACGGTTTTGTTCTTCAAACAATGCATCGTGGGCTTGGGCCGTCCGTGCCGGAATATTGCCGTAGGCGTTGACATTTGATTGCTGACTCATATAGTCGATGAGGTGCATACATGCTTGGGGGTTGGTTGCTGTCGCCGAAATATGATACCCAATCATGGTCATATCACTAGAAAGCAACCCGAGTGTTCCCACCGGTGGGGGGGCCATCGCCGCCAAAAACGCTGGTTTGGATGCAGGGTCAGTTGTGACCGTAGCCGGGTCATATGAACCGAGGCTGGTATCAAACCACATGGCGATTTTGCCTTGTGTCTGCAATTCCCAGCTCGGGTCGGGTGTGCTACTGGTCGCATCACGGCGATAATCGAACGCTGGTCTCGGCATGACATGGTGTTCGCTCGCAAGTTTAAGCCACCATTCGATACCTTTGATGGTGTTAGGGTCGGTATAGTTGGCGCGGACATTTTTGCCAGTGCCTTGCACCAATGCTCCGCCAAAGCGATTGACCCAGAAGGTCAAATCACCGGTGTAGTTGCCCATGCTGGAATACCCAAATACACCGTTGGCCGTTAGTGCTTTGGCTGCTTTGAGAAAATCGTCGGGGGTCCATTCGGCTGTCGGTGGGGTGAGTCCCACGGCACTAAAGAGTGCCGGCTGATAGACCAACCCGCGAATGTTGTAGTTGTGCGGGAATCCGATTAAACGTCCATTATTGCGGTAAATATCAAGTAATGCTTGCGGGATTTCGCTGGTTTTGATGGTGGTATCGGCATCTAGGAGCGGTTGCATGTCGGCAAGTAGCGCTACATCTTGGTCTGACACGGGGATGGCTTGATTCCACAAGAAACAATCACTCCGTTTGGCGGCATCACTAATCGTCATCGTCGTCGTGATGTTGTCTGTTTGAATGAGTTTGACAAAAATTCCTGGCTCTTGGGTTTTGAAATTTTTGAGGGCGCGGCGCATATCGGTGAGTGAAGTCCCATACGATGCAAACGATATAGCAGTTTGATTGGGACCAGCCACTTGGGCTTCGGGTGTAGCGACAATGACAGGGCGTATGTCAGGTGTTGGGCTTGGGGTGGTTTGGGGTGTATTGGCATTATCTTGGATTTGCTTTATCGTTGTCGCCAACACTTCTTCGGGCGTTTTGGGGGGATTTTCAAATAACATTGAAATACTACCGATTAATCCATACGCTACGGAAAAGTCTTGGTTGGGGTAATTTGTGATCACCGGCAAATGCGCTAAGGTGTATTCATAATCTGATTGTCGTTGTTTGTCATCAGATTCACTCGTTGTTTGTTTGGCATCCAATGATTTACGGGCATTCAGGTACCCTGGATACGTGGGACCACTGTTGGTTGTTACTGTTTGGCGTGATAACCATTCGATAAACGTCCATGCTTCGGCAGGGTTTTTGGTGCCACCACTAATCATATAGCCTTCGCTGCCAAGGTTCAGATCACTCCCTGCAGTAAAGGGTTGTACCGCATGCCCCACCGTAAATGATGGTGCGGGGGTAGTTGGGTCTCCGGTAAACAGCACGCCTTCATTCCAAATGGCAATTTTACCATCACGAACCATTTGGATTGGGTCGGTAGGATTGTTAGCGCCTGCTATTTTGCCTGCACCCATGCCATCAGCCATGGCATACATTGGCTGGGAATAAATGACACCACGATTGACAAGATCGGCGTATTTTTTGAAGGCACCAATGATGCGAGGGTCGTTGGCTTTGAGGTCACTGACTTTCATCGAGAGCAAATCAACACCAGCTTCTTCGAGGAGGTACATCAAGGCATAATTGCCCCCATTGTCATACCAGCCATACCGTGTAACGATGTTGTTTTCTTTTTTGGTTAATTTTTCAGCAGTAGCTAATAAGTCACTATATTTCCAATTTTGGGCAGGATTTGGAACGCCTTCGGCCTTGAAAAGATCTTGATTATACGAGAGCGATTGAATACTGATACTACGTGGCAATATGTACATACTGCTATTTTGGATAAAACGTTCGAGAATCCCAGGATAATAATCATTTCGATCAAAACTGGTATCGGCATCCATGTATGGTTTCATGTCTAATACCAACGGCGTGCCAATCGATTCTTTGTTGACATAAGCTGCTGGTGCGGTGTCTGCAATAGTAACGATACGCCGCAACATACTCATGGTGGAATCAGCGGGATAATTCCCCGATTTATCTGCAGGTAGTTGTGTGGCATCATCGAGCGATACAATCACAACGTTGATATTGGGATGGGTATCATTGAATTGTTTGGCGAGTGCGATGTACATATCGCGTTCGTAATCATATGACGCATAACTAATCGTAACGGCACTACTCGCCACAGGAGTCCCACTTGCAATTGTGGGAGTGGGATTGTCGCCAGCAGGAATCGTAGGTAGCGTATTGTTACTGCTACTGCCACATGATGCTAGCAACGTAATGATGATGAACCAGTACCATAGTGGGGTGAAATGACGACGCATACCAACGCTACTTTCTGTAGGAAAAACTGATTTGAATTTATATATAGTATATCATTATCAGCGTGTAAATTTGGATGGTAACTAAATGATAGTGATGTGTTAATTCACAGAATTATGCAGTTTTGGGATATGCATTTTGTTTATGCGTGTATATTTTTTTGGAAAAACCTGATGAGTATACTTTGGCTGTGTAGTACATTAAACGCCCAAACCAATTCCCGCAGGACTGAACTCTTGCGATAATGGTCTTTCAGCACACGCGCACCCCTCACATGGGGTGCGCGTGTGTGGAGCCAGTGACTTTGTTGGTGAGTTTTGAAATCCTATTGCTTGGAGATAGGTGAGATTATTTCACCGGTGTCGCGACAGTGATTGGACGAATGTCTGGGGTAGGAGTTGGCCCATTATGAATTTGGTGTTCGCCATCGGATTGGATTAACTGAATGCTTTGATTCACGATTTCTTCGGCAGTTAACGTGGGATCACTAAATAACATATCGGGACTACGAAGAATCACCTCAAGGAGTGGGAATTCTTTACCGACATCGTATGCTGGGGTTGTTATCGGTGGTAAATTGGCTATGGTGTATTCATATGCTGATTGATAGGGTTGGCCTACTCCGCTCACCGCTGGTTGTAGCGCATCCAATGATTTCCGCGTGTTGGAATAGCCTTGGGGATATGATCGCAGGGGTTTGGTCATTGGTTGGCGTGACAACCATTCGATAAACGTCCATGTTTCGGCGGGGTTTTTCGTACCGCCACTAATCATATAACCACTGCTTTCGGGGTCACTATGGATTTTAAATATCGGTTGCACGGCCTGGCCTATGGCAAATGATGGTGCAGGATTTACCGGTTTTCGTAGCACTTGGAGTGTATCATCTCGCCAGATTGCGATTTTGCCAGCCAAAATCATTTGGTCTGGGTCTGAGGGCACCCCCGGCGAAGCTTCGGCGCCTTGACCGGCTGCAGGACGATCTGCCATGGGTTGTGAATAAATAACACCGCGATTCACGAGATCTGCGTACTTTTTGAGTGCGCTGACGATTTTGGGGGCATTTGCATCAAGTTCACTTTTTGTTAGTGAATAGACATCAACACCGGCTTCTTTGAGTAAGTAAACAAATGTGGTGTCATAAATGCCATAGTAGCTTGTGTTATACAAGCCATAGCGGGTAATGGTGTTATTTTCTTTGCGCGTTAATTTTTCGGCAGTGGCTAAGACATCAGCGTATGTCCAATCTTGGGTAGGGCTTGGAATATTCGCTGTGGTAAATAGGTCTTGATTGTAGTTAAGCAGCGGCATGCTGATATTTCGTGGCAGCATGTAGATACTGCCATTTACCGTATAGCGATCGAGCACTCCTGCATAATAATCATTTTTATCAAAACTGGTATCAGCATCCATATATGGTTTTAGGTCGAGAATAATTGGTGTGCCGATTGTCGTATTGATGAATAAATTACTACCAGGGATTACGTCTGCAGCACTTGCAAGGCGCCGTAATTGAAAGTTGTCTGAATCTTCAGGGGCATTCCCATCGCTATTAGGTTTACCAGTTGAGAGCGCATTATCGAGCGATACAATAACGACATGGATGTTTGGGTGGGATTCGGTGAATTGTTTGGCTAGTGCGGTGTAGGTGTCTTTATCCGCATCGTACGCCACAAAACTAATCGTTACGTCTTTGACAACGGTTGCAGTTGCGATTTCTGTAGGTGGGATCGCGGTACTTTCCAACGTGGCTGTGGGATTTTCGATGGTAGGGGGCGCAGGAACCGTGGTGCGTGCAATGGTTGGTGCGGGTTGGTCACTGCTTGTACTAGCACCACAAGAGACGAGCAGTGTCATCACAACGAGCCAATACCCAAAGGTGGAGTGAAGACGATACATGAAATAGGTATCACTTTCTGAAATATGAACAAGTTTTCATGTATATCTTATTACACGATGGATACACGCACAAAAAAACAATCCAATACCCAAAGGAGTTCCATCCGAAAATGTGAAAAGAACTAGGGTAATTGGCAATTGTCTCTCTGGAATGGATTGAAGGGACTCTGTTTTTTTGCATAAATAACCCGTGGTTGTGCAGATAATTTAGGTTTAATCACAATCAGACAGATACGTTGATTGTGGGTTGTATATGCTATAATTCAGACAAATAAATCTTTGTATGGAGCGTCCCAATATGCCCCAGTCACACGACCGCGGTGGGCGGGATCGCCTATCGGCGGTAATTCATTTTTTGGGTGATTTGTTGGGTGATGTGATTAAAGCCCAAGCAGGTCCTGATGCGTTTGCCAGTGAAGAGTTAGTGCGGCGTTTAAGTAAAGAGCTCCGTGCCAATCCTTCTGCTGCACGTACGCATGAATTGCAAAAACACATTGCAGGCTTCGATGTCAACGGGTTGAACACCTTAGTGAAATCATTCAGCACGTACTTTGCATTGGTCAATTTGTCCGAACAATTGCAACGTATCTGGGTGCTTGCAGAGCGCGAGCGCCAGATGCGCCGCTCGTATCATCTGCGGAGCGAATCTGTTGCCGAAGCGATTCATAGTGTGGCAACCCAAGGCGTGACGGCCACCCAGATGCACGAATGGCTAGCACACGCTTGTATTCGACCGGTATTTACGGCGCACCCCACCGAAGCGCGGCGCCGTACTATACTTGATAAGTTGCGTCGTTTAGCCAATTTATTAGACCCGCTTGGCCAGGATTTGTCATTGAGAGATGATCCACAAGTGCTTGCGCAAGTCCAAGAAGAAATTGTCGGTTTATGGCAAAGTGACGATGTACGCGTGGTCCGCCCCACCGTGATTGACGAAGTCAAAAACGGCCTATATTACTTCGAACAAAGCATCGTTCGCCTCATCCCGACACTGTATCGTGATCTTGAATATGCCTTGGGAAATGCATATCCTACCCATCAATGGCGGGTGCCGGCTTTGTTGAAATTTGGCTCGTGGATGGGTGGCGATCGTGATGGTAATCCTTTTGTGCGCCCCGAAACCACCATTGCCGCCGTCCGCTTGATGCGCAGCGCCGCCATTGAGTTTTATATGGGTGAATTCGAACGGATTAGTCGGCGAATTAGCCAATCTGATCGCCAAATCACCGTTTCCCCTGAATTTTTGGCATCATTGGCGCACGATAATCAATTATTCCCGGTGCTAGCCCAAGAGCTCATGCATCGCTATCCGCACGAACCATACCGGCGTAAGTGTTTGTTAATCGTCGAGCGCTTGCGCCAAACGCTCCACGTCACCCAAACCCTGCAACCGACCTGGCCACTGAATTTAGCGCCAGTGCGGGCCGACATCTATCCCGATGTCACCGCCTTACGCCATGACTTGCAGGTGATGTACGATTCACTCGTCGCGAATGCAGGTGATGCGGTGGCAAATGGTTCACTTCATGACCTCATGCGCCAAGTCGAGGTGTTTGGCTTAAGCTTTGCCTCGCTCGATATCCGTCAGCATAGCGAACGCCATAGTAGTGCCATCGCCGAAATCTTGGCGCATGCCGGAGTCCACGCCGACTTTTTGGCATGTGACGAAGCCACCCGGACTGTATTGCTGAGCCACGAATTGTCTGCCCAACGCCCCTTGATTCCGGCACGTTTACCGTATAGCGAAGCCACCAACGAGATCGTCGAAACCTTTCGCATGATTACGACTCTCAACGAACAATTATCCCCAGGTACAATCCAAACCGTGATTGTCAGTATGACCAGAGGGGCTTCTGACGTGTTAACGGTATTGTTGTTGGCACGTGAAGTAGGGGTACTCGAATTGCCCAATGCGGGTATTGATATTGTGCCGCTCTTTGAAACAGGCGCAGATCTTGCCGGTTGTGACAAAATTATCGCTGATTGTTGGGCGATACCGAGTTATCGTGCCCATGTCACCCGGCGCCAAAACCTGCAAGAAATCATGATTGGCTACTCTGACAGCAACAAAGATGTGGGATTTGTGGCGGCCAATTGGGCCCTCTACGAAGCCCAACGCAAGTTGCGCGATTGTGGTATCACCCACGGCATTACCATGCGCTTGTTCCACGGTCGTGGTGGCTCAATTGGGCGAGGCGGTGGCCCTGCCAACGAAGCAATCCTCGCGCAACCACCAGGCAGTGTGGGTGGCCAAATCAAAATCACTGAGCAGGGTGAAGTGATTTCTGACCGCTATAGCCTCTCCGTCATCGCTAAACGCCACCTCGAACAAGTGCTCCATGCCGTCATCAAAGCTGGTTTTGCGCATACTGCAGACCCCCATCCCGAATGGACACAAGTGCTTGAGCAACTCGCCACTGCGTCACAAGCGAGTTATCGTGGGCTGGTCTATGAGCACCCCGATTTTGTGCGCTTTTTCCGTGAGGCAACCCCCATCGCCGAAATCAGTCGGCTCAAAATCGGCAGTCGCCCTGCCGCCCGCAAAAACAGCCACCGTATCGAAGATTTACGGGCTATTCCGTGGGTTTTTAGCTGGATGCAGTCACGGTTTACGTTACCTGGCTGGTATGGCTTGGGGACGGCGGTCAATCAATTTGTTGCCAATTATGCCCATGGTACCGATGCTGCCCATGCCTTGTTGCAACAAATGTATCGCGATTGGCCATTTTTCCGTACCATGATCGACAATGCCCAGATGATTTTGGGCAAAGCCGACATGTACATCGCCCAACGTTATGCCACACTGGTGAGTGATCCGGCACTTGCGAGCGAAATGATGACGATTATCGAGCAAGAATACCAACTCAGTGTGGCAGCTGTTTGTTTGATTGCCGAAAGTACCCAATTACTTGCACGCAGTCCCGTGCTCCAACGGTCGATTGCGTTGCGTAATCCCTATGTTGACCCGATTTCGTATGTGCAAGTCGAGTTGATTACCCGCTTGCGGGCGCATCCTGATGATGCCGATCATACTGCGCTCGAAGATGCTATTTTGTTGAGTATTAGTGGGATTGCTGCCGGCCTCAAAAACACCGGATAATCGTGAGGATATTATGACATTGCCACTTGCAGGATTGCGTGTGCTTGATTTTTCACGCGCACTCACCGGCCCCTACTGTACCCAGATGTTGGGTGATATGGGTGCTGATATCATCAAAATCGAACAGCCTGAAATCGGCGATAATTCGCGGGCCTGGGGCCCCCCATTTGAGGGCGGCGAAAGCAGTTACTACCTCAGTGTGAATCGCAACAAACGCAGTATGGCGTTGAATCTCCGTCATGCCGAGAGTGCCGAAGTGCTCCGGCGCTTGGTGTCTCAGTGCGATATCATCATCGAAAACTTCGTGCCTGGCACCTTGGACCGTAACGGCTTTGGCTATGAAGCCTGCAAAGCGATTCGCCCTGATATCATTTATTGTTCGATTTCGGGTTTTGGCCAAGTCGGTCCTGACCGCGAACGGGCCGCCTACGACCAAATCGCCCAAGGGGCTGGCGGGTTGATGAGTGTTACTGGCGAAATTGGTGGACCACCAATCCGCGTCGGCATTGCTATCGCCGACCTCGTGGCCGGCATGCACGCCGCCTATGCGGTGATGGTGGCGGCCTTCCATCGTCAAACCACTGGCGTCGGCCAATACATCGATACTTCGCTGCTGTCTGGCCAACTTGCAATCATGACCTACCAAGCAGCGCGTTATTTTGCGACCGGCACTGCGCCGGCAACGAGTGGTAATCATCACCCCTCCATATCGCCCTATGGTGTCTATCAAGCCCGTGATGCCTGGTTTAATTTAGCGGTGGGGAGTGACGATTTGTGGCGGCGCTTTTGTGATGCGATGCAGTTGCCTGATATGAAAAATGATGCCCGTTTTGCCAGTAACCGCGCGCGTTGCGACAATCGTCCGGCCTTGAATGATGCCCTCGCCCCTGTGTTTGCGGCACTGACGGTGACGCAGATTGAAGCAATCCTCGCGCCTGCAGGCATTCCTGTGGGTGCGGTGCGTGATTTGGCCGCAGCCTTGACCGACCCACAAGTCGTAGCGCTCGATTTAATCCAAGAAATCGCGCATCCTACTGCTGGTACGATTCGAGTAGTTGGTCCCCCCTATCGTTTCTCCGAAACACCAGGCACGATTCGGCGTCATCCGCCACGACTTGGCGAACAAACCGACGAAATCTTGACGGAACTAGGCTTTGATCAATTACAAATCAGCGCATTACGGAGCGCAGGAGCAATTGGCTAGTGGCACAATCACAACGTATCCGGCTTGATTTGATGGTAGTAGCGCGTGGTTTGGCAGAATCACGGGCCAAAGCGCAAGCCTTGATTTTGGCCGGGGCTATCAAAGTCAATGGGGAGTTACGCCGACGCACCGCCGAAAGTGTTCCTTTCGATGCCGTTGTCGAATTAGTAGATACGCTACCTTACGTGAGTCGTGGTGGCTACAAACTTGCCCATGCCCTCGATGCCTTCGCTATTGATGTCACTGGGATGACGGCCATGGATGTGGGCGCATCGACGGGTGGCTTTACTGATGTGCTGTTGCAACGAGGGGCGCGGGCGGTCTATGCAATCGATGTTGGGTATGGCATTCTTGACTACAGTTTGCGGGCTGACCCGCGGGTGATTGTCATGGAGCGGACGAATATCCGCTACGTGACCGAGCTACCCGTAGTCGATAATGCTACGTTACCACCCACAGGGGCGGTGATTGATGTGGCATTCATTTCGCTCAAATTGGTATTGCCTCCTATTAAAGCCTTACTTGCGCCCGATGCATGGGTGGTGGCATTGATTAAACCGCAATTTGAAGCAGGCGTGAATCTGGTTGGTAAAGGTGGGGTGGTACGGGATCCACAGGTACGTGCGGGTACAATCGAGGCGGTGTTGGCTTCTGCCAAAGACATCGGGTGGGGTTGTGCTGGCCTTGTGCGCTCGCCAATTATTGGTCCGGCAGGGAATGTCGAATTTTTGGCGTGGTTGCATCCTAATGGTGATATTCCGTTTAATACCTTGATAAAAACCGTTGAATTGGCATAGTCTTCTTTATTGTGTAATGTATTTGTCGTGAGACATGGTGCAGGTTTGTAATGAAAAAATATCTTTGGATTATTTGCATTACAAATGTTATTGTTTTGCACAGATATTGCACAAGTTGACGAATAGCGGGTTATGCATTATAAACGGGTATGTGTAATTTCTGCGCTATGTGCGAATTTTCACGGTGTCGGTATATATGCATTGGAGTGCGGTGTACCGATAATGCA
This sequence comes from Roseiflexaceae bacterium, assembly GCA_947450095.1. GTDB lineage: Bacteria > Chloroflexota > Chloroflexia > Chloroflexales > Roseiflexaceae > UBA965. Next base: position 58,231 of record CANFUF010000002.1, read on the forward strand.
TGGACGTGTATAGCGTGGCATCATCTATGGCATGGTGTCGCAGGTGAATAAGGAGTTCGAATGAGAAAGGAAGCTCGAAAAAGCACAGTACCATTAGTGGTATTGTTGCTGAGCTGTGCGGCGATGTTGTCTGGATGTACGAATTTGCCAGCAACCACATTGTTCACGTATGGCGATCATGCGACGCGTATTTTGGATTTATTGATGCCGGTATTTTGGATGGCAGTTGGCGTATTTGTAGTGGTACAGGGTGCATTGGTATATACGGTGATTCGCTTCCGTTCGAAGCAAGCGAATGCTCCAGTGCCGGCGCAAATCCATGGCAACACAAACATCGAAATCATGTGGACGATTGCACCAGCGATTATTTTGTTGGTGATTGCCGTAATGACCTTCCGTACCCAAGCTGCCAATTCGTACCAGCCACCTGAAGCGATGAAAATCCGGGCCATTGGTCATCAATGGTGGTTTGAATTCCAATACGATGATGGCACAATTGTGACGGCCAATGATTTGTACATTCCCGTAGGGCAATCAGTACAGATTCAGCTTGAAGCTGCTGACGTGATGCACAACTTCTGGATCCCCAAGTTGGCAGGTAAGACCTACATGATCCCAGGCAAAACTAACTATTTGGCGTTCAAAGCCACTGAGGCTGGTATTTTCCGGGGATTTTGTGCGGAGTTTTGTGGTGAATCACATGGGAATATGCATTTCCGCGTGATTGCACTTGATGCCGCAGATTTTGCCAAATGGAAGACGAATTTTGCCACTACGCCAGCGGCGGCAAATGGCACGGCGCAAGTCCTTGGCTTGACCGGCGATGCAGCGCGTGGTGCTGCGATTTTTGCGGATGCCAAGAAGCAATGTTCATCGTGCCACATCATTAGTGGTACGGTAGCCAAAGGCAAAATTGGCCCCAACTTAACCTATTTTGGCAATCGGCGCACGATTGCTGCGGGTATGTTGCCCTATTCCACCGATAACATGGCCAAATGGCTGCAGGATCCTACGAGCATCAAGCCAGGTAATTTGATGGGGCGCGTCATCAAAAAAGGCACGTTGAAAGACCAGGAAATTGCGGATTTAGTTGCGTATCTTGATGGTATGAAGTTTGCCGTCAATATGCCGGCAGAGAAATAAGGAGTCTAGCAATGGCGATTGCTGAGCATAAGTTGACGTCAGTGTCACCCGCTACGGCTTCCTCTGGGTCATTCCCATGGCGGACGTGGTTGGCCACTGTAGATCACAAAAAAATCGGTATTATTTATATCGTAAGTGCCTTTGTCTTTTTCATGTTAGGCGGTATTGAAGCGATGTTGATGCGGGTGCAATTAGGTGCCCCCAACAACACATTTTTGAGTGCTGATGTTTACAATCAGCTCTTTACGATGCATGCCACCACCATGATCTTTTTGATGGTGATGCCGATGAACGTCGGTATCGGTAACTACGTCGTGCCATTGATGATTGGTGCCCGCGATATGGCCTTCCCCCGCTTGAACGCCATGTCGATTTGGTTGTTCTTGGGCGGCGGGTTGTTGTTGTATATGAGCTTCTTGACCGGTGGCGCGCCCAATGGTGGTTGGTTTGCCTATGCTCCATTGACCCAAGTACAGTATTCACCAACCTCAGGGATGGATTACTGGATTTTGGGGTTGGGCTTGACGGGTATCGCCTCGATTGCCGGTGCGTTGAACTTCATTGTGACGGTGCTCAACATGCGTGCCCCAGGCATGTCAATCAACCGCATGCCCTTGTTTGTATGGATGAATTTAGTGGTGAGCTTTATCATCATTTTTGCCTTCCCGACATTCACCGTCGGTTCGATTGAATTGTTGTTTGACCGTCAATTCGGTGGTGCGTTCTTTAATCCAGCCCAAGGTGGCGATGCCATGTTGTGGCAGCACTTGTTCTGGTTCTTTGGTCACCCCGAAGTCTATATTTTGATTTTGCCGGTGATGGGTATGATTTCAGAAATCTTACCGGTCTTTTCGCGCAAACCAATTTTCGGTTATTCGTTTGTGGCCTTCTCGGGTGTTGGTATCGGCTTCCTCGGCTTCATCGTGTGGGCTCACCACATGTTTGGTGTCGGTATGGGCCCGATGGCAAATGCCTTTTTTGCGGCAGCCAGTATGGTTATCGCTATCCCTACCGGTGTCAAAATCTTTAACTGGATTGCGACCATGTGGGCTGGTGATGTACGGTTGACGACTGCCATGTTGTACGCTATTGGCTTTATTTCGATGTTTATCATTGGTGGTATCAGTGGTATTACGTTGGCATCGCCGCCGATCGACTTACAACAAACCGACTCATATTATGTGGTGGCTCATTTGCACTACGTATTGTTTGGCGGTTCGATTTTGGGGTTGTTTGCGGGTGCCTATTATTGGTTCCCCAAAATGACTGGACGGATGCTCAACGAACGTATCGGCAAAATCCAATTCTGGATTATGTTGATTTCGTTTAATGTGACATTCTTCCCAATGCACATCGTCGGTACCGAAGGCATGCCCCGGCGTATTTACACCTACGAAGCTGGCATGGGTTGGGATTTGTGGAACTTCATCGAGACGGTTGGGACGTTCTTTTTGGCCTTCTCGATTTTGATCTTCATCTACAACGTTCTTTCGAGCTTGCGTAATGGTGAAGTAGCCAGCAATGACCCGTGGGATGCGGCGACATTGGAATGGACGATGCCCTCACCACCGCCGTCATACAATTTTTTGCATATTCCAATAGTAAATAGCCGTCGTCCGTTGTGGGACGCCAAGTACCCGCATGCCGCCGGTGATGATCATCATGGTGCGTCAAGTGCACCCTCACAAGTGCGCTACGAATACACCGATGAAGAGACTGCTGGTGCCAAAGACATCCACATGCCAAGTCTGACGTTTAGTCCGATGATTTTGTCGGGTGGCTTGACGATTGCGGCGCTGGGCTTTGTCTACATCAACAAAGACATCCTCGGCTTGCCCACCCGGGTGGCAGCCCTTGGGTTTATCTTGATTGGGATTGTCATGGTTGCGATTGCAATTCGTGGTTGGATTGTTGATTCACGCAAAGATTCGCCGTATCTCGGTCAGCATCACTAAAAAATACCGTTGCGCTACCGGCACCGCCGGTAGCGCTCGTTGAGGAGATTGTATGAGCGCTACGAGTCATGCGCATCATGATGAAGCTGGGCAAGCCCCATTGGTAGGGTCACTCGGCGTCGATAGTCGCAAATTAGGGTTGTGGGCCTTTATCGGTTCCGAAACACTCTTCTTTACGGCACTGATTACTACCCACTTGATTTTTTATGCCCGCACCAAAGCCGAATTGACGGCAAGTGGAATGTTGGCACACCTCGACCCCAAGCACTTTTTGGGGATTAACTTGACGTCAGTCCTGGCTGCGATTTTGTTGGCGAGCTCATTGACCATGGTGTTGGCGTTAGCCGCGTCCAAAGCCAAAGAATGGCAGAAGTTCCGTTTTTGGTTGCTGGCGACGATTATCCTTGGGTCGAGCTTTGTGTTGGGGCAGGCGTACGAGTTTTCGCATTTGTATGCCGAAGGTCTCAAACTGGCACCCCAATTTGTGTATGAGGGTGAAACCGTCAAGAGCTTGTTTGGTGTGACCTTCTTTACCATGACTGGCTTCCACGGTTTGCACGTGACGTTGGGTGTGATTTGGTTGATTGCGGTCTACTTCAAAGTCCGTAAGTTCCCAGCATCACCAGAAAATCCAATGGATGTGGAACTGGTCGGATTGTATTGGCACTTTGTCGACTTGGTCTGGGTCGGTATTTTCACCTTGATTTATTTGATTTGATGGAGGTGTCTCGTGGCAGAACATGCTACACACGACCAGCATGCGGAGGCGCATGAAGCACACGGCACGCGGTTCTATTGGATGGTCGGCGCTATTTTGGCGATTATTACCACCATCGAAGTCGCCATATTTTTGGTAAAAGACACTATCGGGCACGAATTATTTTTGGCGATTTTGTTTATCTTGTCGATTGCCAAGGGCGCTGGCGTCGTAATGTTCTTTATGCATTTACGTGGTGATGCGCGGATTTTTCAATTGGTATTTATCGTACCATTGACCTTTGCCGTCACGATGTGCCTTGGGTTCTTGACGATTTTCTCGAATTATGGCGGTATTGCTGGGTAATAAATGGTATCTATGCGCCGCAGGGAATCTCCTGCGGCGCGTTGTTATTTATGTGTAGGCACGAGGAATGTCATGAATCCATATGCATGGAATTTTGAGCCGCGCTTGATGGTTGGGTTGGTAGTTGTCACGCTACTGTATCTCGCAGTGACCGGCCCACTTGCACGGCGCTGGCAGGTTGCTGGTGCAACACCATTGATGCGTAATCGTTTTTGGTTGGCGATAGTATGGTTATTTGTGGCGTTGATATCACCAATTGACACATTGGCGTTGGTGTCGCTCAGTATGCACATGGTCCAACATTTAATTCTGATTTTGATTGTGCCACCGCTCATCATTTTGAGCATCCCACCAGCAATTGGATCATTACTGCTGCGTAACAGTAGTGTGCGGGCCATTGCCCAAACGATATTTACACCGGTTGGTGTATTTATCATCTACAACGCCATATTTGTCGGCTGGCATGTGCCTGGTAATTATGACTTGGCGATTCGTGACCAACAAGTGCATGTGCTTGAGCATGTAATGTTTGTGTTGGCTGCGATTTTGTCGTGGTGGCCGGTTTATAGTCAACAACCCGAATTGCCTCGGTCATCCCCAGGGATGTTGATTTTGTATTTGTTTTTCATGTCGTTACCCCCAACGATTATCGGGGCATTGTTGACGTTTGCGGGGTATGTGATTTATCCTGCATATGAAGCAGTGGCGCGCCCCTGGGGAATGACTGCCCAAGCCGACCAAGAATTGGCTGGGCTGATTATGTGGTTACCCGGTGGGTTGGTGTATTTTGGGGTGTTGACCGTGGTATTTTTCCGCTGGTTTAACCGCCCTGGGAATGACAGTGCCGTCTAATTAGACCAGAGAGGTTCACACATGGAAGCATTTATTCGTTGTTATCCCCCCAATTTACCCACGGGTACCACGCATGTGTGGTATGTGATGCGTGGCGATGATTTGGTAGTCGATACTCAGAACCCTGCCGAACCATTGCCTGGCACATCCCAAGCCCCCACAAGTATTGCCATTCGCAAACACTTCCCATTGGGCACCCAAGGTGATATCTCGGTACATGCCGCAATCGTTGATGCTGATTGTGAATTGTCTGAAGGTTTGCAAACGGTGAATCTGCGCAATTTGATGAATCATCCTGGCATCCGCCAAGAAGTCATTATGGCGGGAAGTTATGCCAAAGAATTAATCGAATTCCAAACGATGACCAAGTATTGTAGCCGCTGCGCCGCGCCCTACCGCGCCATCCCCAATACGTGGGGGTTGCGTTGTGATCCGTGCAAGCATGAGGTTTTTGCGCCGGTCAGCCCAGCCATCATTGTGCTGATCCACGACGGCGATCGGGTGTTGCTCACTACCAAAGTCGGCTGGGGCAACCGCTATAGTTTAGTAGCAGGGTTTGCTGAGCCAGGTGAAAGCTTCGAAGCGTGTGTGGCCCGGGAAGTGCGTGAAGAAGTGGGCGTCGAAGTCAGCACGATACGCTATGTAGGCAGCCAATGCTGGCCATTCCCCCATCAAGTGATGGTGGGCTTTTTGGCGCAATACAAGAGTGGTGACATCCACATGGATGCCGAAGAGTTGGCCGATGCCAAGTGGTTCGACCGTGGTGCCATGCCGGCTATCCCACCAGCGACAGCGATTTCTGGTCAGATTCTTGATATTTGGTTGCATGGTGATGCCCAAAAAGATATGATCGTGGGCTTCGATTATCAAGATTATCGGTAAATTTTCATGAAAATGACGATTTACAGAGAAATATCAGTGAATTCTTATGCAGTTCTTATATTTCTCAGGAAACGGTGTGGTATAGTATGAACATCGAGTGATGATTGCGACGGTTATCACAATGACATGTAAATGTCCGCCAAGCTACACGTCGCCCCCTAACACCTCCCGAGGCAACTCGGTATCTTCATCCTAGTGGGCGGTTGAGCTTTGCTCCCGCCCACTCCTCTTTTTTTGTGTACACATTGGTGTGTATGCGATATTTTTATCACCACAAAAAAATAAATGAACATAGATGCTTTTTGCCACGAGTAAGTACATCAGCACCGTCGCTTTATTGATTTCTCCATCGATTTTTAACAGATAGAAAATGTGTTCTATGTTACAATTTTAGGGTACGTAAAAAAGTGGGGGTGTGTGCTAACGAAGATTTGGGCTATGTATTGGGATGAACACTGGGGTAATAACAGCGCAAGGAGTAAGTGTGTTACGCGAATTTCGTACGGGGAATGAATATCCATATAATCGGAGCACGGCGGTACGTTGGATTTTTTCGCACGTGATGCGATATCCGCTGTTACCAATTGGGTTTATTGTATTGGCATTAATTGCAATTAGTGCATTTACATATACGTCATTTCAAATCCAACAAGCATTTCATGTCATCGAAACCCGAGGTACCATCGACCAGTTACTGATTGTGTCATTAGGGTTACTCGGGTTGCGGGCCGCATTTGCCGTCGTCGATATGGTCAACACGGTGATTCGTGAATTTTTGGCATCGCGCATGGAGCGCGATGCTCGTGAAGAGTTGTACATTAGTCTGCTCAGCAAAAGCCAAACCTTTCACAACCGCCAACGAGTGGGTGACTTGATGGCGGCAGCGACAGGCGACGTGTCACAACTCAACATGATGATTTCACCAGGGGTGAGCCTTATTATCGAAGCCACCACTCAGCTGATTACCCCGCTCGTGGCCATTGCCGCATTAAATCCGGCATTATTGCCGGTGCCTGTGGTGTTTGTGGCATCGTTGATTTGGGGTTTGATTCGGTATAACAAAAAACTCGGTCCAGTGGCGGGGGCCTTGCGTGGCCAATACGGCCAAGTCAGTGCCACCTTGTCTGAAGCCATCCAAGGCATCGAAGTGGTCAAAGCGACGGCACGTGAACAATTTGAAGGCGAGCGTTTCAAGCGTGAATCGCAACGTTACCGTGATTTGTTTGTGCAAGAAGGCGAAATCCAAGCGCGCTATTTGCCGTTACTTTTTTATGGGTTGTTGATTGGCTTGTCGTACGGCTACGCCATGTGGTTGCGCCATACTGGGGTGATTGATACTGGGAGCGTGGTGGCGTTTATGACGCTGATTACCTTGTTCCAATTCCCGACTTTTATTTCGTTGTTTATGTTTGCCTTGGTGCAGTTTGGGTTGGCCGGTGCCAATCGCATCCTCAAAATCATCAATACCGAAACCGAAATGGATGAAAATCCCGTTGGTGAATCGCATCAAGTGCGGGGTGAAATCAGCTTCACCAACGTATCGTTTGGCTATGGTGACAGTAATATCGTGACCGATATTAGCTTTGTGGCCAATCCTGGTGAAACAATCGCAATTGTGGGCCAGACGGGATCGGGCAAAACCACCTTGACGCGCTTGGTGAATCGCACGTATGACACCACCAGCGGTGCGGTGTCGATTGATGGTGTGGATGTACGGCGTTGGAATCTCGATTCGTTGCGCTCGCAGATTTCGATGATCGAACAAGACATCTTTTTGTTTTCCAAAACGATTGCCGAAAATATCGCCTTTGGTGCCCGTGGTGACGTGCCACGCGAGCGTATCGAATGGGCGGCGCAACAAGCGCAGGCCCACGACTTCATTAAATCCTTCCCCGAAGGCTATGACACGATGGTAGGTGAACGGGGGGTGACCTTGTCGGGTGGGCAACGGCAGCGGATTGCTATTGCCCGGGCTTTTTTGACCGACCCACGCATCTTGATTCTCGATGACTCAACGAGTGCGATTGATAGTGCCACCGAAGACCAAATTCAACGGGCGATGCGCGAAGTGCTCAAAGGACGTACCACGTTGTTGATTACGCACCGCTTGGCACAGATCCGCTGGGCCGACCGGATTGTCGTTATTCGCCGCGGGCGGATCGAAGCCCAAGGATCACACGAAGAATTAATGAAGACGAGTGAATCATATCGGCGTATTTTTGCGCGCGACGACCACCATACGGCGTCAGCGTAGGAGAAGATAATCATGGGTTTTGTGCTCGATGGGTTAGATGCAGAGTCATACGATCGTCAGTATGCTGACGGTGAATTAATCCGGCGGATTTCGGCCTACTTCCGCCCACATGTCAAATCAATGCTATTGGTGTCAATTGCTACCGCGATTGGATCGAGCTTCCCAGCTATTACGGCACTGATGATTTCGCGGGGGATTGATGATGCGGCTTCTGGGTCGTTGACCAAGGTAATGATGTGGGCGACGATTATCACCGTGCTGGGGATTCTCGGGTGGGTGGTGAGTTACATTCGCCAACGCTACACGGCGATGTCGGTGGGTGATGTGGTGCTCAAGGTGCGCCAAGACGCCATGGATGCGGTGTTGTCGCGCGATATGTCGTTTTATGATGAATTTGCATCTGGCAAAGTAGTCAGTCGGGTGTTGTCCGACACGCAGGATTTTTCGGCGGTGGTCACCCTCACCATTGAGTTGATTAGCCAAGTGATGTTGGTGGCGGTGGTGACGGTATCGCTCTTTTTTGTGAATGCGACCTTGGCATGGATTACCTTGGCGGTATCGCCGTTGGTGATTATCGCAGCCTTGGGCTTCCGCCATATTGCCCGCAAAGCGACCCAACAGTCACAACGGGCTAGTGCGTTGGTGAATAGTGCGGTATCAGAGACGGTCAGCGGGATTGGTGTGGCCAAAAGCTTCCGACGTGAAGCGTTGATTTATAGTGAATTCCGCGAAACGAATTTGATGCAATATGGTATCAAAGTACGCCAGAGCATTATTTTCGGGTCGATTTGGCCGGTGCTCAATATTATCTCGGGGTTGGCGTTGGTGATTTTGGTCTATTTTGGCGGCAAAATTGCCATCGAAACGCCAGAAACACTCTCACCGGGGAATTGGTATTTGTTTATCCAGAGCGTGGCGTTGTTCTTTTTTCCATTGACGAGTATCGCCTCATTTTGGAGTCAATTCCAATTGGGATTGGCTGCCAGCGAGCGGGTATTTGCCTTGATGGATGCCGAAGCGCGGGTAGTGCAAACGAACAGTTTGCCCGTCGACCAAATGCACGGTGAGGTGATTTTTACCAATGTGCAGTTTGCCTACAATCCTGAGAGTGTGGTGTTGCGCAATTTTAATTTGCACATCAAACCAGGCGAGAAAATTGCCATTGTGGGGCATACTGGCGCCGGTAAATCGAGCTTGGTAAAGTTGCTGTTGCGTTTTTATGAATTCCAGTCAGGGCAGATTTTGATTGATGGTCAAGATATCCGCGACCTTGATTTGGTGGCGTATCGTACGCATACCGGCTTGGTACCACAGGTGCCCTTCTTGTTTTCGGGGAACGTAATGGAAAATATTCGTTACGGGCGCCCAGAAGCCAGTGATGACGAGGTGCTCAAGGCAGCGCAGACGCTTGACCACGGTGACTGGATCAACGATTTACCTGATGGGTTGACGACGGATGTGGGCGAGCGCGGGAGTCGATTGTCGTTGGGGCAACGGCAGTTGGTGGCATTGGCGCGGGTATTGTTGCGCAATCCATCGATTTTCTTCCTTGACGAAGCAACGGCCAGCATTGACCCATTTACCGAGCATCAAATCCAAGAGGGGTTGGATGTGGTGATGCAAGGGCGTACGAGTGTGGTCATTGCGCATCGTTTGTCGACGGTCCGTTCGGCTGATCGGATATTGGTACTCAAAAACGGTGATATTATCGAAGAGGGAAGCCACGAAGCATTATTGACCCAAAACGGGCATTATGCGGAGTTATACAATACATACTTCCGGCACCAGACGTTTGATTATCGCCCTTGGCAAGAGTAAGGTGAAAGGAACCTGTGGTTATGCAGTTTTTGCGCGAGTTATTTCAGTTCTTTTTGCATATTGATGCGTCGCTTAAGCAATTGACTGCGACGTATGGTAGCTGGACGTATGCGATTTTGGGGTTGGTGGTGTTTTGTGAAACAGGCTTGGTCATTACTCCGTTTTTGCCAGGTGATTCGTTGTTGTTTGCGGCGGGAGCTATCGCCGCTGACCCCACTGCGGGGTTATCGCCATTGGTCTTGTACATTGTATTTACCGTGGTAGCGATTTTGGGTGATACCGTTAACTATGCGATTGGCGCGCGCTTGGGTGTCAAAATCTTTGAATGGAATATTCCGTTTGTGAAGCGGGCCTATCTTGATCGCACCAACGAGTTTTATGCCAAACATGGTGCCAAAATGATTGTATTGGCGCGGTTTGTACCCATTGTACGTACCTTTGCACCGTTTGCGGCAGGGATAGCCAATATGGACTACAAAACGTTTATTACCTACAATGTCATTGGTGGGGTGCTATGGTCGACATTGTTTGTCTGGTCTGGGTATTTCTTTGGCAATTTGCCCTTTGTGCAAAAGAATTTCGAATTGGTGGCGCTGGCGATCGTGGTTATTTCGATATTGCCAGTAATTTATGAATGGATGCAATCACGGCGTAAACAGGCCTAATCGCTCACAGACGGTATTGTGGGAGACACCCTAGCGCACATTGCGCTAGGGTGTTTTTAGTGTTTGAGTAGATCGGTAATGTGGGTGGCGATAATCGGCATCACACAAAATGCATCGTCGCGATAGAGGGCGATTGCTGATTCACGATAAAACGTCGCACGGTAGAGGTAGTGTTGGAGCGAGTGATTGGCGGCTATCTGGGTGGGGTTGACGAGCCCGGCATTGTGCCAGGCCAGCAGTGTTTGCCAGGTGACGGGCACGGATTCGGCATGTGCACGGATAATCCCCCGTTCGAGGTTGGCAGCCAGGAGCTCAAAGGCATAGGTGTTTTGGCTGGCAAGGAAATTATCATAACGTGGGGCATTGAGCTGGGTGGGGATATCGAGTGGGATGGCCACATGGCCCACACCGGGTACGTCGTCTGCCAAAATTTCGTTGACCACAGACGGACGCAAATTTGCAGGCCAGACACTGAAGTTGGTGCCAAACCATTGATTGCTGACGACTTGGGCATCTTGGTAAAACGGCGTAATCGGTCGGATGCTGGGGAATACATCCTCGAGCCAGCCTAATTGTTCGGTATACAGAATCGTAATCATGGTGGCAGCGAATTCGCTGTCATCGTAATGAGTGATTTGGGGATGATTGTGGCGGTGCGCCAACTGCAAAATATATTGGCGTTGCGCAAATACATTGCGGGCAATGCTGGGACGAATATACCCACTGGGGCGATCGAGGTATGGGGCAACCAATGCACTCGATGTCGTGGTGAGCACACTGGCAGGAGTGGATTGAAATGGAATTGGGAAAAGCAACAGCGCCGTTGCCACCAACCAGAAAGACAAGGCGCGCACTATGGTATTCCTCCCCGTAGTTACACCAATAACCGTGGTATAATGCCAAAGATAATTATAGCATAGTGAACACATATAACGATGGAATACCAACCAGATTTGAAGAAAATCACCGGCAACGGTGGTGAAATAAGTGAACTTGACCCACAGGGCACTGGTGCCGAGGCTGGCTTGCTTGTGGGTGACTTGGTTATTTCGATTAATGGCGAGCGCTTGCGCGACGCCATCGATTATCGTTTTTATATCGCCAACGAAGAAGTCGAACTTGAAGTGTTGCGCCAAGGCGAAACCCTCATCTTTGAAATCGAAAAAGACGATGACGATGATTTGGGTATCGAATTTGGCGAACCGTTGTTCGACAAATTACGTACCTGCAACAACAAATGTCCTTTCTGCTTTTTGACGCAGATGCCCAAAGGGCTACGCAAAACGCTGTATCTCAAAGACGATGATTACCGTTTGGGCTTTTTGTACGGCAATTTTGTGACCTTTACCAATCTCGACGAAGATGATTGGCAACGGATTGGCGAACAACGCTTGTCTCCTCAATACATCTCGGTGCATGCCACTGATCGGGCTGCCCGGGCCGTGTTGCTCGGTAAAGTCGATGTGCCCGATGTACGCGAGCAAATCCAACGTCTCGGAGCGATGGGGATTGCCGTACACGCCCAGATTGTGGCCATGCCCGACATCAACGACGGTGCATTGCTCCATCAGAGTATTCGCGATTTAGCAGCCCTCTACCCCATCGTGCAAACCATTGCGGTGGTGCCGGTGGGTTTGACCAAATATCGCTTTGACGGCAAACGCCCGCAGAGCATCCGGACTGCCATCGAAATTCACGAAGGTCCCGATTGGATTGATGCCAACTGGGAGCGTCAGCCCCTCTGGGATCAGGCTATCAAAGCCGAGGATTTGGGTTTTTGTTCGCGCCTTGGTGCGGCCACTGACGTGCCGATGCGAGTATACAACGCTCAAGAAGCCGCTGCAGTCGTCGACATCATCGAAGTGTACCAGAAGCGCTTTCAGGCAGAGCATGATTGTGCGTTGGTTTATCCGTCCGATGAGTTTTATTTGTTGTGTGATCGCCCCATGCCGCCCGCCGAGCGCTACGACGGCATGCCACAATATTCCAATGGCGTGGGGATGACCCGCGACTTCCTCGATGGTTGGACCAAAGCGCAACGGCGCTTGCCCCCCGCCTTGCCCCAACCCCGTGACATGGCAATCGTCTGTGGCACGTTGATTGCCCCTACCATGCAACGCTTGATTGACCGTTTGAATCGCATCGAAAATCTGACTGCACGAATGATCCCCGTCGTCAATCAGTTTTTTGGTGAAACGGTGACCGTGTCGGGGTTGCTGATGGCCCAAGATGTCATCCCTGTCCTCAAACAATCAGGTGTTACCCGGGCCTTGTTGCCTCGGGTCATGTTTGACCATAAAGGTGAAAAAACCATCGATAATATGACGCTCGAAGATATCGCTACGGCCAGTGGCGTGGCGGTAATGTTGGCTGGTGAACCAGATGAAGTTGTGCGCTATGTGCGTGCATTGTCACGTGACGAAGCGAAGGTAGGGTAATGAAACCAATTGTTGCAGTGGTAGGGCGCCCAAACGTGGGCAAATCCACATTTTTTAACCGCCTCATTGGCCAACGCAAGGCCATTGTCGAAGATTTACCGGGGACAACCCGTGACCGTTTGTATGGCGATTGTGAATGGAACGGTCGCCAGTTTACCGTGGTTGATACCGCCGGATTGTTGTTTGAACACGACGATTTGACCGAGGGAACGCCCCAAATCGAGATTGCGCGCCAAGTGCGAGCCCAAGTCAAAATCGCTCTCGAAGAAGCCGACGTGATTTTGTTCGTGGTTGATATCGTGTCGGGTATTACCGCCGCCGACGACGAAGTGGCGGTGCTGTTGCGCCGTTCGAGCAAACCAATTGTGTTGGCTGCCAATAAATCAGATAGTTTGGCCCGTAACCTTGACGCCGTTGAGTTTTATGCCCTCAATCTCGGTCATCCTATCCCCATGAGTGCCTATCACGGCATTGGTACGGGCGATGTGCTCGATGCCGTTGCTGAATTACTTCCTCCGATGGATGAGCCCGAGAGTGACGATACCGTGCGGGTTGCCCTTGTCGGTCGCCCCAATGTGGGTAAATCCTCGTTGCTCAATCGTTTGGTTGGCAGTGAACGCAGTGTGGTGTCGTCAGTGCCGGGTACGACACGTGACGCCATTGACACCATGATTGAAATCAATGGGAAGCCCGCCATGTTGATTGATACTGCTGGTGTCCGCCGGCGTGGGCGGGTCGAGCCTGGTGTCGAAAAACATAGCGTGCTCCGTACCATGCGCGCCATCGAACGCTCGGATATCGCACTCCTCTTGATTGATGCCGAAGAAGGCGTTACCGCCCAAGATACCCACATTGCAGGGATGATCCTCGATCAGCTCAAGGGTGTGGCGATTTTGGTCAATAAATGGGACCTTGTCATCAAAGACGACGAAACATTTTATGCCTTTACCCGCACCGTGCGCGAGGCGTTTAAGTTTATTCCCTATGCGCCGTTGATTTTTATTTCGGCCAAAACCGGGCAACGGGTTGATCAGGTATTGCCGACAGCCTTGGCGATTGCGGACGAACGTCGCAAGCGCGTGCCGACGTCACAACTCAATGCCTTGCTCCGCCAAGCACTGTTCGAGCATCCACCTTCCTCAATTAAAGTGGGCGCCCATTTGCGGATTTATTACGCCACCCAACCCCAAGTCAACCCACCGGTCTTTTTGTTCTTTGCCAATGACTCCAAAATGATCCACTGGGGCTATGCCCGCTACCTCGAGAATCGATTGCGCGAGAAATTTGGTTATGTGGGCACGCCCATCAAAATTGTCTTCCGTGGTCGGGCCGAACGCGACCCCGATGAAGTCAAACCCACCAAGCGTCGCCAACCGGCAAACAAGCCATCGATTGTGGCCGTACCTCTCGATGAACAGCCGTTTATCGAAACCTGGGATAGCGACGATTTCGATGACGAGGCCGAGGTTTTTTGGGTCAAAGAATAATCTAAATTATTCTTTGGGTGAATACAATTACAACCCCGTCGTGGCGCAGGGCGCTACGGCGGGGTTTGGGTTAGTGCCTGTGCTAGCTCAGCATAAATCGCCCGCGGTGTGCCATCGCCAGCGACCAGCAACCAGCCATCTTGGTAGGTGTGAGTTGGGGCCGGGAGGCCGAATTGCCATAATGTAAAGACTGTGAGCCATGGCCATTTTTGGGCTTGCTGATAGGCGGCAATGCTCCAGCGGATGCGTTGGGCAGGGGTGACGGCTAATTGCCAGCGCAGTGCGTCGTTCCAACCTGCTTCGGTAATGAAAATTGGCTTATTGACATAACTTTTAAGTAATTGATGGATTAATTCGACGCGCCGCAGATTGACGATATTCCAATCGGGAGGGTCATCGGGGGGCAATTGCCCGCCGTAGGCATGTACACCCCAGGCATCGATGAACTGGCCGCCGCCGGCAGCCAAGAAGCGCGTGGTGTATTCGCGGTCACCGAGGCGCACTTCGGCGTGGTCGCCGAGGGTAGCGCCGGGTGACAAGGCGCCGGCGATGATGGTGACATCGGGGGTGGCTTGTTTGACGGCGGGGTAGACGGTGGTGAGGAGTTGGGCATAGGCTTCGGGGTCAGGTGAACGACCGCCCCATTCAAATTGCAGATTTGGTTCGTTCCAGATGATGATATGGGTGACGCCACGCTGATGGTAGCGTTGCGCAAAGGCCACCACATAGTCACGGTAGGCCGCATAGCGCGAGGTGAGCAACAAGCGGTCGCTGGTATTGGCGGGATGCGCCCAGGCTGGCACGATATCGAGGCGGGCGATGACAGCGATGCCACGGGCGTGGGCATGATCAATGACCATGTCAAACCCGCGCCAATCATAGCCGTATTGTGAACGTGGTTGGGCATAGGCCCACGGAAAAAGTTCGACAATCCACGGAGTGCCCATAGCCGCCACTAAATCGAGTTGATGGCTGATAAATGCTTCGTCACCTGTACCAGTCAATCGGGTATGTACCGCGGCTTTGGGATTGGTGGTCGTGACAGTCTGTAGTGGGGGGAGGGTGAAAGGTGCCACTTGCCGTTGCAGCATGAATGTATTGATGGTGATAATGATGCCCAGTAAGATAATGAGTTTTTTCATGGTACGAGCATAGCACGTTGAGAACTGAGCTGTTCTCAATTGTAGAACGTATCGAATTATACTGCAACTGCACCGATCAACGAAATATGAGTATTTATATGGGTGAGATCGTCATGGCCTACTTGATCATTGAAATTACTTCCAATATTTGCGAGTGTTGTGATTACGCAATGGTATAAATACGTGTGCTAAAAGCTGCGATTACATTGGCGCTCCGGCCAATGTAATCGCGGCTGAGTGTCAAACGCATGTCATGTGCAGTAAGGGCTGCATGGAGGACTGAAGATATAACGTTGATCGCGTTACAAACCGAGTATAAAGGCGCGAAGCTTGTTGATGATTGTATTGTCACCGAGTTGTCCAGAACTATTGTCGCCCCAACAGAGTGCCTTTTGATTGATGATGGCACAGGTATGCTGATAATTACTACTGAGGCTGTCAACATTGGCGAGAGGTGTTCCATTGGTCATGATGGCTTGGACGGGATAGAGCTGATCGATAGTCGTGCCATCACCGAGTTGACCAGTATTATTTCTTCCCCAACACCAAACTGAACGACTAATGATGGCACAGCTACTATATCCGCTCGCAGCGATATCTGTAGCACCAGTTAGGGGTGTACCAGGACTCATTAATACCTTGTTTGCCCGTGAGCGCCCTACTGGATGTGTGTAACTCCCTATAGTGCCTTCTAATGTGGTGCCATCACCGACTTGTCCAAATTCATTGTATCCCCAACACCATACTTCACTATTGGCTGCCAAGGCACAGGTATGCCATCCCCCACCACTAATGTGCGTGATGTTGCTGAGCACGGTTCCATCTTCTTTGACCACCTGTACGGGATGTTGTTGGTTGGCACGTTTGAAATCGTCACCTAATTGTCCTTGGAGGTCGAGTCCCCAACACCAGACATTCCCCGATTTGAGGGCGCAGGTATGCCGGGATCCCGCACTGATTTCACTCACACCGGTGAATAGTGATCCATTTGCATTCGTTACTGTTGTCGCATACATGGTTTTGGTCCCAATGGTGCCTAGGCCAGTTTCACCATAGAGACTATTGCCCCAACAATAGACTGTCGTCGCGACGATGGCACAGGTATGTTCAGTCCCCAAACTGACGGCACTGACCGCGTCGAGTGTCTGGCTGGCATTCTTCTTGACACGTACGGCGTCAGAGTTGCCCAAGTTCCCAGTCGCGAGTTGCCCCGATCCATTCCATCCCCAGCACCATAATAAGTCGATGTCACTGATTGCACAGGTATGTCCGCCACGATCACTTGTAACAATATGCACAACATTGATCAAGGCAGTGCCATCGTTCTTCACGACTCTAACAGGGAGTTTCGCATTAATAGTAGTACGGTTGCCTAATTGTGCGTAGGTATTATCCCCCCAACACCAGCCGGTGTTATCGGCCATGGCACAGGTATAGCTACTGCTCGTACTGATTTCTTGCACCACCATGGTTGGGGTAATGGTTGGTGTGGATGTATTTGTAGCAGTAGCGGTCTTAGTGCTTGTAGCAGTTTTCGTATTGGTATTGGTATTAGTTGCGGTTGCGGTTTTCGTATTGGTAGCTGTATTGGTAGCTGTATTGGTAGCTGTGGCGGTCTTGGTGGCCGTGCTCGTTCTGGTACTGGTGGCCGTATTCGTGGCGGTGGCGGTATTCGTCGCAGTCCGCGAGTTCGTCATGGTGGGTGTACTGGTGGCAGTTTTGGTACCCGTCATGGTGGGTGTACTGGTGGCAG
>CANFUF010000003.1 GCA_947450095.1 Roseiflexaceae bacterium
GACGAAGACTTGCGCGCCGATCGCCAGCCAGAATTCACTCAGCTCGACATGGAAATGTCGTTTGTGGATATGGATGATGTCCTCGACGTGGTCGAGCGTTTGTTTACCGAAATGGTACCGGCGGTCGTACCCCACAAGCACACCCTTTCGCCCTTCCCCCGCATGACCTACAGCGAAGCAGTCGAACGCTACGGCTCCGACAAACCCGATTTGCGCTACGGGCTCGAATTGGTGAATTTGACGGCGTTGTTGGCCAATTCGCCCTTTACGTTGTTTAGCAGTGCCGTCCAGAGCGGTGGCCAAATCAAAGCCATCCGCATCCCCGGCGTAGCGGCGTATTCGCGCAAGCAAATCGACGAAGTCATCGACATCGCCAAACAAAACGGAGCCAAAGGCTTGCTTTGGGCAGCCTTGCCGGCCGACGGCGCCGAATTGCGCTCGTCGTTTGCCAAGCAGGTCGACCCCAGCGAAATGCAGGCGATTTTGACGGCCTGTGAAGCCCAAGCAGGCGACATGGTGGTCATCGTGGCCGATAGCCACAAAGTGGTGACGGCCGTCCTCGACAAAATTCGTCGTGAATTTGCCAGCCGACTCAATTTAGCCGACCCCAATCTGCTCAAATTTGCCTGGATTCTCGACTTCCCGTTGCTGGAATGGAACGAGGGCGAAAATCGTTGGGACGCCGCCCATCACCCCTTCACCGCTCCACTCGACAGCGATGTGGGCTTGATGGATACCGACCCGGGTAAAGTCCGCGCCAAAGCCTACGACTTGGTGCTCAACGGCTACGAAGTGGCCAGCGGCTCGATTCGTATCCACCAGCGCGACGTGCAACAAAAACTGTTCGACTTGCTCGGCATCAGCCGCGAAACGTCGTTGCTCCAATTTGGGCATATGCTCGAAGCCTTTGAGTTTGGTGCGCCACCCCACGGTGGTATCGCCCCTGGCATCGACCGCATCGCCATGATTTTGGCCGACGAAGCAACCATCCGCGAGGTCGTTGCATTCCCCAAGACCCAACAAGCCCAGGATTTGATGATGGGAGCACCGTCTCCCGTCGAAGAAAAGCAATTGCGCGACCTACATATCAAGTTGCGTTAAGGCCATCCGAATACTCCGCCGTACCACCATGTACGGCGGAGTTTTTTTACAGAAAGTAACCCAATGAAAATCTATACCAAAACCGGTGATGATGGCGAAACAGGGCTGTGGGGCGGGTTACGTGTATCAAAAGACACTATCCGCGTACAAGCGTATGGCACCGTCGATGAGTGTAATGCCGCCATTGGCGTAGTACGGGCCGCCGGTGTGCCCACCGAGCTCGATGCGATTTTGATGACCGTCCAAAACCAGCTCTTTGTAGTGGGGGCCGACTTGGCGACCCCAGGCCAAGCCGCCAAAATCCCACGCGTCAGTGACAGCGATGTCACCGTCCTCGAGCAGGCCATCGACCAATTCGAAGCACTATTACCCCCACTCACGCAATTCATTTTGCCCGGTGGGACGTTGGCCGCAGCGCACCTCCATCTGGCCCGCACCATCTGCCGGCGGGCCGAGCGCCATGTGGTCAGCCTCGCCCGCGAAGAAGCCTGTAGCGCCGTGATTAGCATGTACCTCAATCGTTTGTCGGATTTTTTGTTTGTGGCAGCCCGGGCCGCCAATCACTTTGCTGGGGTAAATGACGTACCGTGGCAGACCCCTCGCTAACGCAAAGGAGCCTCCTGATGCATATAAGTGCCCTCTATATCTACCCCATCAAAGGGTGTCGCGGCGTAGCGGTCACGCACGCCACAGTCGAAGACATCGGCCTGGCCGATGATCGGCGCTATTTGGTAGTTGACGGCAACGGCAAGTTTTTGTCACAACGCGAAGTCCCCACCATGGCCCGTATTGTGGTCACGGCGACGCCAAGCGGGTGGCAATTAGCTTGTGACAACCATGCGTCAATCGCCATCACCCCAATCTATACCGGAATCACCCGTTTGGTCACCATTTGGCGCAATACCAGCACCGTGGTCGACCAAGGCAACGAGGTGGCGGCATGGTTGAGCAATGTCCTTGGGCAACCGTGTCGGTTGGTCCGGATGGCACAGGGCTATCGCCGTCATATCGACCCCAAATACGCCACCCATCCCAGCGATGGGGTCAGCTTTGCTGATGCCTACGCCAGCTTGATCGCCAACGAAGCATCGCTGGCCGATCTCAACGCTCGCCTCGCCACGCCAATTGGCATGGATCGCTTCCGCCCCAATATTGTCGTCAGTGGCGCCACCGCGTGGGCCGAAGATGATTGGCGCGAGTTGCAGGTCGGAAGTGTCGCCATGACTGCCGTCAAGCCGTGTGCCCGTTGTGCGGTCACCACCACCGATCAATTAACCGGTGAACGCAGTCACGAACCACTCGCGACGCTGAGCACGTTTCGCAAACAAGCCTTGGGGGTGATTTTTGGGCAAAATCTGGTGCATCGGAGCAGTGGGTTAATTCAGGTGGGTGACCCCGTCAGTCTGCGTTAAACGGTGTAATAAACCCAAACCACCCAGACTGTAGGCTTATGCGACAGTCCTGGGTGGTTTTTTTGCAAAAACTATTTGACGACGACGGGAATTGCGATGGTATCATTGACCGTGCCCTGCACAATGTGCAGTTGCAACTGCCATTCACCAGCCATGTTGAGGTCGAGCGCATCACTGGTGTAGGTGCCATCAGGATGAGCCATGAGTGGCAGTGGCACACCTAGCATGCCGTGTTGGGTCATCACGGTGGTCACGGTTACCGTTGCATCAGTAATTGGGATTTTATCGATACTCGTAAGCGTCACCGTGATTGGGCGCGTACCAATCCCACTCGCACTAACCGCCACCGTAATCCCAAAATGCTGACTCTGTACTTGAATCGGGGCACTCACACATGCCACCAATACCATCAACAACCCAAGCCACACGACGATTTTTTGCATAACAGTCTCCGTTATAGGGGTAATACGGTTATTTGGACCGGCAACGTGATAAGTGTACCATCTATCATGATTTGTACCCACACCGCATATGTTTCGGCCGTGGGGAAGGCATAGACGAACGTGACGTGATTGCCTGCCACACTCACCGGTTCAAAGGCATCGTTCATCGCCCCAACGGCATGGATGTGCCCAAATATCGCTCCATTGGGATTACGTACAAGCATATGCCCACGCATCCCCAACCAATAATCAAGCGCCGAAACAGGTTGTCCCGCCCGAGTGACAACGGCGCTCAATTCCACGGGAAGTCCCACTTGCGCTGGGGTGGTTGTCTGCACCGTAATCGTATACGCACCTGATTGGATAGTTGCAGGCAACGGAGATGGTGCGGGCAAGGCCTGCGCAGTGGCGACACCCAACGCCACCTGTTGGTGCGTCACTTGTGAGCCACTATTGGCACGTTCGATTTCGACCGCCACGTCATACGTGCCTTGGGCAATAACGGGCAGATCGATGAGATATTGTCCCGGTTTCACTCGGGCCGGGTGTAAATGCAAAAACGTATGCGATGCGGGGTCAATCAACACCAAATGCATCAAGGCCTGATGATGCAACATGATGTCATCGACCGGCAGACCAGTAGAGCCATCATTCACCAAAATTTGCAACTGATCGATGTTACGTTGATCATCATGCGTAGGTATGATTTGAGTGACGGCATAGGGCCGACTAGTGGTGTCAATAGTCGGAATATCGACACGCAGATTGGGCCACACCATCAACACGCCAATCACCACCGTGATGCTCAGCGAGGCAGTAAAACTGTGGGCTTGCACCACTCGCACCCACGGCCGGGCTTCAGGCCAGATAGTCGTACTAAACAACACCAATGCCAGGATTGCCACAGCCACAAACATCGGTATCGTCAATGGCGGAATCGTATTGGGATAAATGGTGATTGGCACGGTAGCCACACCAATGCCATGTGCAGCATCTTGGATTTGAATGCGTAATTCCCACACCCCCGTTTGCGGCACCGTCACATCAAACACCGAAATCATGCGTGGACCCGCCGGTACAATGATTTGTTGGCTGACCGTGGCCTGTGAATCTTGATGGGTGGCAGTCAGCGATAGTTGGGTTGCCCCTGCCAAATCACGTTGCGGCCATACTTTCGCAGTCAGTAACGCGGGAGCACCGGTAGGGACGGTCACTTCGATGCGGAGCGGGTAACTGCCCGCTTGTACATCGAGTACCCGGGCACCACCGGCAATAATGCCATGGGCAGAGACGTGCAACGGCCAACAAACTGCTATAATAAAAAGTACCATAAGCCACGGAGTCACACGTTGCATACACCCCTCCTGCGGGCATCCCGCCCTGATATGATGTGGTATTATAACGCCGTGTCGCAGCAAACGAGGTCATTTGATGGACTACCGTGATATCATACTCCATCCGGCGACCGCACACATTCCGATTGGCGCCATTGTTGCCGCCGCCTGCTTTGTGTTTTATGGGTGGTATCGGCGCCTGAGTCACCTCGAGCAATCTGGCTATTATTTGGTGATATTTGGCTGGGTCGCACTCATTCCAAGCCTCATCAGTGGCACCATCGATGCGGTCAATCGCCTCGCAGACCCCCACACGCCCAGCAATGCACTCACATGGATCAATTTCCACGCCGCCAGTGCAATTGGCGTCTTTGTAGTGCTGTGGTTGGCGTGGCAATTACGCCGGCGCATGATCGGTGTGGTCTGGGAGCACCCTCGCTATCACCAGTTTTTGGGGTATATGGCGTTCGTTCTTTTATTGATTGTTTGTTCTGGGTGGAGTGGTGGGCATATGGTCTATGTCCTCCAGCTTGGTCGTTTACCGTAATTTACGAGGAGCACATGCTGAGTTTTATCAATTACTTCGTGATTATTTCGCTGATGGAAATTTGCAACCGCTTGCGTTTGATCGACTGGCGCGTCACTGGTCGCGAAAATCTCCCACCCCGCCCCCAAGGCCTCGTGCTGGCGTGTAACCACGTGCAATGGCACGATATCCCCATGATTGGCTGGGGATTGCCCTTGTCGCACCGCGGCTGGTGGTTTGCCAAAGTCGAAGTCGTCGACGGGTTGTTTGGCAAGTGGTTTACCATGATGCAAGTCATTCCGGTCAAACGGGGCCAACGCGACATCCAAGCCATCGACCGTGCCGCCGAAAAAGTCAAAGAAGGCGCGGTACTCGTCGTATTCCCCGAAGGCACGCGTAGCTTTGATGGCAAGCTCCAACAAGGACGAGGTGGCACTGCGCGCATCGCACTGCGGGCCGGGGCACCGATTGTGCCGATGGCATTCGTTGGCAATCAACGCAAGTTTTGGTTTAGCAAACGCCATCTGATTATCGGCAAGCCCTACTACCCCATTGTGAGTGACCCCACCAGTGACAAAATCCCCGCCACCGAGATGGCGCGACTCACCGCCGAAATCATGATTCATATTGGCGCATTGTTACCAGCTGAGTTCCATGGCTACTACGCCACCGAAATCGCAGAATATCTTGCACAGTCAGCCACTCCATCCGTGGAATAACCAATGTTGCGCACCATCAGTTACCGCATCATCACGGGAATTGTCGCGCTCTGTAATTGGGTTGGTCTCGTACACTGGCAAGTGATTGGTATCGACAATTTACCTGCTCGTACCAGCGGGATGATTTTGGTCTGTAATCACCTCGAATGGCACGACATCCCATTGATTGGCTGGGGGTTACCCGTTGCCTATCAACCGTGGTGGTTTGCCAAACACGATTTACGCGACGGCTGGTGGTATGGCTGGTGGGTCAAACGCATGCCCATCATTCCCGTCAGACGGGGCCAACGCGACCGCGACGCCGTACAGCATGCAATTGCCGCCGTAAAAAACGGCGCAGTGCTGGTGGTGTTCCCAGAGGGGACGTGGGATTATAGTGGTAAATTGCTCCCCGCCAAAAGTGGCGCAAGTCGGATTGCCATCCACACCGGCGCTCCGATCGTGCCAATGGCCATTGTAGGGAATCATATTTCGCCATGGGGCAAATCACGCCAACTCATCATCGGCAAGCCCTTTTTTGCACCCTCACTGGAAACCAACCACACACTCACTGCCAGCGATATTGCCCAACTCACCACCACCATCATGGTCCACATCGCCCAACTCCTGCCATCTGAATATCATGGCTACTACGCGCCCATGGTGGCGGCCCAACACGACAATACCAAGGAGCAGT
This sequence comes from Roseiflexaceae bacterium, assembly GCA_947450095.1. Taxonomy (GTDB): domain Bacteria; phylum Chloroflexota; class Chloroflexia; order Chloroflexales; family Roseiflexaceae; genus UBA965. The sequence goes on from CANFUF010000003.1 coordinate 6,212, forward strand.
AATTTATGTTTGCCTACCGTCATTTTGTGGTTATTCGTTGGCTGTGTGATCGGCTACGTGCCTGGGGGATTTTTCATTGGAGCGTCAGCGGCATTGAAAATCTCCCACCCGCCGGCATTCCATTTGTAATAGTAGTCAACCACATCAAATGGCACGACATGTTGACTATTGCCGGCACCATCCCACTGACGCACATCCCCCACTGGTTGGCCAAAGCCGAGTTATTTATGTCAGTGACGAGCTGGTGGTTCCGCGGCATGCAAGCCATCCCCGTCAAACGAGGTCAACACGACACCGGTGCCATTGACGCTGCAGTGGCCACCTTGCGCCAAGGCAATATCATGATTGTATTCCCCGAGGGGCACCGTAGCGGCAATGGCCAACTCCAAAAAGGTCGCGGCGGTGCAATGCGCATGGCGTTGCGGGCCGGAGTACCCATCGTCCCCGTGGCCATCCAAGGGGTCGAAAAAGGTCTGCGCTCACCTATTGCCATTGCCTACGGTAAACCGTGGCAACCGGTATCGCACAGCGGTGTCGACGAGATTGACCCCACCGAAATGACTGCCCTCACCGATGAAATGATGTGTCATATCGCGGCAATGTTACCGGCCGAATACCACGGCTATTATGCGGGGCACGTCTAGCGCTCGCCCATAATTTTGTCGACCACCCAGACGGCTAAGCGAGCGGCAATAACCGCAAATATGACACTTACAAGTCGGTGGAGGGCTTTACGCTGGGATTCAGTATCCATGATTGCTCTTTCTGAATATTGCGGATTATCTGTGCTGCGTGTCGTTCGACAGCAGCACGATCAATATGTTGCGTCTGTACCGGATGCAGCACCGGTTGCCTGAGGTTGTTTTTTTGGCGTAACCACCACCACAACGCGGTCATCAGTGCACACCCTACCCCAAATCCTCGCAAAAACATCGCACACCTACTTTCGTTTGGTCTATTATACCAACACCTGTATCACCTGCGAAAATCACATCGCCACTATTTTTGCCGGAACGTTCGTGCCAACCATGGTACAATTTGGCACAAGTACGACGTTTATCCGTAGGAACACTAATGCCAGAATTACATGCAGCCATCGTTACTCCCCTCAACGCAGACAATCAATTTGACGCCCCTGCGATGGCCACTCTGATGCGCCATCTCGAAGCGCACGGACTCGATGGCGTCGTGCCATGTGGCACCACCGGCGAAGGGCCATCGTTTAGCGTAAGTGAACGACTCGCCATCATCAGCACCTGTGTACAACAGCGCGGCAAACTGGGAATCATTGCCGGTACCGGCTGTCAATCTCTTGCCGACACGATTACGTTGACCCAAGCCGCCTTGGCGGCGGGTGCTGATGCGGCCCTGGTGTTACCACCATTTTTTTATAAACAATCGGGTGAAGCGGGTGTGATTGCCTGGTATCGCCAATTGTGTGATGCCTTGCCCCTTGGCAGCAAAATCATCCTCTACCACATCCCCCCCATGACCGGAGTGGCGATTACCCCCGCGATTATCGATGCGTTGATGCACAGTCATCCGTCGTACATCTATGGCATCAAAGATAGTGGCGTCAATGCCGCCCATACGGCCATGCTGGTCGCCAACTACCCCACCCTCAAAATCTATACCGGCAACGCACCCATCCTGGCCCAAGCCATCACCGATGGTGCCACTGGCTCAATTCTCGCAATTGCTAATATTGTGCCTCAAGCGTTACGTCAACTTACTGATAACCCCAGCCGCACCGACATCCAAGCACAGGTTGCGAGTGTGGATGGTTATGTGCGCAAAGTAGGTGCCGTCGCCACCATCAAAGCGATTCTTAATCAAGCCGGGGTGGCAGTAGGCTTGCCGCTGGCACCACAATTGGCGCACCCTAATGGGGCGCAGGCCTATGCCGAATTCCAGGCTATTGGGGAATATACGGGGTAATTGGGATGATTTATTTGCTGTATGGCCCAGACGAATACCAGCGCAGTGAGTATGTGCAGGATTTGTTGGCGCAAATCCCAGAATCGGCGCGGTCACTCAATGTAAACCGCGTCGATGGCAAACGCTTCAAGCTTGATGCCTTGGCGCAGGCCTGCGAAGCGTTTCCTTTTTTACATGATCGGCGCTTGGTGATTGTGGAGGATTTGCTCAAAAACCAAAAAGCAGGCAAAGAGCGTGATGACCTCAAAAATTATCTCGAGCGCTTGCCGGCGTGGTGCGATGTAATTTTCATCGAAAACGATGAATTCGATAAACGCAACGCCTTGTTTAACCATATCAGCAAAATCGGCACGGCCCACGACTTCCAACACCCCAAAGAAACCGAATTGATTCGCTGGATCGGTGAGCGGGCCCGCCAACTCAACGTGGTTATCGACAACCCGGCCACGGCCCGTCTGATTGCGATGGTAGGAAACAATGGCCGCACGCTGTTGAATGAGCTCACCAAAATGGCCACCTATGTGCGTCCCGGCGGCAGCATCACCACGGCGGTGGTTGATTTGCTCGTGAGTGATGATACCGAAGAAAACATGTTTGGCTTTGTGGATGCCTTGGCAGCCCGGCGCAAAGGGGTGGCACTGAGCAAACTGCACAAATTGCTCGATGATGGCCAAGCACCTCAGTACGTGATTTTTATGATTGCCCGCCAAGTACGGATATTGCTCCAAGTGCGCCTGCTTGATAGCGAACGACGGCGCGCCAACGAAATCGCTAGCGCCGTCGGCTTGCGACCTGGGTTTCTCACCGACAAAGCCATTGAGCAAGCCCGCGGATTCCGCACCAACGAGCTCGAACGCCTGCACCAACAGCTACTCAAACTCGATCACCAGAGCAAAACGGGGGCGATTGATGTAACCGCCGGACTCGACTTGTTGGTGATGGAAGCGTGAAATGAAGTAGGAAGTATAAAGGCGGAAGGAGGAAGTGAAGTAGGAAGTAGACGTAGAGACGCAGCCTGCTGCGTCTCTACTACGTCACGCACACAAAAAATCCGTGGTGCCAATTGGCACCACGGATTGACGCTTGACGCACCAATATTACTTGGCGGCGACGGCGTTGGCCTTCTTCATGAGGCGTGACTTGCGGCGCGCAGCGTTGTTCTTGTGAAGCACACCCTTTGAGGCGGCTTTGTCGAGCATGCTGATAGCAGCTTGCAAGGCACTGGCATCGACGGTGCCTTTGGCAACGGTCTGCTCGGCCTTTTTGACGATGGTACGAACGCGGGCTCGATAGGAATTGTTGCGGATGCGGCGATCTTCTGAGATGCGGATACGCTTGATTGCTGATTTGGTGTTCGCCAAGGTGACGGTTCTCCCGTATAATTCAACTACTCGGGCTCATAAGAGTCTCTGAAACATGATTATACCAGAACACTACAGGCTCTGCAACAATGACCACAAATAGCCCAGCGCCACGTTCGCGCGCTCTCTTCAACACCTTGATTGTCGCCCTTGGTTACCTTGCCAGCCGCGTCCTTGGGGTAGTGCGCGATATGTTCATTACCGCCCAATTCGGTACCAGCCCCTTGGTCGATGCCTACCGCGCCGCCTTTGCCATCCCCGATTTGTTGTATTTGGTAGTGGCAGGTGGTGCGTTGGGCACCGCGCTGATTCCGGTGTTCCAACAACGGCGCCATGATGCCGGCAGCGACGAAGCGGGCAAGCTGGCCAGTAGTGTGCTCAATTTGATGTTACCCTGCCTCGTGTCGATTTCTGTAATGGCGTGGATTTGGGCACTGCCGTTGGTACAAATGACGACTGCCCACGGCTTCCCACCCGCCACGCAACAACTCACCGCCGATTTGATGCGGATGCTGTTGCTCCAGCCGATTTTGTTGGGCATCGGCGGGATTTTCAAGGCAGTGCTCGAAGCCCACGAGCAGTTTAGCATCCCCACGCTGGGTTCAAATCTCTACAACCTCGGGATTATTTTTGGGGCGGCAGTATTGGCCCGCTGGTACGGCATCCATGGCGTGATTTATGGCGTGCTGATTGGCGCTGCGGCCTTTACGCTCGTCCAAATCCCTGCCCTGCGCCGCGTCACTTGGCGGTATGCCGCCAATGCCTGGGTGCATACCGTAGGGTTGGTCGATGTGGGCAAGTTGTTGTTACCTCGCTTGTTTGGGCAATCAATTTGGCAAATCAATCTGGCCAGCATGATAGCCATCACGTCGAGCTTTGGGGTAGGGGCAGTGGCGGCGGCCGGGTATGCCATGCAAGTAATGTTGTTGCCCCACGGGTTGGTGGGGTTGAGTGTGGGCACGGTGATATTCCCACGCCTGGCACGGCTGGCCGCCCGCGGCGAACACGAACAGTTTGGCGTCGAAGCGAGTCAAGCCTTGCAAAGTGTGTTGGCCGTGGCGTTGCCTGCCAGTGTGGTGTTGTGGTATGCACCTGAATTGGTTGTGCTAGTACTGTACCAACGTGGATCGTTCGACGCGGCCTCAGCGCAACTCACTGTTGCGGCATTGCGAGGATATGCCTTGGGGTTGGCGGGGTTTAGTGTGGCCGAGATTGCCGTACGGATTTGGTTTGCCCTCAAAAACACCCGTGTGCCCGTGATTGTGGGCGCAGGAGCGGTGGCACTCAATCTAGGCTTGGGGTGGTGGCTCAGTCAAGCCGGCACACCCATCGAACGGCTCAGTGCCACTGCCACGGTCTTTAGCATTGCCAATACCGTCGAATCGGTGATATTGCTGTGGTGGTTGATGCGGCGCTATGCCAGTATTCGGATTTTTGACAAATTATGGATGTGGCTCGTCGGAATCGGTGGCATGGTGGTATTATTACAAGGAAGCACCCCATTCCTGCCAGGCTTACCAACACATAATTTGCACAGTAGTGCAGATTGGTTGCGTGTAGCCCTCTATGCCGGATTTTATGGAATCTGTGGGGTATGGGGAATCGGGTGGTGTAGTCAATGGTTTGCCGTACTCCGCGCCACGCGGCGCCCAGTCGAACGCAATGATGCAACATAAAGGGGTCAAATATGAGCCGTGTCCTCGCATTAATCTTGGCCGGTGGTGAACATCCCGCCCTGAGCGTCCTGACCGCCGAACGTGCCGAAGCGGCCGTGCCGTTTGCTGGCAAGTACCGGATTGTCGATTTCACCCTGTCGAATTGTGTCAATTCGGGCATCACCAATGTGGGAGTGCTCACCCAATACCGCCCCCGCTCGTTGCAAGAGCACGTGGGTGTGGGCAAACCATGGGATCTCGACCGGCGTATGGGAGGCGTGCATATTTTGCACCCGTACCTCGGCACCGGCATGAGCTGGCAACGGGGCAATGCCGATGCCTTGCGTGCCAATCTCGACTTCATCGGCGAGCAATCTGCCGAGCATGTGCTGGTGCTCGCAGGTGACCATATCTACAAAATGGACTACCGCCCGATGATTGCCGCCCACCTCGCCCGTGGCAGTGATGTGACCGTGGCGGTACATCCGGTAGCGGCCTACGAAGTGCACCGCTTTGGGATTGTGACCCTCGACGGGCATGGGCATGTGCGCCAATTCGTCGAAAAACCAGCCCAAAGTGAATCAACTCTCGCCTCGATGGGCATCTACCTGTTCCGCAAATCATACTTGATTGACGTGCTCCAACGCCATTTGGGCGAAAACATCGGCCGCGATTTGATGCCGGCCTTGATCAATGAAACCAACGTCAATAGCTACACCTTCCCCGATTATTGGGCCGACGTGGGTACCATCCAAGCCTACTACGACGCCAGCATGGCATTGCTCAGCGCCCAACCCGCCCTCGATTTGAGTGACCCCAATTGGGTGATTCATACCCGCAGTGCCGAAATGCCCGCCGCCGAAGTGGGACCGCACGCCCGCATTTCGAACAGCATGATTTGCGACGGTAGCCGCGTCGATGGGTATGTGTCGGGATCACTGATTGGACCAGGCGTGGTGGTACCGGCAGGGTGTCGCGTCATCGACAGTATTATTTTGCCCAATGTGACACTCGGCGCAGGCAGCCGCATCGAGCGCACCATCATCGACAAAAACGTCGTGGTGGGCACAGGTGCCCAGATTGGCCATGGCCGTGGTGGCGTCGTCAATGCCCAAATCCCCAGCTTGCTCAATAGTGGCTTGACGCTCATCGGCATGCACACCAGCGTGCCCAACGACGCCCAAGTCGGCACCAATGTGCTGATTGCGGCCCGGGTGCCGGCGACCGCTTGGCAAAAACCGACGCTTGCTGATGGCGAAACACTCGTTGGCGCTTAAGCGCACCGCTTGCGCATCGAACAATCTCAAGCCCGTGGCGTATAAAACGCCACGGGCTTGTATGTGATTCACCGCCGCGCCCCACGTTTTTTTCAACAAAAATCAATTCAAAAGTGTATCGACAATCACTGCACCAGCGTGACTCAAGGTCGCCTCGTCGTACAGACTAAACGAAAAGCGCAAGGCGGCATAGCCCAGTGGACCTTGGCTAAAGAGTTGGCCGGGCAACGCCGAAATACCGCGGGCTTCGAGACGCGCCAACGATTGTTGCTCATCACGTCCTGCCGGCAAGCGCATCCACAAGAAATAGCCGCCGGTGGGGCGATACCACTGATAGCCGTGTGCCTGGAGCGGCAATAATGCGGCATGCAAGGCGTGGCAACGGGCCCCATAGCGCTGGCGATAGAGCGATACGATGTCGGCGAAATCGCCGTTGGCCATGATTTCGGAGACGATCAACGATTGAAAGTGAGCGATCCCACCACCACTGTCGAGCAACCCCGAGCCGGCCAAGCGCTGGATGGTGGCCACATCGGCGGTGATATAGCCGAGGCGCAACCCAGGGGCCAACGATTTGGCAAACGATCCCAGCCGGATGACGGTGCCGCGGGGCAGCGTGGCCCACAACGAGGGCGCCGGCACATGCTCGTACCACAATTCACGGTAGACGTCGTCTTCGACGATGCGCAAGCCGCGCTCGGCCACTACCTGCGCCAGCTGCTCGCGACGGGCAGGGGACAGCGAGGTGCCCGTGGGGTTTTGGAAGGTGGGAATCGTATAAAAAAAGGCCACCCGTTGCCCAGCCTGCTGGCACTCGGTCAGCACGGCACTGAGGGCATCGACATCGACCCCTTCGTGGTCGCAGGGGATGCCGCGAATGACCACCGGTGCATCGCGCAAAATCCGCAACGCCAAATGATAGCTGGGGTTTTCAACCAAAATCACATCACCGGGCTGGGTCAGCATGGTGCAGATATGGGCGAGGGCTTGAGAATTGCCAGCCGAGAGCATGATTTCGCCCAGTTGGGGGCGCACCTGCTCGTGCTGAGCAATCCAATCAGCGATTTGTTCACGCAATGGGGCTACACCGTGGTCGATGCCATAGGTCAACATCACACCGCCCCAGCGTTGCAAGGCAGCATTGGTGGCCGATTGAATCTGGGCGTGGGGCAATAACTGCATATCGGGATGCCCCCAGCCGAGATCGATGATATTGGGACGGAGTTGCAGTTGCAAAATTTGCGAATAATCCATGAATGTCCTCTATGGCATTAGCTGAATCGTCAAAAAATATTATGACAAGTTTGCGGATAATTCAAAGAGCGGGATAATCGTATCAAACGCGAGATCATCGTCATTAACAAAGGTATAAAACCCCGACATGGTGCCTTGGCCAGATTTGAGCACACAAAAACTACGGTATTCGTGAATATCACCGGGACGCAAATGCGGTTGTTGGCCAACGACGCCATCCCCAACGACGGTATATTGTTCACCGATATTATCGGTAATATACCAGTGGCGTGAGCGTAGTTGGGCAGCTTTTTTGCTGCAGTTTTCAATACGCACCGTATATGCAAAAACGAAGCGGCCGGTGGTGATATCGGATTCGTCAGGGAGATAGGCAGGGCGCACAAAAATCCGAAATCCGTGCGTTTCTTTGTAATAAAAAGGTCGCGACACCATGCAAACAGCTCCCTATACCCAGTATCTATGTTGATGATCCGCGCAGACGCACGGTCATCATAACACGCTCACTCACCACTATCAACAAACACAGCCCGACACATTGGATGACACGAATTCCACCGGTTAATGTGAATGCATCGGCACGGAATCCTTCGCTCATGAGCCAATTGAGGGCAATCCCCCCCAATAGCCACCAGCGGGCGGGAATCGTGGGGAGTATCCGCGGGGCCAAAAGACACCAAATCACAGCCAATAACGCAATGCCTGCTTCGTAGAGTTGGACGGGGTGGCGCCAAGCTCCGGCTTGCGCCACGGCCCACGCCCCATCCCATGGCACTCCCACCGCCGCCCCGGCCAACCACAACCCAACCGCGCCGATGGCTTGGGCGCAGAGTGTGGGCAAGGTCAGGGCGTCGAGCAAGGACGCAATGGCAACAGGGCGGCGCCAGTGATAAAGTGCAAGCGCGCTAGCAGCACCAATCAAGGCGCCCGGCCAACTAAATTCGAGGGCGCGCAGGTTGGCGAGTTGCACCCAAATAGCCTCAGCACCCAATACATAGCCGGCACGCCCACCCAGCCAGGCACCGATAACCATCACAAATAATACACCGTCGCTATCAATATTGGCGGTGCTCGGAATGCGGCGGGCGCTCCACCACCACCACAATCCCATTGCCAATACGATACAAATGCCATAGCTACTCAACCGCAATGGTCCGAGGGTAATCAATGGCATCATGGTTGTGCTCCCATCGTCAGCGTTGTGGCCATCGTGGTCAATACCTCAGGCGATACTGGACCACGATAGACCAGTCGCACCACGCCGGTGCCATCGACAAAGACGGTGGTTGGTAAATCACGTGATGCCACTGCGGTTGCGAGCGCACCGTTGCGGTCGTACCAGACAGGCAGGGTAATGTGCTGGTCAGCAAGGAATCCTTGGGCATCGGCGGGTGATTCACCTTGATTAACCAACACCACATCAATCCCACGTGTCGCCAGGCTAGGAGCAAGGGCGGCAACCACCGGTAGCTCGGCACGGCAGGGTGGGCACCAACTCGCCCACAACGTCAAAATCTGGGCCCTCCCATGCGAAGTTGGCGTCACTATACTCCCCGTCGCGGTGGTGAATTCGAGTGCCGGCAAGGGGAATCCCGGCGCCACCACGATGGTAGGTGTCGCTACATGGCGTGTCGCCACAACCCACCCCAACCCGAGTAGCAATACCACCAGGCTCATCCAATGGAATTGATAATTCATGCGTCGCATAGCACCACTTCATCATCCAAAATATAGGCTTGGCGCTCAGCAGGGTGGCGGGCGACCACCCGTCCGGGCACCGCATCTTCGAAGGCGGGTAATACCAGATAATTGGGATGCCAAATAAAACAGGCCACTGCCACCATAGCGGTGCGAGGACCAGGGACGAGCATATTGGGATGGAGATGAGCACACATTGCAAACCCTGTGTGTTGGCGCGGTTCATGCAACAATGTGATGCCATCTCGCACAAATCCAGGATTGACGCACTGCAAACCACAGCGCGCCGGCGGATCACCCATCGCACGTTCGTGGTTGCCACGCACCAACAACATGTCGAGGTGAGCATGTTGTTGGCGCCATTGCACAAACGGATCCACGGCTTCTGGTAAATAATGTTTACGCATATGAAACAAATCACCAAGCACGATGCATTGGGTTGCTGCCGTTGCCATAATCACCTGCGAAAGCCGCACCAACAATGATGTCAATAATGTCGCCGTATGTTGATGATGTGGCAACGGTCGGCCAATATGGGCGTCTGCAATCACGACTGCCCGTTGGTCAGGCCAATAAACTGCCCGTTGCGGCAGTAACTGGACAGAAGTATGCGTGGTGAGTGGAATTGTAATCATGGCGTGGCATTCATGGTCACAAAGGTGCGGACGGTGTTGGCATGGATGGCGACACTATCGTTAATATCGTTGGCATAGCCACCCGCCATCGTCACCACACATGGCACCCCAAATGAACGAATCATCTGCGCAACCATGCTATCTCGGGTGGCGAGACCGGTTTTGGTTAATTTGAGTCGCCCCAAACTATCATCTTCATAGGGATCAGCCCCCGATACATAAATCACCAAGTCAGGTCGTGCGACATGGAAGACATGATCCAAGGCGGCGACCAACGTCGTCAAATATTCGTCATCCGTCGTGCCATCAGGCAGCGCGATGTCACAGTCACTGGCGACCTTGCGGAAGGGGTAATTTTTGGCACCATGCATCGAAAAAGTGTAGCACCACTCGTGATTAGTCATGATTTCGGCGGTACCATTGCCTTGGTGCACATCGAGATCCACCACTAGTACTCGTTTGACAAGGCCTAGTGCCTGTAGTTCAAATGCCGCTACCGCACTATCATTGAAGACACAATACCCTTCGCCATGCCCATAACAGGCATGGTGCGTACCACCCGCTAAGCTAATTGCAACGCCGTCTTGTAATGCACGCTGTGCGGCAGTCAAGGTCGCACCAGCCGCCCGGCGTGAGCGTTCGACCATTTGGGGCGACCACGGGAAGCCAATCCGGCGCATCTCGGCGGCAGAAAGATTACCCTGCATGATTTGATCCACATAGGCTGCACTGTGGGCCCGCACGAGTTGGGGGATAGTCGCCGCCGGTGGTTCGACTAAGGAATGCCCGTGGAACCAATCCGCTTGTTGCACCTGTGCACGCAAAAGACGATATTTTTGCATGGGGAAGCGATGGCCTGCGGGTATGGGTAATATAAAATGATCCGTATAAAAAATCTGCATAACGCCCCATTTCTTTTCTCTATTATAGCCTGAAACAGCTACATAAACAGCTATGCATAGCGGGCAAAATCAACAATGTATCGCTTCTCAACCTAAAAATCTATGTGTATCCAAAGTATTTCAAGCATGAAAATTGTCTGATATACTAGTGATGTACAATTTTTCCATTACAGCGTAGTTACCGACAAATAATTTGTTATTATTTGTCATGTATCAAGTTCCATTAATGAATGAGGAGGATTTCATGGGAAATCAGTTTACCAAGGTCACGCATAACAGTTGGGGATCGCGAATCGCCGGTTCATTTGGTGGCGTCATCATTGGCATAATTTTGATTCCACTCTGTTTATGGGGATTGTGGAGCAACGAGGGTTCCAAAGACCTTTCGAAGCTTGCCAAAATGTCCGTGGTGGTACCAAGCGACAGTGTTGATTCCAGCAAAGATGGAGTCTTCGCATCGGTATCGGGCAAACTCGTCAGTGAAGAACAAATCGGTGACGATCCCTTCATGGTACCAGGACCATACATTACACTCGACCGCAGCGCCGAAATGTACGCCTGGAAAGAAACGACTAGCTCTAAAGAGGAAAAAGACACCGTCGGCGGCGGCTCGACCACGACTACCACCTACACCTACTCAAAAGAGTGGACATCATCGCCTGCCACCTCGAGCTCATTTGAGCATCCTGAAGGGCACGATAACCCCACTAAGAGCATTGACGATGCCTCATACAAAGTCAGTGCTGCGACGATTGGTGCATATACTATCAATCCCGCAACCATTGAATTACCCGGTGGTGACAAAGTCGATGTCAAACCAGCCGACGGCATCCAAGGTTTCTTCAAAAATGGTCGTTATTTGTACAACCGTGAGGGTGCCAATAGCGCGCCCGAGGTTGGTGACATGCGGATTTCGTTTACTGCCCTCAAAAGTGGCGTATCCGTCACCGCACTTGGTAAGCTCAATGCTGGTGCGATTGAATCATACACCGACGAATCTTACACCGAAGGGCAACGCACCTTGTATCGCGTATTTCTCGGTACCCGTGACGATGCCATTGCAACGCTTCATTTCGAATATGTCTTGTGGATCTGGGTCTTCCGCATCCTCGGCATCCTCGGATTATGGATTGGTTTAAGTTTGCTTGTTGACCCCATCGTCAAAATCCTCGACGTAGTCGGCGTGATTGGCTCAGTGGCCGACGGTATTATGGGATTTGTCAACTTCTTTGTGGCGCTGGCCGTGGGTGGTACCACCATCATCATTGGCATGTTATTCCACAACATCTACTTCTTGATTCTCATCATCGCCTTAATTATTGCTGGTGTCGTTTACTACTTACGCACGCACAGCATCAAAGCGTTGGCCAGCGGGTTGATTCCCTCAGCAGCCACCCCAGCCGCCAGTGACAGCAACAACACCCCTCCCAAAATGACCTAAGCAACTACCTGTGGTCATTTACCGCAATCACCCACTATTCGCAAGCGAATAGTGGGTGATTGATTACCATAACCTATGCCCAGAGTGGTTATAATCGCCCAACACCTACTCATGGTATTTATACTGCTGCCAGCCGAATTGCGAGAACACTATGCCAGATACACATACGGAAGTCACCCGCAACACGTGGGAATCACGCATACGCAAATCGTCCAACAATGTACTGGTTGGCCTAGCGCTGATTCCACTCTGCTTGTGGTGGCTCTGGACCAATGAAGGCCGACCTGATTTATCCACATTAGCCCAACAGTCTGTGGCAGTTGCAAGTAATACTATTGATGCCAGCAAAGATGGACTATTTGCGTCAATATCGGGCACACTCATCAGCACAGAACAATTGGGTGATACGCCCTATATGATGCCCAATAACTATATTGCCCTCATACGCACGTCCGAAATGTATGCGTGGAACGAAACGGTCGACTCGAGCGAAGCCGTGGACAATGTTGGCGGTAGGTCAACTACTACCACCAACTACACGTATGACACCGGATGGACGACATCGCCACAATCATCGGGGTCGTTTAAATTTGCAGAAGGCCACGAAAATCCCAGCAAATCGATTGAGAGCGCCTATCTTACCGTTACATCGGCGCACGTTGGCGCGTATCAAATCGATCCAACGACGATTACGTTACCAGAGGGGCAAGCAGTAGACGTCCAACCAGACACAAACATCGCAGACTACGGGTTTGTGCAGGATGGTAATTTTTTGTACAACGGCTCTCCGAGTAATCCCAATGTGGGTGATATGCGTCTATCGTATAAGGCGCTTCCAAACGCCATCGCAGTCACTGTTTTTGGCAAAATCAATAGTGGCACCATTGACCCATATACCGACAGGTTAGACGCCAATTTTTCACGCACGATGTATCGCGTATTCCTTGGCTCGCGTGACGATGCCATTGCATTACTCCAAGCCGAATACGTCCATGAAGTTTGGGTGAACCGGATGCTTGGGGTGGTGGGGTTGTGGATTGCACTTGGACTGCTAACTGACCCCATCATCAAAATACTTGATGGTATCAAAATAGTTGGCAGCGCAGTCACGGCAATCATGCAGACAGTCAATATAGTTGTTGCACTCACGGTGGGTGGAACCACAATTATTATCAGCATGGTATTCCACAATTTGTATCTCTTGATTGGTGTTATCGCATTCATTTTGATAGGTGTACTTGTCTATCTTCGCGCACATTATGGTGAAACGGAATCAGACAAACAAATAACAGTAGGCTCAAAAGAGCTGGCCAAAACAAATCAACACACAGATACCACCTCATCGTCATAGCAACTTTACCGGTGTAAAGTGGCAAGTCGACCGTATTTCTAGTTGTGCAGAACCCGCATGAACGGAGAATACAGCAACATTTTGCATTTTCAGTTCATGGGGTGGGTGGTGGTCGCCACTTCCCTTGTTCTTTTTTGATTTTTTGATAAACGCCTTGCAATGCAATAAATGTGGGGCGTGGACTCCAATCAGGATTGAGGATGGCAAATGAGGCTTGTTCTTCGAGGGGGTTCCCTGATTGCCCCCACAACACCGCAAAGTTGAGGTTCCACAAGAACATGACGCCAATCCACGACCGGCCCGTATCATCACGATATTTTTTGTAGACCATGTTGGTTGCATCTACCGTGAATTGGGCCTGATCTTCCATTGACACTTTATTACCATATTCATAGCCTGGTGTATTGTTTTGGGTAGCCCAACCATATTCGGTCAACCAGATTTGTTTGTCAGCGAGCCCTGAATCAACCATGATTTTGCGGATTTGTTCGACATGGCGGAAATAATGACTAGGATGATTATTCCACCCTACCGGATTGCCTGGTTTGTCTGGCCACAAGGTGTCGGGAGGATTCGCAGCAGCACCAGGGTGGACGCCTTGGGCATCAAAGTAGTCTTTGATGATGCCTCCTTTGTAGGCATAGAGGCTTTTGAGAAATTTTTCATCGTCCATGGCAATATTGACATCATTGACTCCAGTAGACGAAGGCGCTGCGGCAATCACGTAGGTATAGGGGCGGGCTGTTTTGATGCGTCGGTAGGCTTCCATCAACATTTCGGCATAATTTGCCACTGATTGATCGTCAACCCGTCCACCGTTTTCCACAGCGAGGTTTGGTTCATTCCAAACTTCTACTGCAGTAATCAGCCCCCCATAACGGGCAATCATGTTGGCGACGAGATTTCCAAATGGTTTAGGATCGGTAGGCATGCCATGTTTTGGTTCATAAAAATCAGGAGCCTGGACAATGCTAATCATTAATTTGACATTGAAACCAGCCGTGTCTTCGATGATTTTGTCTACCTCATCCCAATAATAGACCCCTGGTGAGGCTTCGATATCCTTCCAGTGGATTTGTTGGCGCACCCAGTCAAATCCTGCGATTTGGGCAAGTGTCATAACCCGATTGCGGTCGGTATAAAACAAGTGAGAAACGACCCCAAACTCGACTTCATCGATACGCGGATAGGCGCCCAATGTCGCCAATTGCGAATCGATTTGATTGGAAGTACTGCCTTGTACGATAATTCCACTCGGGCTTTTGGTAGGGATAGGTGGCGGCGGGGCATTATTCCCAGGGGCGGCACAGCCAACACAAATCGCACATATCCACATGTAAACCAACCAACGTTTGGGCATCATATCACTCAACAATAATCGTTGATTCCGTCAACAAAGAGGCATCACGCGCCACCGTGTTGTTGTGCACCCGCACAAACAACGACGAATTTCCCGCTTCGCGGTCATAACCATCTGCATCAAAAACTGCCACCCCCACACGGTACAAACCAGGCTTCACACCGAGCGGGGGAATCGTCGCAGTAATCGTATGGGTACCATGTGCGAATACACGCGCATCGCCCTTGAGGTAATCATTTTCGAGGAGCGGAATATTATCCGCCGCTCCAATCAAACGCACCCGCACTCTGCCGCGATAACTGGGCGCCGTAACCATAATGTCGGCACTGATTTTGAGGGGCTGTTGCACATCCCACTCCGGTTCGACACTATTACTGACCGCCAGCGCTTGCACGCGCACTGATTCTGATATCAATACGTAGGGATTGGTGATGCGTTGAATTGTCCCTGCCGGCATGTCAGTTGCCCGTTTAAAGGCATCGAGTGTCATATATTCGGCATAGGCTTCAGATACATGAGCAATTGGCCCATCTTGGCGAATACCACCGTTATCCAGCCAGATTCCACGAGTCGCGATACGGAGCATCGCCGCGGCATTATGCGCCACAATCAAAATCGTCGTGCCTTGTTTACCAAGTTCTTCGATGCGATTGAGACATTTTTGTTGGAATGTCGCATCTCCAACCGACAACCCTTCATCGGCAATCAACACATCGGGGTGCATGGCAAACGCACTCGCAAAGGCCAAGCGTTGATACATGCCAGATGAATAGACTTTGACCGGTTGATTGATATATTCACCAATATCGGCAAAGGCTTCGATTTCGGCAAACAAATGAGCGACTTCACTACGGGGCATCCCCATCAACGCGCCATAAAAATAGATATTTTCACTGCCGGTCATTTCGGGGTGGAAGCCGATCCCTAGTTCAAGTAACGACGAAATCCGGCCACGCACGGTAATTTCACCACTATCGGGCACCAAAATTCGGCTGATGAGTTTGAGCAACGTACTTTTGCCGGCACCGTTATTCCCGATTAGGGCAATCCGTTCACCGGCTGCCACCGTCAGCGACACATCGTCGATGACATTACGCAACAATCCTTGATTGCTCGGCGTTGGGTTTTGACGTGCTGCCCACCATTGTTGCCACGGTGCAATGCTCCGCCCACGCGAAAAGGATTTTGATACATGTGTCAAACGAATTACCGCATCCGTCATTACAATTTCTCACTGATATAATCATGCACTCGCCGGAATAACCAGTAGCCCAGTCCCATTACACACATAGAAATAAGCAACGACCGCACCATTGATTCACTCGCCGGGATTCCCGGTGTAGGGAATAACCCATTCGTCACCGGTTGCCCATACAGAATCTCACGGTAATATTCTACAAATGACGCCATCGGATTACACCAGCGCAATACCCGCGCCAAACTACTACTGATACCGTTTAATGAATACACTATCGGTGTCAAAAAAAACCACACTTGTAAAAAAATACCGACAAAATGAATGATGTCGAGGGAATAAACCGCTAACGCTGTCAAAAAAAGTGCTAGCCCTAACACAAATATGGTGTGCACTAACAAAATAATCGGCAAATAGGCAATCGTCCACGGGAGGCTGAACGTGCCTTGGGCGACATAGCGAATAATACATTGGAAAATAATCAGCATTGGCAATGATAACAAAAAATTCACCATGCTGGTAAGTACACTTGCAATCGGTAACACCTCACGGGGGAAGTAGGTTTGACGCACCAAAGGTGCATTATCACTGATACTCCGCACCGCCGTGGCGATCGCATCTGATGTATAAGCCCAGGGCAACAACGCAACTGCAATAAACAACGGATAGAGCGCCAAGGTATTACCCGGAAAAAAATAGCCAAATACGACCCAATACACGAGAAGCTGCATCAAAGGGGCAATTTGGGTCCACGCAAACCCCAAGAAACTACCTCGATAGCGCAACAGCAGATTGCGGCGCACCAAGTGCTCTATGAGTACCCGATAACTCCAGATCTCAGCACCACGCGCCACAATCCCCACACTTCGATCAAACCAAACGACAATCGCAGCAAATAACAATCCGCCAATCACCGTTGCGGCAATAATCCACCATAAGTAACGTGGCAACGCCTGTTGTGGCAACGGCGCAGATCCAACCCGATATAACACGCCTACTTCCGTCGGATCAAATGCAAGCTTGGGATTCGCAGTCCGCATCACCGCTTCAAATTCACGCATGCTGTCAAGCATTTCATGCAGTTGTTGAAGCGTTTCAGCATTTTGTGATGTCATTTGGGATTGCTCAATTTGCATGCGGTGCCATTCTACGGCGCGAAGCAAATCAGATTGATCGGCAAATGTAAGATCGCTGACATGGGTATATTTGGCAATCGGCTCAATCGGGCGATTGAACGTAAATACCGCCAACCGCACAAAATCACGTAGGATACGAGTTTCGGTGTCAGTAGCAGGATTCCCACGCAATGCCAACGTCATTTCCCAACCCAACACATTCCGCAAAATTTCGCGCCCACCAGCCGCCTGAATCGTCAGTATCAGCACATCGGCATATTCGTTGCTGAGTGTTGCAGCCAACGCTGGGGTGTTGGTGGTTACAGCCACGTCAAGCTGATTGGATTGCCAGACCACTTGGTCTGCCATTTGTGGCTCACCAAAGCCTGGATGACGCACCAGCATCACTGCTCGGGCCTGATACAAAATATCGCGAAAATCTTGGTCGAGTTGGCCGTTGGCATCAAACAACTCATGATAGCGTTGCTCATCAAGCACAACTGTTGCATGCGCTTGATACAGTGTAGGTTGTGCGAATTGACGAGGTAACACCATCACCAAGGCTATGACGACTGCCAACAAGGCAATCACGGCATAGGTACGATTACGGTGTTGCAACATGAAGGTCATGTGGTTCTATCCTCAGTGTCACTGGTATATTCGGAAGGAGGGTAACGGCGGCCTCAGTAGTATGCCCATCAACAAATTGCCAGCCTGGTTGCGCGCGAATCGCCACATCATCAATGGTCGTCATCGTCGAATTTGTGAGAGTAATCGTCGTCATAGCATCTTGAGTAAGTACACGAGTTGTCAGTGCATTCAACGACTGCTGGCGCGTTGCAATCGTACGGAGTGGCGCAACCCACACATCACCAGCATGCGCAGAAGCATCAACCACTGCCTGCCATGCAGCAATTTGGGCCGGCGATGTGACTTCTTCCGTGTGCGACCAGAAGTCTATCACCCCATCGCGATGCCGAATATCGTTGAGTAATGTGAGCGCTCCAGCAACACTTACCGTGGTGAGGTAATAATCTGGACATACCAGCATTCCTTCATGGCCAGGTAATGGACGACACTGTGCTGCAGTCGCAGTGACAATGTGATATTGGGGCAAATGGGGATTCCAAGAGGTACGGGTTAACGATGTCACTCCAGCCGCCGCTAATTGATCCCAACTATCATAGCGCATCCCGGCACTACTACTCCACGGGAAGGCAAGAGACGTCGCTGGTGCGATATCGCGAGTCGCCGCCAATGCCTGCCATGCCGTCAAATCAGTCTGCCATTCACTCGGCGATGCTAATCCCCCATAAAAATGACTAAAGGTATGGCTTTGGATGTCATGACCCGCATTGCGCACCGGGTTAATCAAATCACCGAAATACCACGCTGGGTCAGACTGAATGTCGCCATACGGGTCTGCGGCAAACCATGACTGCTGCGACCACACATTGCTCTGCCAACCATTGGTAATCGTCGCCCACGTAAATACCGGGTTGCCCATAAATTGTTGCTTCGCACGATTCCCATCTAAAAAATTATACCCGTTTACATAGTACGTCGCTGCAAAATGATAGGGCGCAAACAATTTTAATGAATTCGTCAAACCAACCCGCATACGCATACCCCGGATCACCGGGTCAGTGCCAGCCAATGGGTCATCGATAGAGCGTGAATGCACCAAACCACCCATCGCGGTCTCCCAATCATATGAAAAAGAGACCGCTGCGTTATATCCTGCCGGCCACGGGCGAATGTGGATATAGTGAGCACTTTCAGGCAGCACATCAGCCAACGCACTCCCCACATGACTCGTCCGCACCACAAATTGATCTAAATAAATCCGATCATCAGACGCTGGTTCATAGCGCACTTCAAGTGATGTGGCGCCAGTGGGCGCCACATCAGTTTGATGATAGAGACTCCATGGTTGTTGGTCATTAGCACCATTCCAACGTCGTACCATCTGCCAATCACCGACACGTTCAGCAATCACCGTCGTGCCGTTACGCCAAAACCAACGCGTCCGCACCGCCGTCACCGATGGGCTATCGGCAAGTACCCGTACGGCGACACAATAATGCTGGCCTGCGTGGACCGCAATTTGGGGCAAGCCAAGCCAGGTCCCAATTCCCAACATATGCACCGAATGCCCACCCGCCACACTAAACGTACCAATCCGCACACCAGGTGCACCGGCAATCCATCCAGGGGGCAGACCTTCGGTTTGGGCATCGAGCGCCTCATCGTCGAGCAACGTTGATTGCCAGCGTGCTTGACATTGTTGTTCGCGGGTGATTGCCCAAAAAAGCCCAACCACTAGCACCAACAGGACACATATTCCGATGTACACAAATCGTTGTTTGATCATCATTAACGAATCTGGAATGGTTGCGTTGGTGCAAGCACATTTGTGGTTACAACAGCTTGCCAAACTACTGGTAGGCGGATAATTCGATTATTGACTTCGTCATAACGAATCACACCAAAAGCAAATTGTTGTTGCGATTGTTGAGTCCCAACTGGCACCGCCATCATCCGTTCATTATCTTGGGGGACACCCAACAATTGTTGACCATCAATACGTTCGTAGTAGCGGGCAAATGCATCGTGTACTACTGCCGTTGTTTTGGTGAATGTCAACACCGTCGTGTCGTCACTAGTCGGCGCAACGTCTCCAACTACTGGCGCCACGTCGATAGGCAACGCCCGCACTGGTTGCACGTCATCATGAGGATCATATGCCAGCGTAATCGTCGTAAATGCTTGCACATATTTACCATCACGCAATTGCGCATCAGCAAGGGGAGGTCCTATTATTTCGGCACCATATGCCTGCCAAAAACGCCAAATCGGGAATGGCATCGTGACGCCATTTACTTGACGGTCCGCTAAGGCAGGGAGTAAAGCGGGGGCATTGGCAAGCACGGCCTTAACACCCGCCAAGTTGCGGTCGAACTCCGGGTCATCGCCACTTTCGAGTTCAGGGATAATCGCCGGCAAATCAATACCCCGCGCCCAGTCATGCATGCCACCGGTAATCGGATATTTGTCCCAATACCGGGCATATTGGTAGTTACCGGCTTTGGCATAGGTTTGGGCCAGTGCAATGGCAATCGGATCTTCGCAAAATGCCGGGAACACGAGTCCCGCTGCAGAATGCAAAAAAACCACCGCAGATGCATCTAACAAAAATGCCCGTATCACGCGACTTTCGGGCTCTGAATCTGCATATGGACCACCAGTATCAGAAATAACCGCACTGGCACCATAGACACGCTGAGCCCAATCGTTTTCACTACATTTATCTAAATTGGTATTCATGTTGCGGTTCAAATCGACACCGTTCGCGTTTTGGCGTGATTCAAGCTTATCCCCATCCGGATTGAGTACAGGGATAATATAGAGGCGCACATCAGCCGGCACCGCTTCGGGATGATTGCCAAACCAATCAATCAATTGACGACTAAGCACACCAGTATTGCGCTCGGGCGCACCGTGTGTTTCACCCACAATCACAAACTTCCGCAGCCCTGTCCCAAAACGAAATGCTTCAATGGGTAAACCTTGACCACTCATACCAATTTGGACACGGGTATTTCTAGGCGCTTGTTGGGCGTGTGTAACCGGCAATATCCAGAGCAGCGTTCCCATCCATACACTCACCAATACGAAGAATATGGGCTTCATGCCGGTATGCCTCATCATCACAATCAAATCATTTGGGCATTATACCATTGCACCCCCATCATTCGGATGATACGGACATTGTCCCTTGCTGATATGCGTTATCGAATGCGACTGCAGCAACAGCAGCTGCATACCACTACGCATAATTTCATCCACTTCATCAACGAAATAATGCGCGGTTATCCAATTTGGCGTAGGTTTTTTGAAAGTGATAAATACCCGTAAAGAGTCACTCAAAATTCCATTTGACATCGGCTAGTGTGACGTGCTATACTTTGCCTCGTTGTGATGTTACGGGCGTATAGCTCAGCTGGTTAGAGCGCGATCCTGATAAGATCGAGGTCGGTGGTTCGAGTCCACCTACGCCCACCACACAACATTTGTTTTGGGGCAATAGCTCAGTTGGGAGAGCGCCTGCTTTGCACGCAGGAGGTCCGGGGTTCGAGTCCCCGTTGCTCCACCAATTTTCGCTATTTTTCATCAATCTCATCGGAAGGCGTGTAATGCAGGGCATTACGGGTCTTTTTTAGTATCTGTGACAACAATGAAATACCACACTACCCTTTCTAATCACATCCAATTACATACTGATCGTTTTCACAAAGGGACCCTTTTTGAAAGTGTCCATATGTTGGTAGGCATTGATTGCCTCGTCCCTGGCCAAGCACAATTACCGCATATGCATGCCGGTCACGACAAAATGTATTATGTCCAACAAGGCCAAGGGACATTTACGGTGGCCGATGAAACGTTTGTCGCAAATCTCGGTGACGTAGTATGGGCTCCCGCCGACACCATGCACCATGTGGCCAATACCGGAAGCGAGCCATTGATTATGTTGATTACCATGGCACCAGAACCACGATGATAACCATCAGCAGTCTATTTATGCAAGTTGATCGCGTATTCCGTAGTCGCAGTGATGCACCACGCTGGCGCGTCACCCAACATCAAGAACAAATCGAGGTCTATCGCCGGCCAATACTTACCAGTGAAGTCACCCTCGGGGCGCTAGGCATTGGCGATGCCGCCATGCCCGTACCCCTGTTAGTCTGTACCGTTGCGCTGAGCACCACACAACCTGGTGATGTCGCTATTTTTATTTTTGATGAAAAAAACAATGCCCAACTCCACGTGACGGTGCCACCCCACCAGCTCATGGCACATATTTTGCCAATCATTGCCCCGTTTGCGTAACTTTTGTCACTGAGCAAACGGTACTACTTCCGTATTCACACTATACGGAGGATTCGCATGCCGTTGTTAGCCAAACTTACGTGTGCCTGGATGCTAGGAATCATCATCAGCGATTTCTATTACCAGAAAATAGCAATTTGTCTAGGGGTGTTGATTAGCCTGTTTTTTTGTGTCAAAAAAAAGTATATACCGCTACTGTATGTGGTAATCTGCATCGCTGGTATCGGGCGCATGTATTATGCCCAAACGTCGATACCGTATCAGCCGTTCCCCAACGCGCAATGGTATACCATTAGCGATGTCCGTACCAACTGGCAAGCCCAAAAAATCACGGCATTTGCCCATGACGGTCAAGGACTTATCACGACACTGCCACTCAATCCTCCGCATTACCCCGGTGAATCTATCTTTCTCACCGGTCAACCACAACGCCTCACGAGTAACCATGCCGCCTATCAAGCGCAAATGGACCGGCGGCATGTGTATGTGATGATGAATAACCCGCACATCAACGCAGTAGTCCCAAGCCAGTCGTGGCGCATCACCCTCGAACAATGGCGCTATCAGAGCCAACACAAATTACAGCAACTGTTTGTTGAACCGGTGAGTAGTATCGTTGTTGGGATGTTGATCGGACTCAACGGCGATGTCAGTGATGCCACTGCCCAAACATTCCGCCAAACCGGTACCTCACATATTTTGGTGATTAGTGGCTGGAACATATCGATTGTCGCAGTAGTGTGTATGCAAATCACGGCACGACTACAACAGCGACCATGGCTCAGGGCGGGCGTCGTGATTAGTGCAATTATCATGTACGTGCTTGCGACCGGCGCATCGGCCGCGGTGGTACGGGCAGGCGTGATGGGAGTAGCCGTCGTCATCGGCAAAGCCCTCAATCGCCCTCGCAATGCCTGGAATATGCTGTCACTGGCTGCGTGGGTAATGAGTATATATGACCCCAGCGTATTGTGGGATTTAGGCTTCCAATTAAGTAGTCTCGCCACCCTCGGGTTAATTGCATTTAGTAGCACGATCGACACGTGGCTGGAACACACACCATTTGCACATCCCACACTCGCATGGGGCAGAGAAGGCTTGGCAGCCACATTGGCGGCACAGATGACGACTTGGCCAATTATGTTATGTCGACTTGGCACCCCATCGCCATGGAGTATTTTGGCAAATATCATCATCACGCCGGTAGTGCCATTTGCAATGGCAACGGGAACACTGACACTGGTATGTGCCTGGATACTGCCATTTTTCGCACCACTAACGACTTGGCTCGCTTTTCCAGCATTCCAATGGATTATTGTAGGGAGTCAAGTGCTTGCGACTTGGCCGGCACCGACACGAATCATCATTGATAATCCGTGGATTGAATGGCTCGGACATGCGAGTTGGGTAGGGTGTATTGTGTTTTTTCATTGGCAAAAACAGCACGTTATGGCACGTGCGCCGGAGCACAAAGATGATAATCTCATCAAGTAGTGGTATAGTTAGCGTTAAGAATAAATGTCATTTCAGAGAGGATCGTGGCATGATTGAGCGCCAACGCTCATGGTGGGTACCTATCGCTGGTGTAGCAGTGCATATTTACACCGCATTTGGGGCAATTTTAGCCATGCTAATGATTATGGAATCCATACATGGACACCCAGTCATGGCCTTGTGGTATGGATTTGCCGCAGTATTTATTGATAGTACTGATGGGACATTGGCGCGGCGCTTCAAGGTAAGCGAAACCGTACCGTGGTTTGATGGACGCCGGCTTGACGATATCGTCGACTACCTGACGTATGTGTTTGCGCCAGTCGTATTACTGTGGCAAAACGGATTTTTCCCACCAGGACTCAACGGGCAATTAGTCGCCATGTTGCCATTAATTGCATCTGCGTATCAGTTTTGTCGGGTTGATGCCAAAACTGATGACTATCATGTAGTGGCCGAAGATCACTTCTTCCTCGGATTTCCCAGCTATTGGAATGTGATTGCGTTTTATGCCGTCGTGATGGGGATGCATGCCGACACGGTCACGATGATTGTGATTGTCTGTTCGATTCTGGTATTTATCCCTATCCGCTATATTTACCCATCGCGCACCATCATGTTCCGGCGTATTACCTTGATCTACACCACGCTCTGTACCATCATTTATGGGATTACCTTGTGGCAAATGCCCACACCAAACCCGTGGTTGTTAGTTATCTCTTTGTCCTATATCGTTTATTATGTCGGAATGAGTTTGTATTTGACAGCACGTATCGTTTGGCCACAATTCGCCGCGCGGGCATAACAAAGGCATAACACGACCATGGAAAATCAATCAGGATTACGGGTATTATTACCCTATGGACGACCGTATCGCGGATTGCTCATTCTCGGCACGTTTTATGCCTTTGTGGGGGCAACTGCCAGTGCGTTTAACCCGGTCGTACTCGGCTACGCCATCGATGCCTTGCTGACGCATATCGATCAATGGCAACTCGCCAAATACGCATTGTTGATTATTGGCCTTACCATTATCTTGGCGGTTTTTCGGTATTTATTGCGGATGCTGACCGGAACCATGGCCGCCGGTGTGAGCTATACCATGGCTCAAGATTTATACAAGCATATTTTGACGTTCGACCGTATCACCCAAGCATCATTTGGCACTGGCGACTTATTGTCGCGGGCGTCGAGTGATTTTATTTATATCTGGCGATTCTACAGCGCCGGATTCCAGATGGCCATTAATGCCGTTTTTTTGTTGTTGATTGGGTGTGGCTTGATGGCGCTAACCAGTTTACCTTTAGCCGTCGTCACCATTGTGATGTTGATACTTAGTCTTTATGCGCAAACGCGACTTGGTTCATTGGTAGAGCGGTCATTTGATTTGGTGCAACAGCGCCTCGCCAAAATTTCGGCGTTTGCCCAAGAGCATGTATCCGCCCAGCGCACCATCGCCGCCTATACCCTCGAACAACCAAGCGGCGAGGCGTTTCGTAAATTGAGCAACGAATACGCCGATGAATCGATTCGTTTTGTACTTTTTTCGAGTGCAATTTCGCCATTA
Source organism: Roseiflexaceae bacterium (assembly GCA_947450095.1). GTDB lineage: Bacteria > Chloroflexota > Chloroflexia > Chloroflexales > Roseiflexaceae > UBA965. The sequence continues at coordinate 31,342 of CANFUF010000003.1, forward strand.
CCACAGCTCGTGGTACGCCTGGCCGCAACTGCCGTGGTGGCATATGGAGCGTTGTTGATTATCGATAAGCAGCTCAGCATCGGGCAATACGTGCAATTTATTGTCTATCTCGGATTGTTGAGCAATGCGGCCAACCAGCTGAGTAATGCGTTTGAACGGTTACAACAAGGCGCTGCAGCGGCTGGGCGAATCGGTGCGGTACTCCAGCGTGCGCCTCAAGTCAAAAACACCATCAATGCGCCACATCATGTACCGCTCGGCGAAATTGTGTTGCACAAGGTGAATTGGCATCAAGAAAGTAAATATTTGCTGCGCGACATCGATTTGACCATCCGGCGTGGCCAGCATATCGGTGTGGTTGGCTTAACCGGTGCCGGCAAAAGTAGCTTGCTGAGTTTGTTGTTGCGCCTGCGAGACCCCGATAGTGGCCAGGTGCTGTTTGATGGTCACGATGCCAAGACCATCGATTTAGCCAGCTTGCGGAGCGGGTTGGCGTATGTACCACAAGAACACATGTTGTTTAGTATGACCCTCAAAGAAAACATCAAACTAGGCGTCCCCAACGCCAGCGATGCCCAATTACACCAAGCATTAGTGGTGTCGTGTCTCGATCGTGATATTGCCCAATTATCCAATGGGATCGATACCATTGTGGGTGAGCGGGGAACGATGTTGTCGGGCGGGCAAAAGCAACGCCTCGGTATTGCGCGGGCCTTGATTACCGACGCACCAATTATGTTGTTTGATGATGCGTTATCGAATATCGATGCGCGCACAGCGTTTGATATTGTGCAGGGTGTCAGTCAATTCCGCGCCGGCAAAACCACCATCATGGTCAGCCAAAAAATATCTGCAGTGCGCCACCTTGATGCAATTTTGGTACTTGATAATGGTCGTTTGGTAGAGTATGGTACGCATGATGAACTCGTGGCGCACCATGGGATTTATGCCGAACTCTTCCAACGCGAATTATCGCAACGCAGTGATTTTGACTCCTAACGTCAACGAGCACGCCTTGATTTTGACATGTGGTGATGAAAGGAGCGTATGCCAATTATTCCGTTTTGGAAGCACCCAATCACCACCACGCTATGGTGGGTTGCTGTTTGGATTGGATTGAGTATCGTCGTACTCATCACGCCACCACCGGCAATCACGCTTCCCGTAGGCGGTGATCCCATTACTGGCATGCGTGATTACGACGCACCATACCTCGATGGATTTTGGCCAGCTGAACCACGCCCATGGCACCCCGCCATGGGCAGTGCCTTGCGTTGGAGCCAAGCCGACTGGCAGATTCACTGGCCACATGCTGGGAGCGGCTGGTGGCTGATACAATTTCGTACGGATTTAGCGGGCAAAGCAATCCATACAGTGACGGCGTTACACTGGCAAAATCCAGCCATTGGCAATACGACACTCCCCGCAGACCAACGAAACACTCGGGTACTGGTGCATACCGCACAAAATGATACACCACAAATCACCGTCAACACCGAAATATTTCATCCAGATGGTGACACACGTGCCCTTGGAATTGCGGTGACCGCGATTCACCTGCAGCCACTTGGCGCGCTATGGCGGCCAACGCTCTTACTGGCATTTCTGGCCGTGAGTTTATTTGGGCGCTGGGTCATACGCCAACACAAACTCCATACGCTTATTCCCTTTGTCACCGGGTTACTTTGGGTCTGCTTCCCTACGTGGATTGCCGTGCATAGTGAATTGCTGATTGTCTTAAGCCTCTGCAGCTGGGGGATTGGCGCAGGGATGCATTGGATTGCCCAACGCTGGCACTATGACATCCACACGCTGATACGAGTTATCGTGGGGATGGTCTGGCTACAATTACTCGCATTATGGAGCCCTTTTACCCATTCCTCTGACATCGCGATGCATGTGCGAATGTTAAATCAAATACTCAGCGGGCAATTATTGTTTACGGCGCAACTCCCGTGTGAGGCGAGTGCTTATATTAGTCCTTACCCACCATTGACATACATCCTGATGGCCCCACTCGCGCTAATGAGTCACGATGGCAGTTATCAACGACTCCTTTTGACGGGTGGTGCCGTTATTTTGCAAGCAATTGCGCTCGGTTATAGCTACAACGTATTGCGCCAACATCAGCTTCCATTTAGGGCAGGTATTTTGTTTTTGGGGTTGGCATTCATCAATGCCCCACTCATCCGGGCGATTCACGTGGGGGAACTGACTAATGCCTGGGGACAGAGCATTGCAGTGATTGCCATGAGTAGCTGGATTGATCGCCACGCCACCCGTCAACGCCAAGTTATCTGGACCACAATGGCACTGTTAAGCCATACCGGCGTCAGTGTATCCCTTAGTATGATGTTGGGGATTTTTGCAGGAATCCAATTTATCCGCACCCGACATATCCCACGCTGGCTCATTTTAAGCAGTGGTGGCATCGCAGTCATGGTCATTGGGGTGTACTACAGTAATTTTGCCTATTTGATTGGGCAAGCACCTGGGTATACCGGTTGCCCGCCGGTAATCCCGATAGTAGCACGCTTTGGTGGCGTCGCAAGTATGTTCCCGTTTATCATCATTGGGTGGGCTGGAATTGGCCTTATTGTATTCCCCAAATCACCCGTCCGCACATGGGTTGGCGCAGGAATAGGGGCTGCGCTCTGTTCGATCGCCATGTTGTTTTTTGCGACCCAAACAGTACGTTGGGGGATTGCCGTGGCTCCATTTGTGGCGCTTGCCGCCGCATATGGATTACACAAATTATGGCGCTATGGGCGTGCTGGCAAAATTTTGTTGATAACAACAATCATGTGGTACGGTATATTTTGGTATAGTGAGCTATGGCAACGCATCATGGTTTACCTTCACGATTAAAATGTGGCGTGTATAATACGTTGGTATTGGCAATCAAAGGCGTAAGCATGAATTTTTTTACATCCGCGCAATGGCGCCAAATCGGAATTGTCTTTGCCTATAGTCTCGGGCTTTTTTTGTTATTAAGCACTATTCGATTTGGGCAATCAGTGGACTTTTACCAACCACGGTCAGTTTTTTGGTTGAGTGATTTTCACGCTCGCGAATATACCCCAATTGCCCCTAGTGCTGATTTGACCGTCACTATCACAAATCCAAGTGAAGCAATGGCGCAAATACCAACCACGATAGATCCGCGCACACGGGTTATTATGTTTCAAATAGACCCGCTACCAACCAGCTACAACCGTCGGCTTTTGGCCGTATTTGTAGGGACGGTACGAGTGCTCGATGCCCAAGATACCGGGCGCACCACCCAATACGGAGTTATTGTGCCACCGAGTGTGACTATGGCTGGTGCAGTCATCCGCGTCGTGGCGTTACCGGACGACAAAGCCACGCCACCAACTCTGACGGTATCAACAATCCAAGTGAGCAATGCCATTGTCTACCGTTGGAGCAAAGCAACAGCGCAAGTCCATGTGTATGGTACCGGTGGTGGGTGGTGGAGTATTACTAGTCGTATTTTGATGCAACACCCTGACAAAAAACCATTTCATGCCACATTGTCCGTGGGAGATACCACGTTAGCAACATTACCACCCGAACCATCGGGATTCCGTCAATATCATTTATTGGTCCCACCAAATGCCATCCAAAACGGCGATCTGACCGTGAAAATCACCAGTGATACGTGGGGCGGCAATAATCAAGATGTGCGCGTCCTGGGTGTAGCCGTGGCCGCAGTCACCGCCCAACCAGTAAGTAGTCCGTGGTGGAATGTGGCACCGTCGTTGCGCTTAGCGAGCATGATTGTCTTGGCGATTATTGCAGCGATTTCAGCAATCTTACTCGGTTTTTCGGGTGTCGGTGTCGGAATTGCCGTGGCTACCGGTTTTGGCGCTGCCTTAGGATTAGATCATACGTATCTCGCCATGTGGTATCCCCAAATGCTACTCCTGATGGGGTTGTCGGTATTGATTATCCCGTTGATGCAACGCATCATCACACGGTGCGAAGGCAAAAATCCGTTCAGCCCCAATGTACGCAATCTATTGATTGGCTTAATGGTACTCACCGTGTGGGTCAAAGGTGGGGGGATTTTGTATCCCATCATGCGACCAATTGATATCAGTTGGCACATGGACAAAGTCCGCGAAATGCTCAACACTGGTGACATCGCCAAATTCTACCAACCCGGCGGATTTTCGGAATCAGTTATGCCCATCACCGAATGGGGCGAGAATCGCCCAATGATTCCCTATTCGCCGTTTTATCACTTATCAGCGATGGTGTTTGCCATATTCCCATGGGAAATGGAAAAAACTGCCACCATCCTCAATGCCTTTTGTGATGCGACGCGGATTGTCTTGATTGGGTTAATCGTACGCCAAAGCGGCTTGTCCAATCGCACCGCCTTACTTGCGGGATTGATGTATGCCATCACCCCAGTCACGTTTTTGCTCCATTCATGGGGCAATGCTCCCACTACAATCGGATTGTGGTGGACATTGGTTAGTACGGTTGCAATGATGGTAATCGGACGGAGTATCAACAATCGCAAATTATTTGCATTGCTTTTGGTTATCAATACTGCCACCATGCTGATTTATACGGTCACCGCCGTATTCCATGTGATTTTCATTACGCTCCTCGCCGGTTTATTGTGGATTATTCCCAACCAACCACAACGAAGCACCATTCGCCCAATTTTGTTGGCAACATATGGCGGATTGGCAATAGCGACAATCGTCTATTATGGCCAATACATCCCACCGATTATCCAACGCACGATTCCCTATTTTTTGCAGATTAGTGTCAATAGTCCAACCACCGTTGGGGTTGCCCGACCACCACTCGGCACCTATTTTTACAATTTTTTGCCATTACTGCGCTATGATTTTGTTATGAATCCCTATTTGTACTACGGGTTATTCATGCCAATGTTGTTGGTTATCCCAGGGTACTTACTTTTATTCAAACGCCAAACCTTATGGGCCTATATGACGGCATGGTTTGTGGTTGCATTGTTGTTTATGATGGCTGGGTATCGCATTTCGATGGTCGACAAGCAGATTTTTTATATTTTGCCGATTGTCATGATTTGTTGGGCCGTTATCGCCGATCGTTTTTGGCGCCGTGGCTGGAGCGGCCGATTGATGGTGACTATGATGTTGTTATACACCCTCGTTAGCGCACTTTATTTGTGGGTCGTGCGCATTTATCGTTCACCGGTGGTACTACCATGACACAACCAATCCCTGGAGCAACCCAATCAATCGACGCCTTGGCACAAGCCATCGATCCATGGCTCCAACATATGACGTGGCGCCGTGATTATGTCACTTGGCGCGAACGCCGCCTCTACCAAGAGCAATATCAAGCCGAGCGCATCACCCAAATCGAACGCCACGCCCGCCCACTCGCAGGCACCCGCCTGCTTGACCTTGGTGCGGGAATGGGGGGATTTGCCGTTGCGGCAGCGTTACATGGTGCCCATGTCACCGTATCGGAATACAATCAACAATACTGTCAAATAATCCAACTTCGCGCCGAACGCTACGACATCAATTTGCCGATTGTCAACGGAGCGGGAGAACACCTCCCTTTCCGAGATGCACAATTTGATTTAGTCGTCTGCTGGGATGTGCTCGAGCATGTCCAAGACCCCGCGGCAGTGCTCCACGAAATCGCTCGCACACTCGCGCCAGGAGGGCAATTGCTCCTCACCGCCATAAATCGGCGGGCCTGGATTGATCCACACTACCACATCCCTAGCATCAATTGGTGGCCACGCCCCCTCGCTGAGTGGTATATCAATCGTCGAGGTCGTAGCAAAGCCACCAGCCAATTCCGTGATATGCAACGCCTCAGTACCATGCATTACTATGATTACGCCCAGTTTGTGCAATTAGCACAATCTGCTGGTTTTACCACCGTTGACATGAACGAAACTGCGTTGCAGGAAGGACGTTTTGTCAGCAAAAAAGCGAGCCGTCAGCGCATTCGTGCCGGCTTACGCACCCTTGGCCTCGAACAGTTTGCCTACAAAGCACAACGCGCGTGGTATACCGGCATGTTTGAATTAGCCCTGACGAAAGCCAAATAAATGCCAGATGCACCCAAACCTCAGCAATCATTGGCGCATCAAGTTTCACGAGCAGTAGTCTGGAATACCTTTTTTGTGCCGCTCCGCATGTTAGCCGAAATCGCTGCCACTGCGCTCAAATTAACCGTCCTCCCCATTGCAGCCTATGGATTACTGGCGTTGGTCAGTGGTGCGGCATCGGCATTTGGCACATGGATTGACCTTGGCACCACCCGCACCTTACCCAAATACATCCCCGAAACGATGCGCGCCCGTGGGCCAAACGGTGTGCTCAAATTACTCGGGGCGGTGTTTTTGGCACAAGCAATATTCCTGATTGCGATTGGGATCGGCTTAGCCGTCAAGCAAGATGATTATTTAGCATCGCTCGGCAGCAAAATCAGTGCCGATGGTCGTATCGATGCGGGCGCCCAGACAATGCTCCATGCCTTATTACACGAACAAGGCTGGATTTTTATTGTGGTGATTATCGTACTGCTCATCATGGGCGTCTGCTACGACGTATTGATGGCTTATCTCAATAGTTTTTTCAAACAACAAGCATGGAACGGGATCTCATTGATTGCCGGCATGTTACCGCAACTCTTGGCAGTCATCGCCATCGTCGGGGCCCAGTTTAGCCCAGATCCGTTACGTTGGAGCATCGTGGGGATTTTGATTACCTCAGGACTCGCACCCACCATTGCGGTGGCGATTGCAACCTGGCAAGTCATCGTGATTTGGCGCGCCGGGCACGATGTCGCACCGGCACCGGCAAGTATTGCCCCAAGTACGAGTTGGCTCCCCGCAGGGTTTTTACGCTATACCGGGGTTTCGTATTTGATGACAATGACTGATTTTGTTGCAGGCAAGTCATTTGCCATCTATTTGACCAATAGCATCAGCGATGCGGCCATGTTGTGGGCCGGGGCGTCACTCGTCGGCATGGTGCTCTCGTACCTCTATACGCCACTTGTGGGGATCACCGTGCCGCTGTTTACCCGCGTCCGGGCCGGTGAAGGAGGAAGCATCCAAGGGGCATTTGCATCGATTGTGCGCATCCAATTGCTGCTGCTCATCCCCGGCGGGGCAGCCTTGATGCTCCTCGCTAAACCTGCCTTGCTGATTTTGACACCCCAATATGGTGATGCGGTGGGCATCGTTTACATCCTTGTGCCGTGTCTGTTTTTAGAAAGTATCTTGACGGTGGCCCACAACGTCATGATTGTCTACGAACAACTCACGATTGTCACCGTGGGACGCCTACTCACCTTGGTGGTGGTACCACTTGGACTGTGGCTCTCGCCACGGTACGGTGTCGAAGGACTCGCCTTTGCCTATGGCTTTGCGCGGGTGCTGGCAGGTATTTGGGTCACTATTTGGGGTTGGCAACGCATCAAACTGCAATGGCCGTGGCGCTTTACTGCCCGAGTAATTATTGCATCAATAGTTATGTCAATTACAATTTATGCCTGTAGTTATTACATGCCAGTCACGACTGCCACCACCGGTGTGTGGAACCGCTTACAATTACTCCCCATTTACGGGCTTATCGGCGTAGTGAATCTTGCCATATTTATGGTCGTCTTGCGCCTGTGCGGGGGACTTGACAGTAGTGACCGCGAACAATTGCTCCGCCTCAAATTACCCTTCAAATCGACCATCATGCGAGTACTCTAATGCGGATTGCTTTGTACAACTTAACCACCACCACTGCCTATGGCGGTGTCGAAAGCTTTGTGTGGGATTTGGCCAATCAATTAGCCGCCCGCAACCATGCCGTGACGATTATTGGTGGCAACGGGGAGCGCCGCGAAGGAAGCGCACACGTAGCGGTGGTCACCTTCCCATTTATTAGCCGCACGTGGTTTAGCCGCATTCCGGGACTCACACGTGCCTATGCCGAACGCAAATTACTGGAACGGCTCAGTCTCGCGTGGCGGGCAATTCCTTTTTTGATTCGGGGTAAATTCGACATCATCCACATCCAAAAACCATACGATTTACTCCCTGCATTGATTGCGGCGCGCTTTAGTGGCGCCAAAGTAATTTTGGGATGTCATGGTGAAGACTTTTATCGCGGTGATCGTTGGCTGGCAACGCGGGTAGCTGGCGCAGTAAGTTGCAGTCAGTACAATGCCCAAACCGTCATGAAACGCTACCCCATCAAGGTTGATGTCATCTACAACGGCATTGATACGACGATTTTCCAGCCCGCACCACACCCCATACAACTCGCTCCAACGCCGTTGCGGGTATTGTTTGTGGGACGTTTACAACCGTGGAAAGGGGTCGATACGGCCATTCGTGCCATCGCACTCACCCCCAACACGACACTCCAAATTGCTGGTGATGGGGAACAACGTCAGGCATTAGAAGCACTTGTAGCCGAATTGCACCTTGAAGCGCGCGTCACCTTCCTGGGGTCAGTACCCCGTCACACCTTGCCCGCAATTATGCATAATGCACATACACTTGTCGCGACTAGTTATGCCAGTGAAACATTTGGGATTGGACTTGTCGAAGCCCAATCTTGTGGCTTACCAGTAATAGCATCACGTTTTGGCGGGTTCGTCGAGGTCGTTGCTGAAGGTGTCACCGGACAGTTTTTTACCCCCAAAAATGCAACTGATCTCGCCGCCCAGTTTCAGTTTTTGATAGAAAACCCCACCGTGCGCCAACAATATGCGGCAGCTGCCCCAGCATGGGCAGCCCAATTCGCCTGGCCAGCGGTTACCGATCGCGTTACGCAGGCGTATTCTGCGGCACTACAACGAGGTTAATGAGCTATGCACATTCTGATTATTTCCACATATGGATTTGACCCACACTTTCCTAGTCGACCAGAATTCCTCTTGGCACGCACACTTGCGACCCTTGGGCACCGCGTGAGTGCCATCGAATACCACCATAATCCCAGTCAACCACGGCAAGAATCATACAGCGAAAATCTCACCATCTACCGTTGTGGCACCTTTGGTTTTTTTTCGCGTGATTTATGGCAACTCGCGCAGACATTACCTACTCCAGATATTGTGCATGTCCATCATCTACGGCACCTCCTCGCCTTCCAATCCCAAATCCATTGGCGCAAAAAAGTACCAATGATACTCACGCCACATGGGATTTTGCATGATGGTGATTTGGTAGTTGATCGCGAACGCCCCCTCGAGCACCCCTTACGCCCTGAACGATTACTGATGACTGGCGCTCAATTACGTACTGCAATCTTGCATGGAGCCCATCCCCGTCGCAGTATTCGTAATTACTTGATTCATGCGCCATTACATGGATATCACGGTATCATGGCGCTTTCTCAGCACGAAAAAGAAGTCCTCGTGGGACTCCATGTGCCTGTAGAGCGTATTACTGTTGTGCCAAATGCCGTCGAACTACAGCAATACATCGCTGCGCCGAGTCGACCACGCAATACCCAACCAACAATTTTGTTCATCGGACAGCTGGTACCACGCAAAGGGTGGGATTTGGCCGTACGGGCGTTGCCGATTATCGCCCAGACCATCCCTGACATCCGTATGGTGATGGTGACCCATAATACCAGCCAACAAAGCGAATTCGAGGCGCTCGCAAATAATTTGGGTGTAACTGCCCGAATTACATTACTCACCAGTGTTGATGAAACGCAAAAAATCCGTTTGCTCCAAGAAGCACATCTCCTTTTGGCACCAAGTCGCTACGAAGGTTTTGGCATTCCACCGATCGAGGCAATGGCCGCGCATTGTCCCGTCGTCACGACCGATTGTGCTGCGGGCAATGAAATCGTCCACCACGAAAAAACTGGCCTACTCGTACCCTATGATGATGTGGAAGGCTATGCTGCCGCTACCATACGGATCTTCCAAGACGATGCACTGCGGACGCAACTCGTACACGCTGGGTATGAGCATGTCATCCAAGATTACACTCCGATTACTGTTGCCAATCAATCGCTGGGATATTATCAACAACGCATCGATACGTTTCACAAATAAAAAATCCATGCTATACTATTACCAGTAGTATTACAAGGATTGATATGCGGATACTCTACTGCATACCGCGGTACGATGCTGATGCCGTAGGCAATTTGATGCATACCGAGGTGATTGCGCACTGGAACGCACAGGGCATTATCACGGAAGTCGCATCACTCTCATCACGCGTCACCACCACAACCACATTTCGTATGGACGATATCACCGTTCATCATATCCCTACCGCAACATCACTTATCGACAAGGTGATGAATCGCGTGTTGGGGTGGGTGACCGGCTATCCCTATTTGTTTGGGGCGTGGCGCGGGTTTCGTGACCATTTACACCAACAACAATACGATTTATTACATGTCGAAACATCTTTCCCGCTTGGATTAATCACATTACTAGCTCGTCCAACCACGACTCGTGTCGCAGTGACATTACCAGGCGCTGACGTGATGGCGGTACCCGCCTATGATTATGGGTACGCCCGCAATTGGTTCGTACGCCAAGCAGTACGCTGGGTAATGCAACGGGCTGATTTAGTGCGGGCTGATTCACGCCAGATCGCCATACTTGCCAAAGAAACCTATGGAGCGCCGCCAGCCAACGTGGTAGCGATTCCCTACAATATCACCGAACCGACATATCCACCAATAGGTGTGAGCATGGCGACATTCCGGCAGCAATCGCGCACAGCGATAACCGCTCGTCATGGCTGGAACACCAATTCAACATTAATCCTCAGTCTCAATCGGTTACATCCCTTTAAGGGGATTGAATATTTGGTAGAGGCGTTGCCACAATTAGTTGCTGCCGGAATCGATGCCCATGCGATTATTGTGGGGGGCAACCGCCAAACAGCACGATTTGGTGATTATGGCGCCTATCTCACCCAGCGAGCCGAGGCACTCGGTGTGGTCGATCGTGTCCATCAAATCGGCGGGGTCCCACACCACCACGCCGCTGAATACATGGCTGGATGTGATATTGCCGTGATTCCATCGATTGCAGAATCGTTTAGTCGCGTCGTGATTGAAGCGACCGCCGTCGGGACACCACCGGTCGTCACGCGCACCACCGGGGCTAGTGATTATGTCAAAGAAGCCGATTGTGGCGAAGTTGTTGAACCACAAAGTGCCCAATCGTTGGCAGACGGGATCCAACGCGCCATTACTCGGCATAGCGAATTACAATCTCGTTGTGCCGCGTTTGCGGAACAATTTCGTGGAACCGTGATTGCCGATGAACTCACGGCGACCTACAAAGCGCACGGACTATGAGCAACACACAACCAACAATTTATTATGTAGCCTACCCGACGAGTCTGACATTGGCGTCTGCGAATGCAGTACAAACCTATTCGACATTGCGTGAACTCAAGGCAGTGGCACCACAAACACAGATTTTCATCCCACGGATGACGCGCGAAGCCAATCCGTTTGATGCGTTAGGTGTCAATTATTTGCCCCGCATTGGGATTGGACGGTTGTCACGGCTGTATAAATCAACATTGTGGTACTACATCGAGCGGAGCGTATTTGCCTGGCTGGTGCTCATCATCATGGCCTGGCGTCATTGGCGTGGTCAACAAATCGATGTCGTCTATGTACGTGAAATCATCTGTGCCTATTGGATGTCACGACTTGCGCCACGCTGGTGTGGTGCCAAGGTGGTATACGAAGTCCATCATCTCGAAACTACCAATCATTCGCGCCCCAAAGAATCATGGGCACAAGGGATGATTGAACATCTCGATAATACGACTATTGGCACGCCTGCCCGACTCGTGTCGCTCACGCGAGCCTTTCGTGACATTTTGGCACAACAACAGCGCCGCTCGGCGAGCGACGTCGATATTTTGCCCGATGCCTACAACGAAACCCTCTATCACCCCCGTGATCAACAGACTGCCCGTCAGAAACTCGGCATTGTGCATACGGGGGTTATCATCACGTATGCAGGATTAACCTTTGCCTACCGGCGCTTGGATTTGTTAGTGACGGCGTTTGCGCAACTTGACGCCAACCAAAAAACCCAAACCCGGATGTATTTTGTTGGTGGGAGACCCCAAGAAGTCAACGAACTTCGACAGCTCGTCACCCAACATCAACTCGATACATACGTCACATTTGTCGGTGTCGTGCCACAAACCACTGTGGCTGATTATTTGGTGGCGAGTGATATTTTGGCGATTCCCGATACCGTCACTGATGAAACCGCATCGCCGTTAAAGTTGTTTGAATACATGGCCACAGGCCGTGCCGTAATCTGCCCCGAAATGGCGTCGCTCCGCGAAATCATTGGTGCTGATGGTGCATGTACGTTTGTGCGGGGCGATGTGAATTCACTCACTGCCCACCTTGACACATTGATTGGTGATCCGGTACTCCGGCAACAATATGCCCACGCAGGTATGACTGCCGTTGCTCCTTATACCTATCGAAATCGCGCCGCAGAGCTCGTTGCTATCTGTATGCGGGCACGGAACTGAGGGTTATTATGACGTCAAATACGCCAAATTCACACAATGCGGCAGCCCAAATTGTCGATGCCTACAAAACATCGCAACCAGACAACAAACCTGAATACTTTCGCTATCACCGCTATCGTTTTGTGTCATTACTCGAAACCGTCATGCATTTACCTGGGAAACGGGTATTGGAGATTGGCGTGAATCCGGGTCAATTCACGGAAATGCTCGTCCAAGCCGGATACCAGGTTAGTGGTACCGATTTATTCCCCGAGCACCGGGCAGATTTTTGGCAACGCCTAAACGTCGATGTACGCCGCTGGAATATCGATATTGAAGATCCTCCTTACCAGCCTGAACAGTTCGATATTATTCTTTTTTCAGAAGTAATCGAACACCTTGCGCATCCACCACTCGAAGCACTCGAAGCATTCTATTCACTCCTTGCGCCTGGTGGATATTTGGTGATTAGTACACCCAATCAGTTTTATTTCAAAAGTCGGCTACGCACATTTTTTGATATCGTACTCAGCCGTCCTTTTGATCATGACGAAGAATTCAAACGGTGGGCATTGTTACGCCGCGAAGCACGCTATTACACCCACAGTCGATTATTTAGCATGCAACAACTGGCATGGCTAGCACAAGAGTCTCGGTATACCGTTACCCAAAAGATTTACTGTAGTGCCTATGAACCCGTAGGACTAGAACGCGGACGATTTACCAAAGCACCTCACCGTTGGCTTGCCAAAGCGTTTATTGCGCTCGTCACACGTATTTTCCCTGCAAGTCGCTCAATGCTGTTGATTGTGTTGCAACGCCCAACGAATTGAACAAAGTAACCGAATAATCCGTCTATATCATAATGACATCAGTCAATACTCATAGAACTCTATTATAGTAATGACCATTGATAACTTATGATAGAAATCAGGAAGAGCGAGGAATATCATATGCGACAACTAATTTTACGACTGTTTTGTTTGATATCAATTTTATCAGCAGTAGGCATTGTGACACCACACACTGCGTATGCCCTTGGTGATGTAACAAAACGCACTCAGTGTCAACTAGGCACTTCGTTGATTGCATGGGGCGGTAGTGCGGCAGTACATCCAAACGGATTATTGTACGTTGCCAAAAGCGTATCTCCATATGAATCAATGGATACCAAGGCCTACATCGCAATATTTGCGTTGAATCCTGATAGTGCAGCAGGAAATCCTGATGGTACGTGTAGTATTGTAGCTACCTATCAAGATTCAACGGAAAATTACACCGCATATTCCGTAAAATTAAACCCGTCGGTATTGGCCAGCGATAACGAAGGTAATTTATACATTGGCAAAGGTTCATCTGGTGGATTTCGATTATTGTTTATTCCAGCAAATGCACCAGCTAATGCGCCGTTTACTGGATTAACTGCACGAAAAATCCCGATTGATGTACGAAAAAATTCATATTCCTATTCGGGATTGGGTGTTACCGACAGCCATATCCTTATCGGTATGTCGAGTTGGAACTCCGGTGAAATGTTTGATATTCGCTACGCATCATTTTCGTCTGATTTAGTCAAATCAAATTCTGCCATAACTCCTGCGTGGGGTTCACTCGGGCAAGGGAACGGCCCCGTCGATACGTTTACCGGTATGTCAAACGGATGGTTTTTCCTTACCGCCTCACTAGTACAAAATGGAAGACTCGTAATCGGTACGGCGTTTCTGAATCCAAATACCAATGTTATTACCAATCCATTTAATCCGACACTCCATACAGTTGCCATTGTTGATTGTCGTCCAGCGAGCGGACTCGGCTTCGTAGATATTTTTGGCTGTGCAATGCCAACAGCTGCAATGGGCGCAGACGATAATTTATATTTTACAATGCACGTAATACAACGTGGTGATTCAGGTCGAGCACAGGTAGCAATGCGTTACGAAATCGCCACCAACACATGGAAGGGACTTGGCAGTTTTGCAAAGCCAACGATTATCGGCGACCTCAATAATATTGAAGCTTATGGTGGTACTGCAATTACGGCAGATGCAAGCGGCAATGTCATTGCAGGTATTGATGGGGACTACAACACCAGAATCGCACGGTTTGCGTTTTTAAATGTAAAAACTGGAGTGTGGTCAACAGGAACCCCGATGAACGGAGAATATCCGGCATTCGGAAAGCCGAGCATTAATATCATTGATGTTGGTGGGGAACCACGTATTAGTTTCATCTATGTGACAGAGCGTAATGCAGCTACCCATGGAATTTACTGGACAACATATAGTGCACCCGTCAATGGGGTCGCCTCACGATGTCGTGCTAATGTCGTCCTCGAAGGTGGCGCAGCTTTTATTAATCGAACAAATGCGTCTGGTGCAATTTACACGGGTGCAACTTGTACAGCGACACGATATATCGCCGTAGCATCAACAAGCGAAACACCACCAACAAATCCAAGTTCAAGTGATATTAAAACATTCTCACAGGCGAATGGCACATTCAGTGTAAGTGGTTTAGTCGCCGGAAGTAATTATGTGCATATCCGATTGTATGATGCCAATAACCCGCTCGAAAATTGGGTTACCAACCAAATAACTGTAGATGCTGATAGCACCGTTGGCGCGACTGTTGCCTTGAGTACCGGGAATAATACCCCAAGCTTCAAAGATCAATGGAGTATGCGCGGTTCTTCATACAGTGCATCAGGATACACTCGAAGCCCCATGGGTGAATTAACGATCACCGGTGTAACAGATGCGTCTGGGCTTAATTCATACAAAATCAATGACCAACCAGAAGTCCAGTTTGATAGCAACAAGATTAATCAACCAATTCCGGCCAAATTTGATAGCATCACCAGTACCGTTGGAATTTCATTGACGCTGACTGATGGCGCAACAAATAGTGAAGTACGCGGTATCCGACCATTCACCTACGATGTCACCCCGCCCACGGTATCATCTGCACCAAGTGCAACATTTACGGCGGCAACTGGTGTGTTTAGTGGCACAATCGGGTTAACGGGTGGTACGATTACCGACGATCTTTATTCGGCAAGCGGGCGACAATACTGGGGTGTATGGGTCGCCAATGCCAAATGTGTGGGTGATGTCGTCGGTGGATGCCCTACCGATACCGCCAGCCAATTACGCTGGGGAGCGGTACCTGTTACCAATCCAACTTCGATTCAATGGAATCTCCTCCACGGACTCAATCAAGTACCGAGCAGTGGCTTGTACCGTACCTATATCCGATTTTTGGATGGCGCAGGGAATGCGAGCACGACTGCAGTAACGGTCGACACCACCGTTACAATGACTACAAACAAGATATACATGCCGCTCAACTTTAGTCAACGGTAGCAGCCAATGTGGAATCGGTTACGCAATTATTATCAAAAAGACGCCGGGCAGATTCTGCTCGGCGTCCTCATGCTCATTTGCTTGGCTGGCGCATTGCCTCGTGTCTATGCCACCGATGAAGTGCAGTATTATGCATGGTTGCGTTCAGCATGGTTTGATCACGATGTCAATTTTGCCAACGAATATACCCGCTTTGCAGAGATGAATCCACAAGCCGGCATCGACAAAAGCCTATTGATGCCCAATCGCATCCGGCCATTGACGGGACTCTACGGCAATATTGCCCCCATCGGCAGTGCACTCCTTTGGGCACCGTGGTTTATTGTAACCGATGCCGGACTCCATGGACTGCATGCAATCGGTCTTGCAAAAAACATCCCAGCAGACGGCTATAGTTGGCCATACCAACGAGCCGTCTGCTATGCGTCAGCGATTTATGCCATGCTGGGGATTTTGATTATCCGCCAGCTGGCGCAAACCTGGACCAGTCGTTGGAGTAGCACCCTCGCCACCATTGGGATATGGTTGGCGTCGCCACTCATTTATTACATGACCATCCAAATGCCATTTGCGCACGCCAACGGCTTTTTTGTGACCTGTTGTTTTGTCTGGTGTTGGTGGCAAACCGTCCTGACACCGCAACGCAAATCACGTTGGATATTGCTCGGTATCGCTGCCGGCATGTTGTATATGGTGCGCGAACAGTTGATTTTGTTCATGATCATGCCCGCGATGAGTGTCGGGTATGTCGCCTGGAACGCACTGCTCACACGCCAATTTACCTCATTGCGGCCATATGCCGCCTCCATTGTACTGTGTGCGCTCGTCGCAGGATTCACCGTGGCGCCACAGTTTTTGGCATATAAACTGGTAAATGGCGTCGCCAAACCCGCCAGCGAAGTATCGAATAAACTCAACCTGTGTAGCCCACATGCCATCGATACCCTGATCGACTTTGACCCATCCCCAGAACCACTCTGTGGTGTTGGCGTAGAACCGGTAAGTATTACCGCGTGGAGTCGTGGGGCGTTGGTGTGGAGTCCGATTTTGTTGCCGGCAATAATCGGGTTGGTCGGATTGGCGCGACGACACCCTCGTGCTGGTGCGCCAATGCTGGTGGCGTTTTTGTTACAAGTATGGTTAAACGGCGCATTTGGGACGACGTGGCATTTGAGTGGCGCCTTCGGGTTTCGCCGTTTTATTGAATGTTCGCCGTTTTTTATTTGTGGGTTGGCGTTTTTGCTGGATTACCTCAAAACACGCATCCATCCTCGGGTATTAATTGCATGTGTTGTTGCGTTAATCGCCTGGAATATGGGGTTGATAGTCAACGCCACTTTGTTTAATTCACTTACCAATATCCGGCGCGGTTTGACATGGCCAGACGTATGGCGCTGGCAATGGGAATTACCAGTGCGCATGTGGCAAAAGGGTGCTGGTTTGTTTGACCGCTGTCGTGTACTCAAAAATGGCTGTCAATAACGACACAAATCGACGTTCCCAATTAGGGGCGTCGATTTGCCAAACAGGGTTATTACGTGCTAGGATTATACACACGGGCCGATAGCTCAATGGCAGAGCACGTCGCTCATAACGACTTGGTTACAGGTTCGAATCCCGTTCGGCCCACCACTCCACCAGACCCACTGCGCAATTATGCGTCGCAGTGGGTTTGCCATTGCACCAATGCTCGTTGCATACCACTCAGCGCATCAGAAAGCACCACGCGCACATCGCGACAGGCAGCGGCAACCAAATCACCTTCGGCATGACTCAAAGCGCGTTGCGGGGTTGTGCGTGGGAATTGGCGACAGACAATATTGAGAAAAAACTGCGCATCCACAAATGCATCTGCAGCCTGGTGCAACAATTGTCTGCCAACAGGGAGCGGATGCAAATCGGCCCAATATACTAACAATTGGTGCGCGACATCACACCGTTGCCACAAATCATGCATGCTGGTGGCGACATGCGTCGCCACCAGCGCGAGTGGGGCTGCATGATCTGCAGCCAGAGCCATCACTTCGAACGCCCCCAAGCCAACATGCCAGGCTTGATCGTCACGTAAAGGGTGCTTGGGTGTATCAAAACGGATGATTGTGTGTAATTCAAGCAATTGCACTGCATGGGCAAGGGCGGCATAAGGTGGCGTAGCGACAACGTTCATCGGCGCAAGTACCGCGATATCAACCCCACCTCGCGCATAGAGTGCCGCAAAGTCAACGGCGTGTACGCTGCCATCAGCACGTTGAATAGTCAGCGTCGTATCGGTATGCGCAATCAGCACTCCGTATTCTGGACCAGCCACACCCCAAACCACCACCACACCCACGTGTTGGGTCACAAAGAATAGCGCGAGGTCCTGTCCTGTGGCAAACCAGTGTTGGGTCACGGCAATCCCACACGCCGCCCAGCATGACGCATCCAACTGGTGCAACGCACGAAGCGCAGGCACGGGTGGGATGGGCAGGCGGGGGTGACAATGAATCGTGGCAGGGTCAAACCACGATTCAGCGGCCACATACACAAACGGCACCCCGCTGGCGGCATAGACATCTTGCCAAAAAATCTGTGGCTGGATGGTTTGGGCAGCGCACCATAATGCCGTCAGCCAACTATTCACCGCTGGAGCTGCACTATTTTTTTCACCCATAAAAACTAACTCCGCTTGCCACGGGCTACCACCTGAATCAACGTGCAGTCTCCATCGCTGGCGCGCAGATACATGACATCAGACAAATTTACGGTGGTACAGACATGAATGGGGCGCATGGCGATGCGGGTCCCAATCGGCAAATCGACGCCGGGGGCCAATTGCAATACCCCGTGTTCTTCGGACATGCGCACTAATGTGGCAGCATAATCGACGGCAGTAGCATAGCCCAACAAGCCCATCCGGTCAGGGACGACATCACCCGAGAAGGTTTTGGCACCAGCGTCAATCGTTGCCGTCTGGGCGTCGGGGCGACTAATCACCGTACACCAAATCGATAGGCCCACTTGGTCGACAGTACAAGCACCATTGCGCAACTGCATATCATCGCCAAAGACATATGTCCCAGGCCGGATTTCGGTGATACCGGGCACAGACACTGCCCCAGCCCCAGCAGGAGTTGAGCCGACGCTGATGGCATTGATGGCGATACCACTGGCGCGCAGGTCATTGGCCACTGCCACCATCATTTGGGATTCTTCGATGCCGAGATCATACCCAGAACGGCCATTTGCGCCGGCAAACCAAGCACCACGATAGGTGAAAATCCCATCGAGCGCTAATCCCGGCGCAGCCAATACGGCACGGCATAGTTCGGCAGCAGCGGCGGGGGCGACGCCACAGCGATGCAAGCCGGTATCGATTTCGACCCGCACCCCGATGGTGGCACCAGCAGCCTGCATAGCTGTTGATAATTGGGCAATCCCTACCAATGAATCAACGCCCACAATCAAGTGGCAACGCAAGGCAAGTTGGGCGGCGTGGGCGCATTTATCAGCACCGATGATAGGATAGGCCACAAAACAGTCGGTGAATCCAGCGTCGATAAAAACTTCGGCCTCACTCAATTTGGCCGAGGTAATCCCACTAGCACCGGCAGCAAGTTGCATCCGGGCAATCTCGAGACTTTTGTGGGTTTTGATATGGGGACGTAATGCTACACCATAGTGATTGGCGAGTGCTTGCCAGCGCTCGATATTGGCGCGGAGACGGACTTCATCGATCACCAACACCGGGGTAGATAGTGTCGTAATATTCATGTGATACTCCTATTGCATAACCATGCCACCACAGACATTGATGGCTTGTCCATGCACAAAACGTGCTTGTTCACTCAATAAAAACTGTACCACCGTGGCGACTTCGTGCACATCGCCACTGCGCCCGAGGGGGACGCGGGCGAGGCGTTTTTGCCAAATTGCCGTCGCATCCTGCGTTTCGTCGACGAGCGCCGCCGTTACCGCGCTCTGCATCGGCGTATCGATTACGCCTGGACAGACACAATTGACTCGGATACCTACAGCAGCCACAGTATGTGCCAACGTTTTGGTCATGGCAATCACCGCTGCCTTACTGATATTGTAAACGGGATGCATGACGGTTGTAGCTGTTTTGCCGGCAGTCGATGCCAGCAACACCACACTGCCTGATTGCCACGGCAACATGGCTTGGAGGATGGCATTTGTCAAAAACCACGCCGCCTTGGCATTGATGCCCATCACCGCATCCCAATGCGCTTCGTCAACTGCAAACGGATGTGCCACCCGCATAACTCCAGCGGCATTCACAAACCCGGCAATCTGAGGAGCAATCTGGTGCGCAGCCGCACAAATCTGTGCGGGGGCAGTTGCATCACTTACATCGATTTTGAACGGATGCAATGTGGGCGCATGCCAAGGAATTAGATCACGATCGACACCAAGTACGGCGACACCAGCCGCACACAATGATTGGGCGCAAGCTGCCCCGATCCCACTGGCCGCCCCGGTTACGATTGTCACCGTTGTCATCATTTCCTGCAATTCTTTATCCCTACGCTACTATTGAATTGGCATGTAAGACCCCGTCATGACAGGGAATTGCGATATCGCCAAATGGATGGAGGGCACTCACCCAACGTTGCACTGCCGGCACCCAATAGGGCTGACGGCGCAAATTCGTCAATTGCATGAATCGTTGGGTCTGTTGCCTGCTCCAGTGTGGTGCGAGCACAAAATCACTCGCCTGTGGTAATGGTGCATAGCTCCCTTGGATTGGTTGGTTACGGCCAACAGTTGGTGGCGGTTGCAATGCAAGCCAACGCTGTGCGGCGGTGGTGGCATGAATGCGAATCAAATCAGCTTCGCTTGCACAACGAGTTATGTCAATCGATTGCTGATCAATAATAGGACCCGTATCGAACTCACTATCCATTTGGTGGATGGTAATACCGGCTGGGGCATCACCACGCGCCACATAAAACAACGGATCGGGGCCACGTAATTCTGGCAACAACGATGGGTGGATATTGCAGATGGTCGTATGCGCCAGCACGCGTGAGGGCACTCGGCGAGGGAAGCAGGCCGTCACCAACGGTACGCCTGCGGGAATATATGGGAATAAATCATCCCAACGCGCCATATAAAAAACAGGAATACCATGCGACGACGCTAATTCGGCCACACTGGCTGCCATAATCATCTGATGTGCGCGTGGAGTCTGGAGCCAGCTCGCACGTCCAGCTGGTGCCGGCAAAATCACCAGTTGTGCGGGTGTATGTTGCCACACATTTTGCAGAAACTGATAACTAAAGAGACATTCCATTGCCAAACAGCGCATGACATTCATTCCCTTCGTATCGTACCGTGCTATGATACACCAATGTGATTTACGACAAGGCAACCCGTTGTCGGCAAACCAGGAGGCATGTGATGAGTGAACCAATGATCCAATGTGCATATTTTGGCAAAGAATTACCCGCGCTGACACAGCCCCCGTTACCTGGTGCATTAGGAGCGCGGATTCAGGCATCGATTTCGCAACCAGCCTGGCAAGCGTGGCTTTCGATTGAAAAATTGCTCGTCAAACATTTTGAGTTTGAACCCAATGATCCGACATACCTCCGGCAACGAGCCGCATGTATTCAAGAATTCTTTTTTGGCCCACCGCCAGGTGAACACATGGTCGTGTGTAGCAAATTTGGTCGTGAATTGCCAGGGCTAGCCAATCTGCCATTCCCCGGAGCACTCGGGCAACGAATTTATGCGAGTGTATCACAACGTGCTTGGGCCATGTGGCCAGAACAAGAACGCATTCTTATCAATCATTATGGGTTAAGCTTGGTTGATCCCCAATCGCAAAAAGTCTTGTTGCAGTCAATGGAAGAGTTCTTTTTTGGCGAAGGCGCACAGCTACCCGAAGGGTGGGCGCCACCACAACAAGCCGCCCCGAGTAAAGGCGGTCCACGCAAATAAGCCCACGATGCAAAAAGAGTTTTGTGCATTTTGATTGCACAAAACTCTTTTTTGTGTATCACGCACGCACTATTTTCAGGCAATTAATTGAATGTCAGGGGTAATTTTGATGCGCAACAAGGCATGTGCATCACGCAAGGCTTGTTCAACAGCGGCGGGGTCTTGGCCGCGCGCAAAAATAAACCCGAGGTAGCTTTCGCCTTCCGGCAACGTCACAATCGGTTGATGCAGTGGGCTGGTAATTTCAATTGATTCGATCAATGGCACCGTTAACGCTACATCGGTACCGGTAACGTGTTGCAAAATACCACTTATCGGGATAGGAATCATCATCACGCCGCCTGCTTCATGGCGGCGAGTGGGCGTGGTTGCAAGCAAGCCACTTGCTTGGCGCACAATCAACATTTCGAGTGATTCATCACTCCCAAAGCGCAATGTTTGTGAACAAAGCCCACCAATCGAGCGGCCGGCAATTTCGACAACATAAATCCCAGCGCTGTTAATACGCAATTCCGCATGCACCGGACCATTGACCAATCCGATTGCCAATGCCGCTTTTTGGGCAATTACATATATCGTTCGTTGCGTCGTATCAGGGAGCCGTGACGGGGTGACATAGATTGTTTCTTCAAAAAAAGGGCCATCGAGGGGGTCAGGTTTGTCAAATAATGCCAACGGAATTAACACCCCGTTGTCCATCATCGCTTCAAGGGCCACTTCATTGCCTGGAATAAATGATTCTACGAGAAACTCATACTCGGTATGATGCGGATACAAAGCAGCCAACATACGGAGCAACCGGGTGTGCGCAATCATTAGTTGCGCGGGAGTGTCAGCCCGCATCACGCCCCGACTGCCATTGAGTTCGAGTGGTTTGATGACACACGGGTAGGGCACTGTCGTAGCAATCAACGCGATATCATCACTACTGACAAACCGGCGAAACCAGGGCAGGGGAATATCGGTCGTTTGTAATGCCAAACGCATGGCATATTTGTTACGCGCAGCCTCCGTGGCCGTGGCCGAATTGTGTGGCAGCCCCAAATCACTGGCAATCTGCTGTGCGATTTGCGCACCACTATCGTCTAGCGCCATACATGATACAAACGGATGCTGACTATGAAGACTTTTTAGGGTAATAATCAATGATGAGTAATCATTAGGGTTGTAGACCATACAACTACGTGCATATTCGGCGGTCACCGCGGTATCACACAACAACAACCAATTCATGGAAAGCGATTGGGCAGCCTGAATAAAGGCATGATTGCGATACGACGATGCCGTCGATACAAACAAAATACGCGGAGTGGTCATGGATTCGTCCTTCTCCAGATAACTGGGGTAGGGAAGTGTTTTTTGATTAACGTGGCAGTTGGTTGCACAGTGCGGGTTGGACGAAGTGTTGCGCTTGGCGCAAGTAACGGTAACGTTGGAACCGCCGTAGGAATTTGGATAGGCAGAGACGCCACCCGCATCTCCCACAATTGTTGCACCATCACTGGCGTATTGAGATCGGGATTCGCAGTGACCCCCAGTAAATTAGCAGGATTCATCCCCCAGCACCACAGTTCGGTGTTTTCGAGGATCGCACAGGTACGATTACCCCCTGCAGCAATAGCCGTTACCGATTGAATACCCGGCACCGCAGTCAACCCCAAGGGAGTTGTGACTGCAGGGTCAGGCGCCACGCCAATTTGCCCATGAGTATTATTGCCCCAACAAACGATCGTGTGTTTGGCGGATAGGACACAGGTATGGGCACTGCCTGCAGCAATCGCGATAGCATCATTGATGCCATCGACTTGTTGGGCATTCACAATATCATTCCCAACCACCCCGAGTTGCCCGTTTTGATTGCTCCCCCAACAAATCACACGCTGATTTTTTTGGACTGCACACGTATGGTTGTCCCCCGCAGCGAGCGCAATTACATCATGCACGCCAGGAACTTCTTGGGGCGTAATACTCATTTCAGGCCCGGCATAGCCCAGCTGATGTTGATTGTTGCGCCCCCAACAGGTAACGGTTCCGTTTTCGAGTAATGCACAAACATGTTGTGCCCCAACGACCACATCAACCGCCGTTGTTACACCAAAAATCGGCGTAGGCGTCGTGCGAAATTCACCAATCCCCACAGGTTCTGAGCCAATTTGTCCGTATTGATTATCGCCCCAACAATAGATTTGACCAGAGACAATCGCACAACTTTGGTCACCACCCACAGCAAATGCCGTCACACCCACAAAATTACCCACAAAATACGGGACTGGGCTATCAGCCAAATCGCCACTAAATGAATTTCCTAATTGCCCAATCGTATTGCGTCCCCAACAATTCAAATCATTGGTAACCAAAAGCGCACAGGTGTGATTTGCACCAGCAGTAACGGCAATGGTATTGGCCGCCGCATCAACTTCACTTGGCAATGTACGCGTACTACCACCAATTTGACTGCCGATACCCAGCTGACCAAACCCATTATCGCCCCAACACCATACCGTGCCGTGGTTATCAACCATACAGATATGATTTGCACCGACACCAACGGCTGTAACACCCAAATGCCCAACGACCGGTTGTGGTGCCACAATATCGTGCGCGGCACCACCTGCACCATTCCCCACTTGACCGACATTATTCCAACCCCAACACGCCACATCACCACGTTGCAACAACGCACAAGTATGTGCACCACCTGCGGCAACTGCCACAACATTATGTAATCCCGTAACAAGCGCAGCTGAAGGATGCGTACCAGAATCACCCACCACAGTGCTCACACCAAGTTGACCACTATAGTTATCACCCCAACAACGGACATCACCATTGCGTTGTAACACGCAAGTATGATTATCGCCGGCAGTAATTGCCACCACATTCGCCACATCGGCGACTAATTGTGGGTGGGTAATATAGGCGGTATCACCCACCGTACCCATACCGACTTGGCCATAATGATTCCACCCCCAACAAAAGACTTGACCAGTTTGGGTTAGTGCACATGAATGATCCAGACCCAAACTAATATCCGTAACGCCATTCAAGCCAGGCACCTGCGTTGGAGTCGATAATCCAGGACCAACATCACCAATGCCTAATTGTCCTTGTTGATTACGCCCCCAACAGACAACGTTAGTCGACTGCAACACCGCACACGTATGATTCCCACCTGATTTCAACACCACTGCATTGACCAAATCAGCCACCCGCAAGGGCATTCCAGACGAAGCCGTACTGCCACTCCCTAATTGACCATCATCGTTACGCCCCCAACAGGCACCGCCACCATCCTGAAGCAAGGCACAGCTATGAGATTGTCCGAGGGAAATATCGACCACTTGTTGCACCGCCGCAATCACCGGGGTACTACTATCTTCGGTAGCTTGATTGCCTAATTGTCCATAATTATTATGTCCCCAACAACGTACGGTACCATCACTCACAATCAAACAGGCATGGGCACTCCCCGCAGCGATTGTGACGACTTCATCATTACTACGCACCGTTTGCGGCACCGCAGCAGTATTGGTCGTACCATCACCAAGTTGGCCATATTCATTCCCACCCCAACAGCGGCTAGCCACGTGTTTGAGCACGGCACAACTAAAATCCCCCCCTGCAGTAATCGCAAAGCCATCATTTAATCCACTTACATAAGGATGGGTTGCATCATATTCATATTTACCATTACCAAGTTGTCCATACGTTGCATCGCCCCAACAACTCGTTTGGCCAATTTGCAACCGCGCACATGTGGTCGTAAAGCCTAAAGCCACATGCGATACACCCACAAGCACCATTTGTGGCACCGTTACAATTGCACTTCCCCCAGTCGCATTTATTTGATGCTGGTCATTGGCACCCCAGCACCATAACTGATGCAATGCATCAATCCCACAGGTATGTCGCCCACCTGTAGCAATCGATTGGATTGGGGGTAATCCCGCAATCAATTGCGGGGTAGTCGGGTCACCTTGAAATTGTCCAAAAGACTGCCCCCCCCAACAAAGTACTGCGCCGTCGACACGTAAGGCACAGGCATGATTCCAGCCAATTTTGACATCAACCACATCAACCAAATTTGCAACAGGCGTAAATGCAGGGGTATTGGGAAGCAATGGAGCCCCCCAACACACGACTGTGGCATCATTTTGGAGGGCACAATTACTATCACCACCCGAGGCCAACGTCACCACAGAGGGAAGCGCCGCGATTGCAACGGGCAAGGCCTGGTCTGGACCGGTATTCCCAAGTTGGCCAGCATTATTTGCACCCCAACACCACACTCGTCCTGCTTGTTGGAGAGCGCAGGTATGATTCGTACCGGCACTCACCATGGCAACCTGGCTCAGCGACCAGATTTGTTGTGGCTGGGCATGATTTTGAAAATCCGCAATACCTAGTTGACCTGATTGATTCGCCCCCCAACAATATACGTGTTGGTCATAACGTAAGGCACAGGTATGTAATCCCCCAGCTACCACACTCGTGACACCATTGATATCGGGGGATGTGGGGCTCGGTTGGTCGCGCTGCATGGCGGTCCCTAATTGCCCTTCAAGATTACGCCCCCAACACTGGACGCGTCCTTGTTGCCACATTGCACAAATATGTGACACACCACCAGCCATGACATTGGCGGTGGCGCCCAAACGCATCAATACGAATTGCGCATGTGTTTTTTCAGTAATTGAAGGACCTAATTGACCATATTGATTATCACCACGACAAACGATTTTGGCAGCCCGCAACAGCACACAGGCATTATTACCGGTAATCGTGACATCAAGTGCACCAAATAGTGGTGTTTGGGTAATTTGGGAATCTTGATCACTCATACATCCTAAATTATTATTGTTCAACACCGCACACAGCACATCTGCGTTACTGCCCCGGACCCGCACGATTGGAGCAGGGACCGGAATTTGATGGGGTAACGCACCATGTCCCCAACACCACAATGAACTCGTGGCATCGAGCACACAACTTTGTTGTGTGGTCAATACAATCGCATTTGCAACAGGAATATCAGTAATTTTTACCGGGGTCGTCATGGGATTCCCGGCATGACCATCTACTTGTCCGACGGCGTTTTCGCCCCAACACCAGACAATACCAGCACTCGTCAACGCACAATTATGGTTTCCTCCGGCGGCTATTGCCGTAATATCCGTTGGCAATCCTTTGATTACATAGGCATCGATTGCCCGTTGCCGTGAGTCATCACCAATTTGGGCACGGCGGTTATCCCCCCAACAACGCACCACACCATCATCTTGGCGGGCACAGGTATGATTTGCGCCACTGACAATTTGCACGACCCGTCCCAGCCCAACCACTTGTTGAGGAACAGGTTGATTCGTTTGCGGGCCATTGCTTGCATTGCCCAATTGACCAAATTGATTGCCACCCCAACAATACACCCGGGCAATCCGTGGTTGCAGGGCACAAGAATGTGTATCACCTAACGTCACCGCACCGACATCAACCAACCCACTCACATTCATAGGATTGGCACTCATCGTGAGTGCATTGCCGTCGCTCCCACCACCGAGTTGGCCTTGGCGATTATCACCCCAACACTTAATGTGCGCTGATTGCGTCACCACACATATATGACCGAGCCCACTTGCAACAGTTTGCAATTGTGGTGGTTGAATCAGCACCGGCTCTTCGTCGGGTAATGCCGGCATCGGGATTATTTCTTCACGCTGGGTCGTGATTGGCGCAACAATCGGCTTACCACGATGTTGCACGCGATCAACAACCTGTACGACTAACGTCGAAACCGGTGCCGCAATCATCATTATCACAAACAGCGTCATGACGCTATACCACACTGGTAAGAAAACTCGTTGTATCATGGTAAACTCTCGCTATATCTCTGCATATTCTAGCCTAGAATGCGCACGTATATCAATCTATTTTCATTCACATACTCATTCCTATTGCAAAAGCGAACAAAAACACTATAGTGCGCGGCATAATTCTTGACCACAATCAGATAAAATCGCTGGGTTCACCATATGTTGGATATTAGAGAACAAGCGAATAATCCCACATTATGGCCTTATGGGATGGCGTAATTTGTTGGTAAGCTGTAGCGACTTGTGAAAATGAAAACAAGGTGACCGTAACTTTCATTGACATCAAAATACAGAGATGCTATAGTACAACGGATTAAGTAAGTCTTAATCTTTCCGTAGACTAGATTTTCATATGTAGTGGGCAGACGATATACACGCCGTGTATGCCGTTTTGGTCATGCGTGTACACAAACGTCATTCAGTGCAACCGGCTGTATTGTATGGGTGAATTTTGTAGTCACGCAACAAAAGCGCCATGAATTTGTATGGTTTAAGGAGGAAACACAGATGTCCTACTCGCGCAATGCGCGCTGGGCGTTGGTGACCGTACGTAGGTGATAGCTTGATATCACTACAACTACGCTCCCGTGGCACAGTCACTGTAGGCGACAGCTGATTTGAGGATGCCCGCTGATTTGTATAAGGCACGTTTTGGATTGGTAGACCTACAGCCATGGCAATACCAATGTGCCGGTACCAAATAAAACATGATGACAACCATCACGTTTATCGACGACACCCCTCACTGGTCGCATACGTCTGTTGCATGTATATTTCTCCGTAAGTATCCTGTACTGATAAAGGAAAGGCATCCGCATGGTAGCCTACATTTTGAGTCGTTTGGCCAGATTATTGTTTGTGTTTATCGTAGTAACGATGGTGGCATTTCTCTTAATGCACAACGTCCCTGGTGGTCCTTTTGATGAAATCAACATGCCGCTCAGCGCCCAAGCCAAGGCCAATATTTTGGCCAAGTATGGCTTGGATCAGCCCTTGTACATTCAGTACTACCGCTACATGAGCAAAGCTCTCCAAGGGGATTTTGGGACGTCGTATGCCAGCCCCGACCAAACCGTGGCCGAAATCATCGGGAGTGTGTGGCCGAGAAGTATCCAACTCGGTGGAATGACGGTGATTATCGCACTCGGACTAGGGATGTTTATGGGCATATTGGCGGGTGTACGCCAAAACACATGGATTGACCAACTCGTCACCTTTATCTCTGCACTTGGTATGACGGTGCCGAACTTCATCATCTCAATCTGGATGATTCTTATTTTTGTGGTGAAGTTACATTGGCTACCAATGGCACTCGATACCGCACACTGGCACGACCCCAAAGCGTGGATTATGCCCGTATTTGCCCTTGGCTTGGGACCGTTAGGTTTTGCATCACGCTTTACCCGTGGCAGTTTGACCGACGTCATGACGTCAGATTACATCCGCACCGCCCGCGCCAAAGGCTTGAGTGAAGTAATGGTGGTATGGCGCCATGCCCTCAAGAACGCCTTGATTCCGATTATCACTGCGCTTGGCCCAATGATTCCTAATTTGATGACTGGTACGATCTTTGTTGAAACCATGTTCCGGGTAAACGGTATCGGTAAGTTTTTCGTAACCAGTATCACGAGCCGTGACTATCCGATGGTATTGGCACTGATGTTGATTATTGCCTCGCTCTGGGGTCTTGTGTATTTGCTTACCGACCTTGTTTCGACGATTATCGACCCACGTATTAAGCTTGATTAGGAAACAACCATGACAACAACACCTATTGCCGCTCCCGCAGAAGTGGTTATCCAACGCAAGCCCGCAAATTTGTGGCGCGATGCCGCGATTCGGTTTAGCAAAAACCGCCTCGCGATGGGCGCACTCGTGATCGTATTCATGTTTTTCTTCATGGCGATTTTTGCTGATTTCATTGCACCAACCGCCTATGATTTCTCGGTTTTGGCAGAAAGCAAGCAATTCCCCAATGCGCGCCACTTGCTAGGTACCGACAACGTCGGCCGTGACCAGCTCAGCCGGATTATTTATGGTGCCCGGATTTCGTTGACCATCGGCATTACAGTTCAATTAATGGCCGTCGTCGTGGGCGTATCAATGGGATGCGCAGCCGGCTTCCTCGGTGGCTGGGTTGATCAAGTAGTAATGGGTATCATCGAAATCTTCACCGCTATCCCGCAACTATTGTTTGCCTTGTTTTTGCTTTCGATGTGGGGTGGTGGGTTATTCAATGTAATTTTGGCACTGGGAATCATCGGCTGGATCGAAATGTGTCGACTTACCCGCGCCCAGATTTTGTCACTGCGTGAAAAGGAATACATCGAAGCAGCTCGGGCAATCGGTGTACCGACGACCCAGATCGCGCTCCGCCATTTGTTGCCAAATGCCTTGTCACCATTGATTATTTCGTTCACATTGGGTATTCCGGCGACCATGTTTGCTGAAGCTGGGTTGAGCTTCCTTGGGATTGGTATCAACGACCCATTGCCAAGCTGGGGCAAAATGGCTGGTCAGTCATCATCATTCATCGAAGTGTACTGGCATTTGGGACTCTTCCCGACGTTGATGATTGCCTTGACGATGTTGAGTTTTTCGTTTGTGGGTGACGGTATGCGCGATGCGCTCGACCCCAAGCTCAAGAAGTAATCAAGTAGGTTGTATGACTGCTCCTGTACGTGTGTTGTTGATGCGTACAGGAGTTTCCCTATACAATGGAATGAATGGAACAGTCGTTCACAAACTGCACAAAAAATCCAGTATAAGTTTGGATATTCTTTCGTTATCATTTGTTTGCTTTTGATAATGAAAAATTAATATGACGTGGTATACTTATTTGCGTGGTAGAATTGCAATATCCCAATTACACTGGTTATGTTGCAATAAGTGGTTCGGTATTTGCGCAGGATGCGCAACAGTTTGGTCAATCCCCGGGGGTGGGCGGTTCCATTCCCTGGGTTGATATAGACAGTGCGGTTTATCCCGCAATGTCAGGCGTTATTCGTTTGATGAAGGAGTTCACAGATGTCCTACACGCGACGTAGTGCACGCTGGGCTTTGGTCGTCGTTGCTACATGGCTGATCACAGCCTGTGGCGGCGCACCAGCAGCTGCACCCACCGCTGCACCCGCAGCCACCGAAGCCCCGACTGCTCCGTCAGTCATCGATGCGGCCACGGCCACCCCAGCACCAGTTGAGGCCACCGCCACCGCAGCACCAGCACCAGCTGTCGCAACGTTGAATGGCATCACCTTGCCAGCCGACGCCGCCCCAGCCGATCAGCAAGTGTATCGCACGTTCTTCAATGCCACCACCACCTTCACCACTGTTGACTTCTTGGTCAGCGTGTACGAAGAGGGCGGCGCCGTCACCAACGTGTTGAGCGAGCCATTGATTCGCTTGGACAACAACTTCATGCCCCAACCAGCTGCTGCCCTTTCATGGGAAGCCAATGCTGACGGCACGGAGTGGACGTTCCACCTCGACCCCAACCTGAAGTGGAGTGATGGTACGCCGGTAACCGCCGCCGACTACGTATCAACCTTCCAATTCGCTGCCGACAAGACCCATGCCTGGGACTTCGCTTGGTTCTTCGCCGCCCCCGGCGAAATCAAGAACTGGAGCAAGGTTGGCGCCGGTACCGTTCCTAACGACCAATTGGGCGTCGTTGCCAAGGACGCGAACACCGTCGTCTTCACCACCGAAACCCCAGCCCCCTTCTTGCCAGCCAAGTTGCTTTACAGCACCCCCTTGCAAAAGGCCGCCTTCGACAAGAATGGTCCTTTGTACAACAACGATCCCAAGACTTCAGTGTCAAGTGGTCCTTACATCCTCAAGGAATGGACCAAGGGTGAGAAGTTGGTATACGAAGCCAACCCAACCTACACCGGCAGCAACAAACCCTACATTCAACGTGTAGAGTGCATTGCAGCCAAGCCCGAAACCTTCTTCGCCGGCTACCGCAACGGTGACGTTGACGCCCTCGGCGGCGAATTCATCGGTGCTGCCGAAACGCAGATCATCGCTGCAGACCCCGAATTGACCAAGCAAGTCACCAAGAATGCCAACGACTTCCGCACCGACTACTTGTTCTTCGATACGAAGACCAAGCCATTCGACAACCTCAAGGTTCGTCAGGCCTTCTCACACGTCATCGACCGCGACAGCTTGATTGCCAACATCATTGGACCGAACCAAGCCATTCCGGCCTATTCGTTCTTGATGCCTGGCTTCCATGCCTCAAATTCGAAGGAACTCTCAACCATCCAAAACTACGACGTCGCAGCCGCCAAGAAATTGTTGGCCGAAGCCGGGTTCCCAGATGGTAAGGGCTTCCCCAAGATTACCTTGTGGCTCCGTAACGAACCACAAGTTCGCCAAGATGCCGCTGCCGCTATCGCCGCTTCATTGAAGCAAAACCTCGGCATTGACGTTGAAGTTTCCAACAAGGAACAAAAGACCTTCATGGAAGCCCTCAACTCAAAGCCGACCAAGATTCAATTCGGTATGGTTTCATACGGTATTGACTTCTTTGACGCTTCGAACATGTTGGGCGTATGGCACAGCGATGGTCGCCATAACTGGAACAACAAAGATTTCGACAAGTTGGTAGACGAGGCTTCGGCCAGCACGGATACCGCCGGTCGTCTCAAGCAGTTCCAAGATGCCGAGAAGTTGCTTGTGTCAGATGTTGGTGGTATCTTCTTGTTCCACCGCGTCAACTCAGGCTTGCTCAAGCCATACGTCGTTGGTAAGGCTCTCGAGCCCAACAACGCTGGCTTCAATGGTATTCAATGGCCCGGCTTCAGCGCTTATAGCAACGTGCCCGGAACCATGTATATCAACAACACCAAGACCAAGTAGTTTCTACTTTGTCTCGTGTGAGAGAAGGTGTTGCTTCGGCAACACCTTCTCTCTTTTTTGTGCCAAAATATACAGTACAATGGATGAAACACCCTACCGAGAATCGATACCTATGCACATTATCCTGGTCCGCCACGGCGAAACTGCCTACAACGCAATCGGACGCTACCAAGGCCATATGCAAATCAGTCTCAACGACACCGGATTTGCCCAAGCATCCATCGTCGGTGAGCGCTTGCGCAATCATCACTTTGCCGCCATCTATAGCAGCGATTTACTGCGTGCCGTCCAAACAGCCAATGCCATCGCCCAACATCACCACCAACCAGTCAGCGAATTAGCCGGTTTCCGTGAAATTGACGTCGGCCTGTGGGAACACCTCACCGTCGCCGAAATTTCCGCCCAATTCCCTACTGATTTTGCGAGTTATCGCATCAAACCAGGTCGCACTATTTATACTGGTGGCGAATCATACGCCCAAATGCAAACCCGCGCCATGCAGGCCCTCACCACCATCGTGCAACGCCACGACGAACACGACACTATCTGTGTGGTCTGCCATGGTGGGACGATCCGGTCGATCGTCTGTGCCGTACTCGGCCTCGATATCGACAACTATACCCAGATGTGGATCGATAATTGCGCATTGACTACCGTCATCCACCAACACGGCAAATTGCGCCTCGGTAATCTCAACGATAATGCCCATGCCGACGCCCACTAACCAGAACGAACCACATCATGCAGTTACTCCTCATCCGCCACGGCGAAACAACCTATAACGTCCAAGGAATCATCTATGGCCACGCCCAGATTCCCCTCAACGAACGTGGTCAAGCGCAAGCGCACCGCCTGGGACAACGACTCAAACAGCACCACATTCGTGCTGTCTATAGTAGTGATCTAATTCGGGCAATGCATACTGCCGAAGCAATTTTAGCCCACCACCCAATCACACTCGTCACCGACGTCGCACTCCGTGAGCTTGATGTGGGGGAATGGGAACACAAAAGCGTCCCCGATGTGCAACAACACGATGCCGAACGCTACCAACAATATTGCGCGGCGCCAGGCCAGATGATCTACCCAGGCGGTGAATCACATCAGATGTTGCAACATCGGGTGATGCAGGCGATTAATCGTTATGTCGCCTTACATCAAGAAAATGATATAATTTGCATCGTCTGTCACGGTGGCACCATCGCCGCGATTGTCTGTACCATATTAGGACTCGATATTAATCTGCACGAACGAATCCGTATCGATAATTGTGCAATTACCACGATTATGGTAGAAAACGGGGTCATGCAACTGGCGTGCCTCAACGACAATACACACGCAGCATCATAGGAGAAGCGCTGATGAGTACACTCCAATTTGACCCCAATCAGCTCGGATACAACGCCGATGTCGTTGTCATCGGAGCAGGTATCTCAGGGTTAGTCGCCACATGGCGCTTGCTCCGCGAAGGAGTCGATGCGGTGTTACTTGAAGCACGCGATCGCGTGGGAGGTCGAGCCAACAGCGGCACTTTTAATGGCGAATCGTATGATTTAGGGGCGCGCTGGATTAGTCCTCACGCCAAACAATTTCGCCAACTCGCCCACGAATTAGGCATCCAATTAACCCCTCAATATACCCAAGGCGAAAGTGTCATTCGGCTCAATGGCCGCAATGTGCGCTTCCGCAACCGAGCACCATGGCTCGCACCCAACGTACAACTCGACTATCAACGCATTGTTGCCAAACTCAATCGCTTATCACGACAACTGCAATTACAAACCGTCAAAAGCGCTTTGGCCATCAAAAACTACGATCAATTTTCATTTGGGGCGTGGCTCCATCAACAAAGTAGCTCCCCAGCCACACGGAATTTATTCCGAATCCTAACGCACGTCCATTTTATGGCAGAGCCCAGCGAAATTTCGTTTGTGTATGTTCTCGATCAAATCCAGGCCTATCAACGCGCCGAAATAATTTTTGCGTTACGGCCAGCCCATGAACAAAATCGCATCGCGGGTGGCATCCAACGCATTACCGAGCGCTTAGCCCAACAATTACGCCCACAACTCAATATCGATACCCCCGTATTGGCAATGCGCCAAGACGAGGAAAGTGTCTCAGCATACTCACGCGGCTCTTCATTCCGCGCACGCTACGCAATTATCGCGGCACCACCGGCAGTCGCGGCCCAAATTTACTACGAACCGGCGCTTCCCAGCAACCGAGATGCGCTCAATCAACGCGTCGTGATGGGACGAGCCATCCAAGCAGTGCTTTGTTATGATTACCCATTTTGGCGCGAAAACCAAAAATCTGGTTTTCTCATGAGTGACGATGGACCCGCCAGCATCATCCATGACATATCACCCACCACGAGTAGCGAAGGGGCTTTGGCCTGTGTCATTATCGGTGACAACGCCAGCCATTGGAGCGCTCAACCACGGAGCGAACGATTACGGGCCTTGGTGACACAGCTGACGAGCTGGTTCGGCAACGAAGCACTTTCGTACCGCGGCATGATTGAACGCGATTGGAACAACGAACGCTGGAGCCGTGGCACGGTCGGATTTATGCCGCCGGGCAGTGCGAGTTTTGTACATGCCATTGGCACTCCCGTTGGACGCATCCATTGGGCCAGTAGCGAAACCGCAACCCAATGGTCTGGGAGTATCGAAGGAGCTATCGAAGCGGGCGAACGCACCGCTGCCGAAGTCATCGGCCAACTCAGTAGCGCCGGGTTGCTCCGACGGAATGCCTAATCTTTATTTTGGTATTTTTTGTAAAAAACTCCCCCTGC
This sequence comes from Roseiflexaceae bacterium, assembly GCA_947450095.1. Classification (GTDB taxonomy): domain Bacteria; phylum Chloroflexota; class Chloroflexia; order Chloroflexales; family Roseiflexaceae; genus UBA965. The sequence goes on from CANFUF010000003.1 coordinate 66,691, forward strand.
GGGCGCACGTCGTGAATATATAACCAGACACCCGTTCACGGTGCGCTTGCACAAAACGCGAACATAGCGTATAGTATGCGCGGTATTTCTGTGCAAAAGCGTGGAGCTACGCGTGCAACGTGGCAAACGATGCTCCGAATAATGAAACGCACATGGATAAGTAATCAGCACGATTAGAGGAGCATGTACATGTCTAAGAAGTGGGTATACCTCTTCACCGAGGGTAATTCCACCATGCGTGATTTGCTAGGTGGTAAAGGCGCAGGTATGGGCGAAATGACTCGCACCGGCGTTCCCGTTCCCCCAGGATTCACCATCACCACCGAAGCCTGTAATGCCTATTATGATGGCGGCAAAAAATTGCCCGATGGCTTGTGGGAACAAGCTCGCGTTGCAATGCTCGAAGTCGAAAAAGTCTCGGGCAAAAAATTCGGCGACGCCACCAATCCCTTACTCGTATCCGTTCGTTCCGGTGCCCGTGAATCAATGCCCGGCATGATGGACACCGTCCTCAACCTCGGACTCAACGCCCAAACCCTCGAAGGCTTGGCCAAGCAAACCGGTAACCCCCGTTTTGCCGCTGACGCCTATCGCCGCTTTGTGCAATTGTTCGGCAAAATCGTATTGGGCGCCGACGGCGAAAAGCTCGAGCACGTCATGAACGATGCCAAGGGCAAGAACCGCACCGACACTGACTTATCAGCTGCGGAACTCACCGATATTGCCAATCAATTCAAAGTACTCATCAAACAAGATACCGGCCATGACTTCCCCGAAGACCCCAACGTGCAACTCGAAATGGCCATCATGGCCGTCTTCAATTCATGGATGGGTCGCCGCGCCATCGATTATCGCCGCATCGAAAAGATTCCCGATAACATTGGTACCGGCGTCAACGTGCAAACCATGGTATTCGGTAACATGGGCGACGACAGCGCCACCGGCGTGGCCTTTACCCGGAACCCAGCTACCGGCGAAAACGAAATGTTTGGCGAATATTTGGTCAATGCCCAAGGTGAGGACGTGGTTGCCGGTATCCGTACCCCCAAACCCATCACCCAAATGGCCAAAGAACTCCCCAAATCATCCGAAGAGTTCTTGCAAATTGCCCGCAAACTCGAAGCGCACTACAAAGACGTCCAAGACGTTGAGTTCACCATCGAGCGCGGCAAATTGTGGATGCTCCAAACCCGGAACGGCAAGCGCACCGGCATGGCCGCCGTACGCATCGCTGTCGACTTGGTCGAAGAAGGCGTCATCGACAAGAAGACCGCTCTCAGCCGCGTCAAGCCCGAAATGCTCAACCAATTCCTCTTCCCAATTGTTGATGCCAAATCAGCCGTCGTTGCCCAAAAGCTCGCCACTGGCTTGGCTGCCGGTCCCGGCGCTGCCAGCGGTAAGGTCTGCTTTGACCCCGATCGCGCCGCTGAATGGGCCGAAAAGGGCGAAGTCGTCATTTTGGTTCGTACCGAAACCGCCCCCGAAGACTTCCACGGTATGGTCGCCGCTGCCGCGATTTTGACCGCCCGTGGTGGTTTGACCAGCCATGCCGCCGTGGTTGCCCGCCAAATGGGTAAGTGCTGCGTCTGTGGTTGTGGCGATATCGACGTCGATTATCACAAGGGTGTGTTCACCGTTGGCGATGTGACCATCAAAGAAGGTGATTTCATCACCGTCGATGGCCATAGCGGTACCGTCTACAACGGCAAAATCAACACCAGCGAATCAGAAGTCATCCAAGTCATCCGTGGCACGCTCAAGCCCGAGCAATCCGTGTTGTACGGCTACTTCTTCAAGTTCCTCGGTTGGGCCGACGAAGTCCGCACCATGGGTGTACGTGCCAACGCCGATACCCCCACCGATGCCCGTGTTGCCCGCATGTTTGGTGCCCAAGGCATCGGATTGTGCCGCACCGAGCACATGTTCTTCGAAGGCGACCGCATCGATGCCATCCGGCAGATGATTGTGGCCTCGTCGTTGAACGAGCGCAAGGCAGCGTTGGCCAAGGTCGAACCATTGCAACAAGCCGACTTCGAAGGTTTGTTCACCGAAATGGACGGATTCCCCGTCACCATCCGGACCCTTGACCCACCCTTGCACGAGTTCTTGCCCCACGGCGATCACGAAATCGAAGCTTTGGCCGCCAAGATGGGCATCAGTGGCGAATTGCTCAAGAACAAGGTCGAAAGCTTGCGCGAATCCAACCCCATGTTGGGCTTCCGTGGCTGCCGCTTGGGTATTGAGTACCCCGAAATCACCGAAATGCAAGCCCGGGCCATCTTCCGTGCCGTCGTGGCCGTCAAGAAGCGTGGCATTACGGTATTGCCCGAAGTGATGATTCCGTTGGTCAGTGATGTCAGCGAATTGCGCATCCAAAAGGCCATCGTGGTGCGGGTCGCTCAAGAAGTCAAGGCCGAGAGCGGCATCGACTTCGAATACATGGTTGGGACCATGCTCGAATTGCCCCGCGCCTGCGTGACTGCCGACAAAATCGCCCAAGAAGCAGAATTCTTCTCATTCGGTACCAACGACTTGACCCAAACCACCTTCGGTATGAGCCGCGACGATGCCGGGCGCTTCTTGCCCAAGTATGTCGAACAAAAGCTCTTGCCCGAAGATCCCTTCCAAGTCCTCGACCAAGACGGCGTCGGCCAATTGGTCAAGATGGGTGTGGAACGTGGTCGTAGCACCCGTGCCGGCATGAAAACCGGTATCTGTGGCGAACACGGTGGCGAAGCAGCCAGCGTCAAGTTCTGTCACAACACGGGGCTCAACTACGTGTCATGTAGCCCATACCGCGTCGTCATTGCCCGCTTGGCTGCCGCTCAAGCCGTGCTCGAAGCTGCCAAGTAGTCTTGGAAAATACCGAGTCGCCCTAGTCACGCCCCTGCGTGGCTGAGGCGACTCAGAAAAGGACGGTCACGCAACATGCGTGACCGTCCTACTTTTTTGATAACCGACGTACAAGAACCACAAATTATACCGTACCGGTACCCCAGCTCCCTTTTTGCCAATCAGAAACCACCCGACCATATACCGCCCCAGTTGCTGCGGCAATCGTCTCCCACGCATAGGTAATACGCGCTTCTTCATAGGCTGTTTCGATGCGTTGTTGCGTCAAATTGGGGTAATCGAGAGTGTATTGTAATCCAGCCACCAACGAATCAGCATTATCGGGATCTACCAAGATTCCGGTACGATTAGCGTTGACTACTTCACGCAAACCACCGGTATCACAAACGACGACCGGACAGCGCAATGCCATTGCTTCGAGCGCCACAATTCCAAACGGCTCATACAACGACGGAAATACGGCGATATCGGCGCTGGCATATAAGCCATCACGCTCGTCATCAGCAATAAACCCTGCAAATGTCACCGCACTAAACACGTCATGGGTCCGGGCAATGCGTTCGAGTTCACCACGAAATCCGCCAACGCCTGCCAATACCAAGCGTGCCTCAGGGTAATTGATGCGTAATTTAGCCAAGGCAGCAATCAGCACATGCCAGCCTTTTTCGTAGACCAACCGCCCGACTGCATACAACAACGGGGCGTCGTAGGGTTGATAGCGCTGTCGGAAGCCTTGGCGTTGGGTCGCAGTATCAAACGGGAGTGGCGGCATAACCACGCCATTGGGAATCATATCGATTTTGTCGAGTGGTAAATTAAAATCATGCATCAGTTGCGTCACCATAAAGTGTGAACAAACCACCACCCGCCACGCCTCGTACGTCAACCGCCATTCAATGGCATCGATAGCTGCAGATTCAGGGGAAGAAATGTCGCCACGACGCCGACCTCGCTCACTGGCATGGATGGTGGCGACTAATGGGCGTTGATACCGATGTTTGAGCGCAATCGCTACATCGGCGAGCAACCAATCGTGCACATGAATAATATCGAAGCCGCCAGTTGTCTGCCAAATGTGGTGTGCGACATGCAAAAACGTCGCCGTAGCGTCGCTTACGCGCGTCACGATATCAGCAGCCCGTTCATTGAGTGGCACACGAATCACGTGCAAGTTTGGCGCAATGGTTTGTTGTTGAGCCGCTCCTGCCGCCCACGGTGTCAAAATAGTTAGTTCAATTCCTTGAGCTGCTAGGCGAGGAGCGAGGTCGGCCACATGGCGACCGAGCCCGCCCACCATATGTGGGGGGTATTCCCACGATATCATCAAAATACGCATGAAGGAATTCCTTTTGTTATTGCCTCCTATTATAGCAATCTTCTTGCATTTTTTTCAAAAATTTCACGATAATCACCAATATTTATCGTATTATTCGCCAAAAATTCAAATCACACTCGTAAATCACGTGTTTGCCTATCATTCCATCACTTCACCCAACCACAGCACAAAATGGTACAATAGCACTATGAATACAACGACGACGTCACCTGCACGAGTCACGGCGGCGATTACCCTCACATTGGGGATTATTGTCATCGCATCGGCATCAATTTTAATCCGCTATGCCCAAGCCGACCATATCCCGTCACTGGTGATTGCAGCGGGCCGCTTGGGGATTTCGGCGAGTATTTTGAGTCTAATTGTGGCATATAGACGCCAGATTTGGACGGCGAGCATTACCACACACCACGCCGGATTAGCAATTATCTCTGGCATCTGTTTGGCGATTCACTTCGCCACCTGGATTCAGTCACTCGAATACACCACGGTGGCATCATCTGCAGCCCTCGTTGCCACTACCCCACTCTGGGTTGGCTTGGTAGCGCGGTTTTTGCTGAAAGAATCACTCAACCGTTGGCGCATCGTCGGAATGGCCTTGACCATTGCGGGATCAGTGCTAATCGCCGTCAGCGACCAACAACACACCAGCGCCAGCAACCCGTTGCTCGGCAACGGCTTGGCGCTGCTCGGCGCCATCAGCGGCTCGGCCTATTTTTTGGTGGGGCGCAGTCTACGCCACGATATCCCGTTGCTCCAATATATTTGGATGACCTATGGCAGTGCAGCCCTCGTACTCCTTGCTGCCAGCATTGCCTTTGGCAATCACACCCTCCCAGGTACACCCACTGCCTGGCTCATCCTGGCTGGGCTCGCCATCGGCCCACAACTGCTTGGTCATACCTCGATTAATTTTGCCATGCGCCACTTATCGGCCCTGCTCGTCACCATCGCCTTACTGGGCGAGCCGCTCGGGTCTGCCATTTTGGCCTTCTTTTTGTTCCACGAACGGATTGCACCATTACAACTTACCGGATTGATTGGCTTGTTGGTGGGCATTGGGGCCACTGCTTTTGGCGAAACCCAGGAAAACTCAATTGCCTCGGTCGAATATTAGGCGACGCTACCCAATTACTTTTGACAACACACATAAGGGAATCACTGGATGAGCGACTCGTTATTACATCTCGACACCTTTGCGACCATCGATTTATTACGGCAAGCCCGTACCGGCATGCCCGAAGTCATCTATGCCGCCAGCAAAACAGCAGCACAGACCATTGCGATTGCTGACGGCATCCTCGCCCATCATGGTCGCGTCTTGATTAGTCGACCCGATACGATTACCGTAGAATTACTCCTCGCGCACTTCCATGATGCCATCATCATCCGCGGTACAGCCGATCGCATCATCACCATTGCCCAACACCATAGCCAATTACCACTCCTTGGTGGCGAAGTGGGGATTATTGCCGCTGGCACCAGCGATTTGCCTGCTGCCGACGAAGCAGGCGCCGTCTGCCGTGAACTGGGCTGCAACATCCATCGCGTTACCGATGTAGGGGTGGCGGGGTTACATCGGTTGTTTGAACCATTACGTCAACTCCTCCTGGTGCCTGTCGATGTCATCATTGTCGCCGCCGGTATGGACGGCGCCTTACCGTCAGTAGTGACAGGGCTGGTTGATATGCCCGTGATTGGGCTCCCCACAGCCGTCGGCTACGGGTTTGGTGGCGCTGGCCAAGCTGCCCTCGGCACCATGCTCCAGAGCTGCGCCCCCGGTATTACCGTCGTCAATATCGACAACGGCATCGGCGCCGGTGCTGCCGCCGCACGCATTGCCCGTAAACTATTTTTGGCACGTACAAAAGGAACCACAGCATGACCACACCAACCCTTGCGGAAAAATACGCCAATCTACAACAACTCTTCCGTGACATGGGCAGCGTCATGGTGGCGTTCTCGGGGGGTGTCGATAGCACCCTCCTGCTCAAAGCCGCCTATGATGCCCTCGGCGACAAGTGTGTCGCCGGCACTGCCGACTCCGAAACCTACCCCCGCGAAGAACTCGGCCAAGCCAAAGAACTGGCCCAATTCATCGGCGCCCGCCATATCGTCGTCACCACCCGTGAACTCGAACTCGACGGCTATGCCCGCAATGACACCGACCGCTGTTATTTCTGCAAAAAAACCTTGTTTACCGAGCTTGAGCCCGTCGCCAAAGAACTGGGAATCGGCACGATTGTCTATGGCGCCATGGCCGACGATGTCGGCACGCACCGCCCAGGCCACCAAGCCGCCACCGAATTCAACGTGCGTAGCCCATTACTCGAAGTTGGCCTCGGTAAAGCCGAAATCCGCGTGCTCGCCAAAAACTTCGGCTTGTCGAATTGGAACAAACCCTCGTATGCGTGTTTGTCGTCACGCATCCAATACGGCGAACGAGTTACCGCCGACAAATTGCGCGTCCTCGACGAAGCCGAACGCTTCATGCGCGGGTTGGGCTTCTTGCAATTCCGGGTGCGCCACCACGACACCATTGCCCGCATCGAAGTCACCGCCGATCAATTTAGCTTGGCACTCGAGCACCGCGACGCCATGACGGCCAAACTCAAAGAACTCGGCTATAAATTCGTGACCCTCGATTTGGCCGGCTACCGCTCTGGCAGTATGAACGACCTCAAAGCCCCCAAAGCCCAAGAGATTTTGTTGATATAAGCAGACCACAACAAAAAACGCCGTGGCGGAATATTCCGCCACGGCACTTTTTGTATCACGCTACAACGTTTTGTACCAGAACGTGGTACCTTCCATCGAGCCATCGGGGCTATAGGCGTAGCGTGGCACGGCACCGAATTTGGTCCAACCTACACTGGCATATAATTTTTCGCCGGAATCGTTGGCGCGGGTATCGAGCAACAACAACGTCCGCCCGATGGATGCCGCAAAGCGATCAACTTCTTGCATCAGTAGTTTGCCGATGCCTTGTTGGCGACAGCGCGCCAACACGATGACCTTTTGGACTTCGGCGCGATGGCGCCCATTGGACTTACCGGCAGGCTCGAGCTGGGCCGTACCAACCATTTCACCATGCTCATTCACCGCCACCAGCAGGTATTTTTTTCCCGTAATAACAGCCTGGGCAATACCCGCCCAATAATCGGCAATCTCGCTCCGGTCGAGGGGCAACATAAAGCCAATACTCGCACCAGACTCGACGGCATCGCACAACACAACTTCGAGGTGCGGTAGCGCAGCGGTAACAGTAGTGGCATCAAGCCATGTTAGGGTGAATGTGCTCATTTGCCCTCGCGATAGTGTGTTTCAGAGAGTTCGCGCAAGCGCTTGGCCGCTTGCTCGGGGGTGATGTCGCGTTGCGGCTCGGCCAAC
>CANFUF010000004.1 GCA_947450095.1 Roseiflexaceae bacterium
GTGGTGATGCCGGCAGGCAATCCTACCATGCGCAAATTGTTTGAAGCCCATGATATTGAGTGTCATGAAGTCGAGATTTCTGAATTGATGAAGGGTGGCGGCGCCGTTCATTGTATGACGGGTGTGGTCTGGCGGGAATAACGTAACCTGAAATAATTGCAATAAATCCCACGTACGGAATGTACGTGGGATTTTTGGTATAATAAATAATCTAAGCTACGTATTAATGAGTAATTAAATGATTTTTAAAAAACGCACAGCGCAATAATAATTTTTTTGAACTATTATGCATGTGCAGGCGTCTTACCGGATACGGTGTCTTATACAGGTGATGCGCCGCTGTGTTAAAGGGGCTTATCAAAACGCATTATATATTTATATGTTGACCTAATGCGTATTTGTTTATTTTCTTATACAAGAAATAGTTGGGCACGCTCATGTGGCGTATGTATGTGGGGATCGTGTTGTGTATGGTGATCGTTGTTGGTAGCGTTCCTTATTTTGTGGGAGCGCAAGTCGTTGAACCTAGCGTTGGGCAAGTAGTCCCTGAACAACAACGAGTGATTATCGTGCTCAAGTCGGCGCTCGGAATAGAAGCGCAGAATGCAAATGCGAACCAGCGGCTGACACGCAGTGCGGTGGTGCGCCAATTGCAGGCGACATTTTTGCAACGCAAAACTGGAATTATTCGCACCATCAACCGCCAATTTACCTTATTTCCGATGATTGCTGCCACTGTTTCAACGAGCGGTATGGCGGCACTGCAGGCAGATCCCTTGGTTGAGTCGGTGCAAATCGACCGCCTATCAACGGTCAATCTAAACAACAGTACTGAATTGATTGGCTCTGCCGCCGCTAATAGTGCAGGGTATGGCGGAGGTGGGGCGACGGTGGCGGTATTGGATACGGGTGTTGATAAAAATCATCTCTTCCTCGCTGGCCAAGTCATCCAAGAAGCCTGTTTTTCATCAACAGATAGTCAATATGGTAGTACATCAGTCTGTCCAGGTGGAGTGCCTCAAAGTAGCGATGTTGATAGTGGCTTGCCCTGTCCGGTGAACTTTGATGGGTGTGCCCATGGTACCCATGTGGCAGGGATTGTGGCGGGTAATCGTATGTATGTCAATGGTGCCACGATATCGGGCGTTGCCCCTGACGCCAAAATCATTGCGGTGCAGGTATTTTCGGGGTTTACTTGGTATTGTGGTGGTAGTGATTGTGCCTTGTCGTACGAAAGTGATCAAATGGCGGGATTGGATTGGTTGTACCAGAATCGCAATACTCCTGAGTGGCACACTTTGGCAGCTGTGAATATGAGTCTTGGTGTCAGTGGTTCGCTTACGTTTTGTGATGGCGAAGCGATTAAATATTACATCGATCAATTACGCTCTGTGGGGATTGCTACGGTGATTGCAGCGGGTAATGATGGCTACATAAATGCGGTGAGTTTTCCTGGTTGTGTTTCATCGGCGATTACCGTCGGATCAACGATGTCTACCAATTCAGGTGGGGTAGTTGATAGCGTATCTGATTTCTCAAACGCACCGACGGTAGCCAACAATAAACCCAACATTTATGGTGATCGGTTGTTGGATTTGTTGGCACCCGGGCAATATATTTATTCGTCAGTTGGCTACCCTGCTAACGAATACGCATCGTGGCAAGGCACATCGATGGCAACCCCCCATGTGGCAGGCGCCTGGGCGGTACTCAAAGGATTGATGCCGACTGCCTCAGTCACACAGGTGCTCACTTGGCTGCGTGACAATGGTTTACCCGTAGCTGACCAACGCACGCCAGCGTTGGTGGTACCGCGGATTCAGGTGGGCAAGGCGATTACATCAATCCAAAACGCCACGCATATTTTGCAATTATCGACGTCAGCACTTGATTTTGGCCAAATTCGTGCGGGTGACAGCGTGACGCGCCAGATTATTGCCACGTCACCATACACCAGTACGACTTTTACATGGGATATTGTTGGTGATGGCTTTGCCGTCGATGTGCCCAATTGTGATGACTATATCGATTATGCCTGTACGTTAAATGTCACCTACACCCCATCGTCTGCCACCGATAACATCAACGATACCGGTGTTTTGACGGTAACATGGGGCGGGATTTCGCAAGCAATTGGGTTGCTTGGCCGTAGTGTGTTGGATTTGCCGACAGGGGCGCAGACGCAGACGGTGATTGCCGCCAAAACAAGTACGGCGCTGCGAGTGCGTTCTACAACCCCCACGCCCACCCCCACCAGCCACGATGTGGCTCGTACGGTAGTGGCGTGGGCGACGCGTACCCAACGGATGCGCAATTATCAAGCGAGTGTCGTACGCCAAACCTGGACGGCACTTGTTGCCGCTGACCGGCAAACCGCCACCAAAGAACGCATCGATGGCTTGCCGAGTCGCACGCGGACCGCAACGAGCACCCAGACTGCTACCCCCACGGTATTGCCGTTGACCAAAACGATAGGCGTCGTTACAACTGCCACCCGCGTGCAACAGCTGGCAATTACGGCAACTCGGATACAGGTACTGACAAATACTCGTGTGGCCCAATTGGCATTGACGAGTACGCGGCAACAAGAAAGCTATCTCGCTACTCAAGAATCGACGTTGACGGGTAAAACCCGCACACGGACGGCAACTAATACGCAGACACCGAGTCGTACTTGGACTGCATCCAATACCCGCGTGACCAACACCACGACCCGTACACTCAGCCGTACGGTGACTGCCTCAAATACGCGGGTTACTAATACCACGACACGTACCGGTACTCGGACCTTGACTGCGAGTGCCACGGCGACGTCTACGCCAGAATTTATTGCCCAATCTATGGAGGTATTGGATCAACCATATCAGGCGGTATTGGCGTTGCCGCCGCTGGGGAATTTGGTGGTATTGCATCAAGGAGATATTGCTAATGCCGATATGCCCCAACTCGGCTTGATTGATCCCCAAACCATGACAAGCGTGGCCACCCAAGATTTGATTGGCATCAATGGACTGGTAATGGCGATTGACCCCGGTAATCCTCTGCAAATCATTGTGGCTGGGCGTTTGAATTGGCAGAGCAATTATGTGCAAATATATGATGTCAGCACCAACGCATTTGTATTGGTTGGAGAATACATGTTTGTTACACCGGGCGATGTGACCGCACTATATGCCGCCAATCAACGGCTGTACGTGGGAGTATCGGTACCGAAAATCCCGTCACCAATGGCAACGGGGCAAATTATCAGCATTGACATTAGTGACCCGCAAACCATGGCGACATTGGGTCTGCCAATCGCTGTTGTCGGTGTCCCCAATGCCATTGTGGGCGTCGATGATAGTGATAGCCTGTTCGCAGTTGCAGGGTCACTGTCGCAAATCAGTGGTGCTGCCAAAGGATTTGTGCAAGGCATCCAACGCCGCAGTGGAGTGTTGGTTGCAACCACAAGTGTGACGTTGCCCTATGTGATACAGACTATGGCACTCCGGAGCACCTTGGTGGCGTTACAACGCACCAATATTTTGTATGCCGGTGACAGTCGTCAGTTGACGCAGCTGACGATTGCAGACAGTACGGGCGCAGTGGTTAAATCGCTCAACCCGCTGCTTGCACCAGCCACCGCTGCCAAGTATGTACCGGTCTATGATATTCTCGTGACGGCCTATTATGATGCCACTACTAGCGAGGATGTATTTGCATCGTACCAACTATGGCAACAGTTTTTGTGGGCATATACGAATGATCGTCATGCGAATTTGGTGGTGCCGTTGCTCCCGGCTATCGCCGTTATAGACCAAACGCTCTATACATTGTTTGGTGATCACGTATATGTGTCGTGGTTAGGATATCCTCCCGGTAGCAATTGAAACTCATAACCACAATATGAATTGCTTACGCCACCCAACGAGGGTGGCGTTGCAATGTGGCGCGCAAATGTCTTTTTTTATCATCAGAAAGCCATGAAGCTGTCACCGCATTGTCGATAAGTTGGCAAATTGTAGCTGGGGGTAAGTAGAAGTGTTCCATCAATTGCGTGTATTCATCGACCAAGGTATTGTTAAACATTTTGGGGTCGTCGGTATTGATGGTGACCAACATACCGCGGTTGATGAAATCGGCGATGGGGTGGCTGGCGATATCGGCGACGACGCCGGTACGTACATTCGACAGCGGGCACATTTCGAGTGGTATTTGCTGCGTCACAAAAAAATCACACAATTTGGGGTCGGCGCTGGCGCGGGTGGCGTGACCGATGCGTTCGGCGCCGAGGGCGGTGAGTGCCCCCCAAATGCTTGCTGGCCCGGCTACTTCACCGGCATGGGCGGTGGTGCGTAGCCCCAATTGGCGAGCCCGGGCAAATACCGGTGCAAACGGCTCGGGCGGATGGGTTTGCTCTGAGCCACCCAACCCAATGCCAATTACGCCGTATGCACTGAGTTCGGCTACAGTTTCGACGGTCTGCATGGCGCGGTCGATGGGCGAATCACGTACCACATCGGCGATGAGGTTGACGGTAACCGCGGGGACCTGATTGAGTCCCGCCCGGATGGCACGCGTGATTTCGCCGATGGTGAGGCCATGGCGGGCAAAATCGGTAGGGGAATAATGTGACTCGACATAAAAAATATTTTGCTCAGCCCAGTCTTGGGCGACGGCAGCGGCGATGGTGGTGAAATCAGCAGCGGTGCGGATGAAGCGATTTTTCCAAACCCAGGTGTTGATAAAGTGGGGGAAGTCACGGTATTGGAATTTGCGTGCTAGGGCTGCCATATCGGGCACATCGGGGTCACCGCCGTATTGTTGCATGAGTTGCCACAAGGTGGGGAGGGGGATAGCGCCTTCGAGGTGGATGTGGAGCTCTACTTTGGGGAGGGAGTGTAGCCAGGTATGCATTACGATGCTCTTTCTAGTCTCGCACAGGTTCTCTTTGTCTCGCACAGAGGACGCAGAGCACACGGAGATAACTTCAAACTTCTGACTTCAACGTTATACTTCCGACTTTATGCTTCCGACTTCGTAGCGCTCGCACAGAGGACACGGAGGGCACGGAGATAACTTCAAACTTCCGACGTCAACGTTATACTTCCAACTTCATACTTCCAACTTCGTGAATGCCGTACCGAATTAGATGTGTCAGACGGTATACGTATAAACATTGTATCGGCTATGTGTGTTGGAGGATTGTATGCGTGAGGTAAACGAATTAACCGGCATAATTATTGCGAGTGCAATTGATGTTCATCGTGCGTTAGGACCGGGACTCCTTGAATCAGTGTATCAACGAGTGCTCGTTGATGTATTACGCCGTAAAGGACTTGACGTGCAATCACAAATACCAGTGCAATTTGTGTATGACGACATCCAATTTGATGACGGGTTACGTCTCGATTTGTTTGTGGAAGGACGTGTGATTGTTGAATTGAAATCAATCGAAAAAGTCTCTGTTATCCACAAAAAACAAGTACTTACCTATTTGCACTTGACCAATGCCCCTGTGGCATTACTGATTAATTTTGGGCAGTTGCGGTTAAAAGATGGCATTCATCGACTAATCAATAATCGTGATAATCGGCGTGATGATTATGCGAATGAGTAAGATGTGTCGTCTGTGGATGCGAGCATAGTTACCTCGCATCCACAGACAGATATAGCCCACTACCACCAAAAAACTCAGCGTCCTCTGCGTCCTCTGTGCGAGATAAAGGGCATTTCGCATCCACGTACAGATATCGACCACCACCATAACAAAAAAGCTCAGTGTCCTCTGTGTGCTCTGTGCGAGACACCGATAAACCTCGCTCTGTGCGAGATAAAGGGCATTTCGCATCCACGTACGGGTATCGACCACCATAACAAAAAAGCTCAGTGTCCTCTGTGTCTCTCTGCGCGAGACACCGATAAACCTCGCTCTGTGCGAGACAATGAGAATCCTTACCGCCTACGTCCCTTCTTGCCAGCTATGCAAATAGGTGTCTTGGGCACCGGTCAGGATATCGAGGCGGATGCCCATCGCTTTGAGTTTGAGGGTGGCAATAAAAATATCTGCGCTATCGGGCAAGCGATGGACGATTTTGGCCATGGAGCCGGCATTGCGGGCGAGCACCTCGGCGGCCAAGGCTTGATTGGCAAACGACATGTCCATGACGGCGGGTGGGTGGCCTTCGCCGGCTACCAAATTGACCAAACGACCCTCGCCGAGCAAATGGAATTGGCGTCCGTCGGCCATGTGGTAGCTGGTGACGTGGGTGCGGGGTTGGGTTTTGTTGATGGCCAGGGCTTCGAGGGCGGCCACATCGATTTCGACATTGAAGTGGCCGGCGTTGGCGAGCACGGCGCCATCTTTGAGGTCAGCGAAATGTTCGGTACTGACCACGGTGCGGTTCCCGGTAACGGCAATAATGATGTCGGCTTCGCGTACCGCTTGGTGCATCGGCATGACCCGGAATCCGTCCATGGCTGCTTCGAGGGCTTTGACGGGATCGACTTCGGTGACAATCACTTTAGCGCCGAGTCCGGCAGCCCGACTCGCCACGCCACGCCCACACCAACCATACCCAGCTACCACGATAGTGCGTCCGGCGAGGAGCAAATTGGTGGCGCGGATGATGCCGTCGATGGCACTTTGACCCGTACCATAGCGATTGTCAAACATGTGCTTGGTACGGCTTTCGTTGACGGCGATGACGGGGAAGGGGAGTACCCCTTGGGCTTCCATGGCGTTGAAGCGTTTGACACCGGCGGTGGTTTCTTCGGTGGCGCCGAGGGGCATCAAGCCGGGATTGAGCCCCCGTTGCAACAAGGCACTGGTCAAATCGGCACCATCATCGCAGAGCAAGTGGGGTTTGGCATCGAGGGCAATGGCGACGTGGCGGCGGAAGGTGTCGACTGATTCGCCCCGTATCCCATAGACGGGGATTTCGTCGTGGGCAACCAGTGATGCCGCCACATCATCTTGGGTCGAGAGCGGATTTGAGGCAACCAACATCACCTCGGCACCACCGGCGGCTAGGGTGCGCACCAAGGCGGCTGTTTTGGCGGTTATATGCAAACAGACCGACAACCGCATCCCTTTGAGGGGGCGTTCTTTGGCAAACCGTTCGCGGATGCCGAGCAATACCGGCATGTCGCCTTCATTCCAGTTGATGCGATTGCGTCCTGCTTCGGCTAAATTGATATCACCAATCTCATAATCGGCCATGAGGTGCTCCTATCGATAGTTGGGGTGTCACCGGTATTATAGCGGTTTCACGATTTTGTATGGTGCATTCACTGATGATGTCGGTATTAACTCGGTGTGTGTTGTGGCAGGAGGGTATGGTGGCTCAGGTTATTGTACAATAGGCACAGATTATCATTGAGGTGAGGTAGTGGTATGCCCACGCTGTTGCGCAAACAATGTCCGAGTTGTAAAAAAACATGGTCAGTTGAAACGATATTTTGTACGTATTGCACCACGTCGCTGCATAATGCACCGGTGTTCGATGAAGAAGTAACAGGTGGAGTGCTGCCTGATGCGACATTTCGCAGTAAGGATGTGCGCATCATCCCACCACGCATCGGTCAAGACGACGAATATCTGAGCATGTTTCGACCACGATTAGTCTCATCGTCACAAATCATTGAAAACCAACGCAACTTGGCACGAGTGTGCGCCGACCAGTATGCCGTGATGTGGCAGCACGTACGCCGCTTACAGCTGATGGCGTATGTGCAATTGGGAGTGGGAGTGCTTGCGGCGGTAGTGGTGGTGGGTTTGGGGTTGTACATGGCCTGGAAGGGTGGCACCGCTGCCTTTGGTGCGAGTGCCACCTGGCATGGCTTGCGTACCACCGCGTTGATTCTGATGGCCATTAGCTATCAACAGGTGCAGAGTGCCATCAAAACCTTGGCACAGCGCGACAGTGTGGTGTTGCAGATTGGCTCCGAAGCGACCCCTGCGGCGAACGAATAACAGCATAAGGATGAAATAAATGAACATTCATGTGATTGCTAGTAGTGCAAACGCCCAATCATTGAGTCAGACGCTGGCGCGTCAGGTGGCGACTGCGTTGACCGCAACGGGTGCCACTTGTCAGGTCTGGGATATCCGCGACCTGCCCCCCACCTGGTGTGATGGACGCAGTCTAGCCGAATACCCGGCAGCGTATGGCGACCTACACCAACAATTACGCCAAGCCGACGGCGTGGTCTGGGCGGTACCGATCTATGGGGCGGCGGTATCTGGCGCCAGCAAAAACGTGTTGGACATCATTGGCGATGCCTTTACCGGCAAGCCGGTGGCAGTGGTGTCGGCGGCGGGTGGACCACGGTCGTATTTGGCCATCAAAGAATTCATGATTGCCATGCTGTTTGAATTCCGGGCCTATTTGTTCCCCTATACGGTACAAATCCACGACGCCGGCGAACTCGAGTCCCACGCCACCCGCATCGATGAATTTGCGACAAATTTTGCGGCGATGGTCAAACGCTTGGCGGCCTAAGTTCCCACGTGCTGCCGGCGCCGAACTCATGACTGAGGGTGACTTCAGCCTGCCACGGCGACAGCAACGTGCAGGTGCCCCCCACGTCACTGGTGATACGCACCCATTGCACGCGGCCGTTGGCACAGGCCGCACTCACCAAAAATCCCCCCACGGCCCGCAGGGTCTGGAAGTGCGCCGGCGTGTGTAGATCCCAATTGGGGAAGAGTCGGATGGTGCCGGTATAACTTTGTAACAAACATTCGTTGATGACGGCGGGCAAGGCGAAGTTTTCGAACCAAATACCCATGGGTGCCATAAAGTCGAACGGCATGCCGTCGCGATAGCGCCCGTGGGTTTGTAATACCATGTCGGTACAGGTGCCGTTGGGCAATAGACAATAATTGATTTGGCGGGTAAATTTGGCGATGTCGAGCACCCCCAACCGGGCCGCTTGCATGTTCAAAAAAACCAGCTCATTGCCCCCTTCGTTGCGTTGCTGTTGCAACGTCCGCAAGGCTAATGCGTATGCTTCAGGTGGGGAATGCAGCCCATGTTCTTCGCCGGGGAAGATGGTGGTGGTGCTCGACGGCACGTTATAGACCACGTTGGGGTCTTCGGTGGGGACGCTGACCAGCACCAGGCCTTGCGGGGTTGGGGCAGTGGGGTACGGCGGGTAGGCGGCCAAAATATGCTGGACGGCAGTTGCCAATTCACGATCGCCAGCGATATTTTCTACCAAAGATAATGCCTCAAGAAATGCCTGAAAAATAAACTTGGTCAGGGTCAAATCAACCAGGCAGTCGTGGTTTTTGCTGAGACCGGGGGTCAACCCATACAGTTCGGGTGATACGGTGGGGTAGATGTGGTAGGTGCCGTCCCAATAAGCGTCGGGGCGTTGCATGTAGGCCACCAAAAACTGCACGGCGGCCCGGATGGGGGTGATGGCGCGGGTCTGCAAAAATTCGATGTCGTGGGTGTAGCGATAATGCCACCACAGGCTTTGGACGGTCCAGGGTGTTTCGCAGATTTCCCAACCCCACGTCGGCACGGGATATGGCATCACATTCATGGTGGTGGGGTAGGCCGAATGGGGGTAGTAGGCGCCGGGGAGTTGGTAGTATTCTTGGGCCCACTGGCGACTTATCGGCAAAATCTGATCGACCATATTGACATACGCCAAATGTTTGTCGACATGATTACTACTAAAGCAAAGCCAAAATGGTTGCTGGGTGTTGTAGTTCATGTGGTAATCACCATGCCAAGCCGTACCAATGGTGAGGTAGCTCCAATTAGCAAACAAGCCGGGGCAGGTATGGTCGGGCGACACGGCACAATTAAAAAAATAGAGATTGTGGTACCAAGTGCGTTCGAGTATGGCATCGGCGAGCTGTACCCCTGATTTACGCCAGTATGTTTGCCAAATCTGTTGGTTGCGTTGGGCGACATGGTCAAATTGAAGAGTGGTGGGGGCAATAGCGGTGGCGGGGGTAATACCGGCAGCCGCCACCCCGTGTTGTAGGCGAATCACCCCCACAAACGGCTCATCATCATTGAGCTGACGTTCGAGTGGGTCGATTGGGCGGGGCACGCCATAGCTGGTTTGTGGTTGCCAGGAGCTGGTTTGACTGGTTACGGCCACATTGACCATGACGATGCGGTCGTTGGGGTGGGCTGGGATGGTATTCGTGGTTGCGGTAGTGGCATCGTTGAAATTTCGCCAAAACTCAGCCGGCTGGCGATTGCTACTGATGGTACCCTCTTGGCTGGGGAGTATCTGACTAAATCCAATACCATCTGCATGCACCGTATATGCCGGGAATTCGGCTGGGGTGGTGGGGTCGGGCATGACCCGCAGGCGTTCAAACGGCGACGCGACCGGTTGGCCATGGGCATCGACGGTGCGCATCCAGACCTGGTCGCTGGTTTGGTCGACCATGATTTGCACGCGAATGTCGGCTTGGCTGGGGTGGAGTTTGATGGTGATTTCGCACAAGCCATCGGCGATGTCGAGGCGATGCCCAATGACTTCGGCGTGGCGGCGATCGAGCCCAAACAGCACGGTGCCACACGGGAAAGGGCGCGGGTAATCGGCGAGGTAGTTTTGTTGCATCAAATCGGTATACGACTTGTACCAAGGGTCTTCTTCGAGGGCGCCGAGGGTGGGTGATATAGCTTTGACTTTGGCAAAAATCTCGGCAAAGGTGCCGATATGCTCTTGATTGTGTTCGGCCACCCGGATATCCCAGACGCTATTGTGGCCGAGGTGGAGCATGATGCCGTCGGGTCGGGTGGTGACGCAGACGCCTAGACCGCCGTTGCCAAGCAGCGCACCGGCAAAAAAATCAACGGCGGGTTTGTCATGAATGATGGCGTGCTGTTGGGCTTGTTGATAGGGATCAAACGTCATTGTCTTCTCCTTGTGGTGCTTAACGGGTGGGAGCACCAACCCCAATCAGGCGCCAAGTGGGGGCTCCTAGTGTAATGGGGGTGAATTGTTGATCAACAAGAGTGTATTGCATGATACGGGTGTTGCTGATGATTAATACATGGTGGTCATCGCGCCAGAATAGATTGTCGACCCGCATGCCGGTAACGCTATATTCTTGACTGGCATCGGCAGATTGGATGGTGACACTATCACCCAACCGGTAGGCCAACCATTGCCCGTTGGGTGACCAGCGGGGCTGTTGGCCATTCCCCACACACAACAGCTCGGCGGTGCTGTTGCTGATGGTGCAAATTTTGGGTGTCGTATCACTCACGAGTGTAAACCACAATTGGGCACTTTTGGGACGCCAGACAAATTCACTATAGGCAGTGGGGCTGGCTGCGAGGGTGGTAAGTGTGTCGCTCTGCCCATCACTTTGCAGGGTGTATATATTGCCGTAGCGCGCACAAAACAGACTCTGCCCATCGGGCGCCCATACCATGCTATCGCAGTGACTATTAATGGTATGGCGCGTGTTATTGGCGAGATTGAGAATAGTGATGTCTTCATCGTGTGGTTGGATGGCGATTTGGGCTCCATCGTCGCGTATTGCCACAAAATCAATAGTGTTACTCAGTGCTACGGTCTGACTCAGTTGGTCGTGTTGGATGATAAGGTTAGTCGTTGTGGTATCAGCAAAAAAAAGCGTAGGTGCCGGTTGGGGCATGGCACTCACGGTGGCTGTTGCCGGTGGCGTCGGTGCTACCGCTGGTATTGTGGCGGTGGGTATGGGTGTGATTGGCGCCGCAGATGATGTGCAACCCACCAACAAAATCAGTCCAATCAAAAAAACGAACCAGCGCATCCACCCTCGGATTAATTCAATATGCGTCATGCCACACCAACGGAAGTAGTTATTCATTTTTTTATCATACCATGCCATGGTATGATGCCCATACGAAATTGATGTGTGTATATGTGGAGGGCAACGTGGCCAAAATTGCGTTGATTGGGGCAGGGAGCGTGGTATTTACCCGCAATTTGTGTAGTGATATTTTGTTGGCGCCGGCCTTGCGTGATTGCGAAATCGCCTTGATGGATATTGACCCTGCCCGCCTCGAAACTGCCCGCCAACTCGTACAGACTATTATTGATAAACGTGGGCTGCCCGCCACCGTTACCGCCACCACCGATCGCCGCACCGCAGTAACGGGTGCCCGCTATGTGATTACCACCTTCCAACAGGGTGGATTGACTGCCTACCAACAAGATATCGACATTCCCCAACGCTATGGCGTTGAGCAATGTGTGGGTGATACACTGGGGCCCGGTGGCGTGTTCCGTGCGCTACGCACCATCCCTGTATTGTTGGGGTTGTGTGACGATATGGCGGCGGTAGGCCATCGTGATGCACTATTGCTCAACTACGTCAACCCCATGGCCGCCAATTGTTGGGCCGTCGATAGTGCCCGTGGGACGCCCCATGTGGGCTTGTGCCATAGTGTCCAAGGTACCAGCGAAATGTTGGCCAAATGGGCCGGAGTGGCCTATGACGACGTGGTCTATCATTGTGCCGGCATCAATCACCAAGCCTTCTTCTTGCGCTTCGAAACCCGTGATGGCCGCGATTTATACCCCGCCATCCGCGCTGCCGCCCAAACCGCTACCATTTATGGCAGTGAGCCAGTGCGGATTGACTTGATGCGCCATTTTGGCTATTTTGTGACTGAATCAAGTGGCCATGCCAGCGAATATTCCCCCTACTTCCGCAAAACCGCCGCCATGGTCAATGAGCAGTTGGTGCCCAAATTCACCAGCCCAGACGATCACTGGTTCGATAATGGCCGTACCGGTGGGTATTTGCGCCACTGCCTCGAACGTGAAGTCAAGGTTGCTGACGAACGCCAAGCGATGATTGCCGGTGCTCGTGATATTCCGTCGATTCGTTCTCACGAATACGGCTCACACATCATCGAAGCCATCGAAACCAACATTCCTACCCGGATCAACGGCAACATCCCCAATCGCGGCTTGATTACCAGCTTGCCCAATGGGTGTTGTGTCGAAGTACCCTGTTTGGTTGATGGCAACGGCATCCAAGCCACACCGATTGCGCACTATCCGGCCCAACTCGCAGGGCTCAACCGCACCAACATCAATGTGCAAGAATTGATTGTGCAAGCAGCTATCAAGGGTGATCGCGAAGCCGTCTATCATGCGGTGATGCTTGATCCATTGACGTCAGCAGTGGCCACCCTCGACCAAATCCGCAGTATGGTAGACGAATTGATGGCAGTGCAAGCACGTTGGTTACCTCAATTCAATTAGGCATCTAGGCATGTTGTGGGATTGCTACGACTCACGCCGCTCCGTATTTGGTAGTGGCGTGAGTTTTTTGGTGTGTAGCAGCATATTTTGGTGATTTGGTGACTCTTTTTTCAAAAAACTGTGTGGATTACTTGTGACATTGTGGTGTTGTCCGTACAATAGAGGAAACAGTGATGTAGCTGGATTATCGCGACATTGGTGATGTGGTGGAATTGGTATAATGGAGGGGTCATGCGTTGTCCGTATTGCGCTCATGGTGAGAGTGACGTTGTTGACACCCGTAAACTTGATGCCGGCAACTCTATTCGGCGGCGCCGCCGCTGCAATCAATGTGGCAAGCGTTTTACCACCTATGAACGGGTAGAATCTGTCAGCATTGTGATTGTCAAGAAAAACGGTGAACGTGAGCCCTATGACCGTGATAAGTTGATGCGTGGCGTGATGACGGCCTGCTACCGGCGTCCTGTGGCAGCTCAACGAGTTGAGCAACTTATTTCGGACATTGAATCGGAGTTGCTAACCACCTATGAATCTGAAGTGTCGTCGGTGGCGGTGGGTGATGTGACGATGCGCTTGCTCCGTGAGCTCGATGAAGTGGCGTATATTCGGTTTGCATCGGTTTATTTGTCGTTTGCCGATATCGCACATTTGCGCAGTGCGGTTGATGAATTGTTGTTGCGCGATAATACCTTGATTTCGCCTTCTCATACACAGGAAAAACCATGAAACAAGAACCAAATTCGAATTGGAGTCGTTTGACCATGCCGGCTAACGAATACCTGACACAGGGATTTCGTTCGCTCAATTGGATGACGGTCATCCTCTATGGTGTGGGTGCTGGGTTGTTGATGCCCATTTCGTTGGTACAGTCAAACGTACTGGCCGTGGTGGCTGGAGTCGTCCCGGTGACGGTCGGATTGTTGTTGGCCCGGAGTGCCAAAGGCTTTTATGGCATGTATGGGTTTGTGACTGGACTGATTGGTGCTATCACGAGCACGACGTTACTCGCCGTATTAATCTTTCTCACAGGTAATGCCGCCATGGTTGCGCAATTGTCGCCTGGTTCTGTTACGCCGATGAGCACGTGGTTGACGGCGAGTGGCTTTATTTCGTTTTCGTTGATTGCCTTCTGTACCTTTGGTACGATTACTACCGGCCGCATGGAAGAACGTAACCGCGAAGCCCGCAATCAAACAGCCTCACGCGGTGGTACCCTCGAACGCGCCGGCGCAATTCGTGAAGTCAGCGATATTCGTGGCTTGTTGTTGCCACAACTCGGCTGGTACGTTAATAATTTATTCAAGAAAAAGGGCTATGTCTTGCGTGAATACAAATTCACCGACAAAGATCGTTACGTGGATTTGTGGTACGACTACCAAGATGCCGTGTGGCAGATTCGTTGTGTGGTCGCTGAAAAAGTCTCTGCGGGTGTAGTCGAAAGCCTGCTCCAAGAAATGAAGCGTGCCGGTATTCCCAAAGGCATCGTTGTCACCTCCACCGAATTTGCGAGCGGCGCCACCAAAGGTGCCAAAGACAAACCGGTGGTGTTGATTGACGGCGATACCCTGTTCGAAATTTCACGCTAAATTGGATATTTTGCGCGAAATTAGAAATTTCGCACTACAGTTGAATTCTCTGATACACCAAAGGAGTGTGTGCGCATGCAGATTCGTCTCAATGATCGAGTTGCCGTGGTAACGGGTGGTTCACGGGGGATTGGCCGGGCGATTTCGCTCTGCCTCGCTACTACCGGTGCCACCGTGGTGGTCAATTATCGTGGCAATCAGGCTGCCGCCGACGAAACCGTGGCAACGATTGTGGCTGCTGGTGGGCAGGCTGTGGCCATCCAAGCCGATGTAGCCAACGGTGAAGACGTCGAGCGCTTGTTCAAAGATGTTAACGAACGCTTTGGGCGCATTGACATCCTGGTCAACAACGCCGGTATCACCCGCGACACCTTGATGCTCCGCATGAAAGACGATGATTGGGATGCCGTCATGGATACCAATTTGCGTGGGCTCTTTTTGTGTACTCGGGCTGTGTTGCGCCCCATGACCCGCGCCCGCTGGGGCCGCATCATCAACATCACCTCGGTGGTGGGGTTGATGGGCAACGCTGGTCAAGCCAATTATGCTGCCGCCAAAGCCGGTATCATCGGCTTCACCAAATCGGTGGCCCGCGAAATCGGCTCACGCACAATTACCGTCAATGCCGTCGCTCCTGGCTTTATCGATACCGAATTAACCGCATCACTCGGTCCCGAAACCCGCGAAGCCCTCATCAAACAAATTCCTCTCGGCCGGCTCGGGAATCCCGATGATGTAGCTGGGCTGGTCACCTTCCTTGCGTCTGAACAAGCTGCCTATATCACCGGGCAAACCTTCAACAGCGACGGTGGCATGGTTATGCAATAGCTGCAACAAAATCCCCTCACTTGCCTTTACAGCAGGTGAGGGGATTTTTGTGTGCCAAAAGCAGGTCTTAGAAACCCACTTTGATGATGGTGCGGCCAGTTTTGTCTTGGAAGAAGCCGACGCCGTCTTGGATGAGCCCCACAAAAAATCCCATTTTGGTTTCTTGTTGTTTGATGCGGATGCGCCCGACAATTTCACATTCTTCGCCTGGCAAGAATTCATCTTCGACGAAGGGGATTTTCCATTGTTCAGGCGGGCGTGGGGTAATCGCCCAGCGGTAAGGGTAGCGTTTGGCGGCACCACCGGCGTTGGCGTCCCAGTCGACTCCGATCCGCCAAAACCCGCCCGACTTGGCGACATATTTGCCATCGGCGATCGACGAAAAGGCGTCGTTGGTGGTGTATTCATACCCCGATGCCGGCCCGTAGGTGCGGATCGGCACGGTGCCGGTGTTTTTGATGCGCATCGTCACCGTCAGCACATCCCCTAATTCGAGGAGCTGTGGTGCCATATAGGTGTAGGTAATCAGCGCCTGTGGTTGGCCACTTGCTTCAATGGTGATTTGGTCACTTTTTTGGACGATATTGCCATAGAGATCTTGCGAACGGACGGTATAGGTATAGACGCCATTGTCCAAAATTAGCCCGTCGGTGGTTTTGCCGTTCCAAACTTGGCGATGCAAGGCCGGGCTGGTAAGCTCGCCCGTGACAAACGGCAACGTGCGCCCGTCGGGGGTGGCAATAGTGATATCGACGGTGGCCGTGACGGGTAGTTGGTAGGTGATTTCAGTGACGTCGTTGCGCCCGTCAGCATTGGGTGAAATGGTGGTGGGGAACGATAGCAGATTTTCGATCATTGGGGGCGGTGCATCGGCACTTTTGATGGTCAAATCTACTTGGGCGTCGTTTTTGATGCCCGCAGGGGTCGTCGCAGTGACAACCACGTGATAGATTCCACTCGCAAGGGCGCGTTGCAACCAGACTGGGTCATTGTTGGGGGCGGTGCCGTCGATGCGGAGCTGATAGGGGATGCTCGATGCGGTGCGTTTGACGTCTTGGCGCAACACATAGTGTGTGCCCTTGGCATCGACTAGTGCTACTGACACCAAGGCCGTTTGGCCAATAGTATATGACAGTGATACGGATTCTTCGGCGCCACTGGGCGTCAATGTTGTGGCCGAAAGGCTGACATTGCTCAGCACCGGTGCGGTACTACAGCCGCTCAATATAACCAGCCCGAGTAGGGCCACGCAAATCCCACCAAGCCAACGCATCATGCCTCTTCTCCTTCGGTGCTAGGATAGCGCCGTGAAAACCACGTGAGCGCGATAATCCCCAACAACACCCCAAACCATAATGTGCCAAATCGAATCAACATGGTAGCGGCAGCAGCGGTGGCTGGGCTCATGTGTACCATCCAAATCAACAAGCCACTCGATGATGCCTCTGATACACCGAGTCCACCCGGCAGTAATGATACCAATCCAAACAACGTTGATGCAGCAAAAATAAAGGTCGATTGCTGTAACAAGAGCCATGTGGGTATAATTCCTAGTCCTTCGAGCACATAAACGAGTGCCACACACTCACAGAACCACGATACCACACTGATGAGCGTGGCGCCGACCAACATTTTCCAACCCAACAGCGATTTACTCGATTGGTAGGCGTTTTGGATGGGTTGGGCAAAGCGCGTATGCGCAATGAGTTTAAGCAGGCGATTGACGAGTGGTTCTGACTGCAACACGCTAATCCCGATCACCGTGGCCCCCACCAATACCCAAAACAATGGCATGGCGGGCGGGTAGAGGGTCAACCCACTCCCCATCAAGAGCAACATGGCAATCCCATCGGTCATCCGTTCGGCGACGATAATCGGTGCCGAGGTGCTGACGGGGGTTTGGTTGATGCGCCGGAGCAAATATGATTTGAGTACTTCGCCCACTTTGCCCGGGGTGACGGCCATCACCATCCCGGCAGTAAACAACAACGCGCTATCTCCCCGACTGACACCAGTGCCGGCGCCGATATAGCGCAGATAGATATCCCACTTGAGCCAGCGTAATACATAATTAAGTGCCGTAAATCCCAAAATAGCCGGCATGGTTTGCCAGGCAAAACGTTGAAAACTTGCCCCCACTTGGCCAATATCGCCTGCCAACCCCAATATGGCTACTACGATAACCCCAATAATCAATGAAATAATGATGCGTCGTCGTAATTGTGTAACCACACCCGCTCCTCTCGCCGTATTACTCGCATTATACAACGCCCGATGGGGGTACATACGGCGCATCCGCCATATGTACCCCCACCTCCATCCTACAGCTATCAATTACGGTTGGCGCGTATCCAAAATCAACGATGCCCCAGGAATCGTGCTCCGTTGGGTCAATTCACCCGTGGTGGGGTTGAGTTCATACAAGCCTTGCTCTTTGACGTCGCTAGATTCAAACTTGGCGATGATGATATGCCCATCGACATTGGCAATATCGTTGATATTGTTCCAGATATCAATGTCGTATTCCCAATGCGTTTGGGCCCAGGTGGTCAAATTGGTTTTGTAGATGCGTACTTTGTCGCCGTAATTGGGCCACGTATTGTGCAGGGTATACAACTCATTGCCCACAATCACGCCGTTGAGGGGGGCGCGATCGATATTAGGCAAAGCCTCGACGGTAGTGGCACCGGCATGGTAGCGGAACATATCAATGATGGGATAGCCTTCTTGGGCGGCCTGCTTACTCGCAAGATTGGGGATGTAGAGATTGTCGCCGTCAATGATGAATTGTTCGACGCCGATAATCGTCGGGGGCAGTTGGATTTCACGGATGAGGGCCAAGGTTTTGGGGTCACGGACTTGCATTTCGCGCCCCAGTAAATCACTCGAATCCCCCCAATGCCCACTCCCAAAGATAATTAACTCGCCATGGAAGAGGGCACTCTGATCGAAGAACATGTCGTTCCATTTAGTGAGCATTTCGGTTTGGGCTTCGATTTGCCCGGTGGCACGATTGATGCGCATTGCTTTGGCAATCATGCCGTTTTCGGTACAGAGCACGATCAGGGCGTCACCATCTTGGTGGACACTGGTTGGCTCTACGCAGGTATCGAATTGTTGTTCGTTGGTGAAATCGGGGGCGAGTTTGGCTACTTTGTGCATGTCGATGTCATTATCACCGGCATAGCCAAACCAAATATGCTGGCCGTCAAAAATCGCCGCATGAATATATGAGGTCACAAAGCTGCGTGTGCCGATTGGTTGGAGTGTGGTGCGATCGACGGCGGTAACTTCGGCATTGCCGTAGCCAGGTACGGCCCGCTTGCCGGCAAAGACATAGAGTGGTTGGCTAGGGAGTTGGGCCGGGTCGAGTGTATTGGTGGTGCAGCTACAGAGCAAGAGTGCTATGAATATCCATACATACTTCATGGTACGTTCCTTTTTTGAATAAACGGATAATGATAGAGTCTGTCCCTATCCATGAATGTGCATGACTTACGGATTCCAGCCGGCAGCCATGCGATAAATATTGGCGGACATGCCGATTTCGTCGGGGGCCACGGCGTTTTTGCTGACATAGCCGGCGAGGAGTGGCCCGTAATTGACTTTGAGCCATTCGGCATACAAAGGGTGATCGCTGTCGACATTGACGCCCACAGAGTTATAAAACTTCCAGACCAGTTGCGAGCAATACAAGGCTTTGTCGGTATATTTGTCGAGTAGGTTGTAATTGTAGGGAGTCTTGCCGTTGGTGCCGTATTTTGCTACCAATTCATCGAATTTTCTGGCGATGGTGGCCGCATCGACGCGGCTACGATGGATGCCAACGTAGTAATTGCTGGATTTCCATGTGTCCACATATTTGAACTGCACACCACCTTCGTTGGAGGATTCGTAGACACGTAATTTGCCACCATAATTGCCATAATAGAGGCCGGCATGTTCATAGACGAGGGCCCAGTATTTGCAGAGCGGGACGATAATCCATTGTTTGCAGCCGAGTAATCCGGTGCGCCGGAGCATGATATCGCCCTTTTTGAGGTTGTCGTAGTGGGTTTTGGATAATTTGCCGGCCATATATTGATCGCCGGTAATAAATTGGATGAGTTGGAGGAGCGTTGCGGCGCTTTGCGGGCTAGCCAATGTTGATTTGGGGCGCAGGCGTTCGAATTCGGGGGTGAGGGCGTCGATGTCTGCCTGTGATTGCGCCGAAAACAATGCCAGCGCCACGGTGGTGTAGTCGTTGCTGGCAAGGGCTTTGCTGGCGGCGGGGGAAAGAGTGACCGGCTGAATAGTGACCGGTTGTTCGTCGATGGATTTGCTGGGTAGTGGGTCACTGGGCTGGGGTGTGTCCTTGGCGGCGTGCGTGGGAGTGACAACGGTCAACAGACTGAGGATCAAGAGGGCGAATAGGGTGCGGTACCACATGTGTGTGCTCCTTGCGAAAACGAATCCTAGCGGCATCATCACATGTGGGCATTACTGGGGCATTACCAATGGGGGATATATGACGAGAGGAGATATACATCGTATATCTCCTCTCGTGTGCTTGCGTATTTGGTGTGGTGGTGAAAAACTACATCCCTGCTTTGACCTTGGTGTCGACCAAATCAAGGACTCGTGGCATGACTTGGTCCTCGAGGCCTTTGGGGCGGATGGCCCAGAAGTTGCCCCGAGCGTTGGCCCAGTTGTTGAGCAGTTCTTGGGCGCGCGGGCTACCGGTTTCTTTGAGGTGGCGTTTGATCAGCGCCAACACAATGCCGTCGTCGATATCACGCAGGCGGCTCGATTCGGCCATGTCGCCGTTGAATCGCATCGGGAAGTTGCCGGTGGCGTCATAGACATAGGTCACGCCCCCGGTCATACCGGCCGCCACGTTGCGCCCTGTCTCGCCGAGGATGAGCACCACGCCGCCCGTCATGTATTCGCAGGCGTGATCGCCGGCACCTTCGACGACGGCCACGGCACCGCTATTGCGGACGGCAAAGCGCTCGCCGGCGCGTCCTGCGGCGTACAACTCACCGCCGGTGGCGCCATACAAACAGGTGTTGCCGATGATTGAGCTGTCGCTCCAAGTATAGCGGGCCTCGCGGCTGGGGCGGATACGAATCAAGCCGCCGGCCATCCCTTTGCCGACATAGTCGTTGGATTCACCGTCGAGCAAAATCGCCACACCCGGTGCCAAAAACGCCCCCAGGCTTTGGCCGGCACTACCATGCAAATGAATGGTGATGTGCTTGGCGGGCAAGCCTTTGCCACCATGGCGTTTGGCGATGGCACCCGACAAGGTGCTGGTGACGGTACGGTCGATATTGTGAATGGGGTACGACAATTCGATTGGTCCGCCACCACTGATGGCAGCGGCGGTATCGTGCATAATCGTGCGATTGAGCGCGCCCATTTGGACGGTCGTGTTGGGTTCACCCATATAGCGGATGGCATCGTTGGGACCGGCCACGTATTCGATCAAGCGGGCCAGCGATACATCGTCGTGGTCGCGGCTGATTTGGCTGAGCAAATCAGTGCGGCCGATGATGTCGTTGAGGCTCCGGGCCCCCAGTGACGCCAAGATTTCGCGGACTTCGTGGGCTACATGCAACAAAAAGTGAATGACTTGGTCGGGCGTGCCACTGAACTTGGCCCGCAATTCGGGGCGCTGAGTTGCTACCCCAACCGGACAGTTGTTGCTGTGGCAGGTACGCGCCATCACACACCCTTCGGCTACCAAGGCTGCGGTACCGAACGAGACTTCATCAGCGCCTAGCAAGGCGGCTAGTACGACATCACGGCCGGTTTTGATGCCGCCGTCGATGCGTACCCGTATGCGGCCACGCAAGCCGTTGAGCACGAGGGTCTGTTGTGATTCTGCCAAGCCCAGTTCCCAGTTGACACCGGCATGCTTGAGTGACGACAACGGCGCTGCCCCGGTACCACCCGAATGCCCACTAATGTGGACCACCTCGGCGCCGCCCTTGGCGACTCCGGCGGCGATGGTACCCACACCTGCTTCGGCTACTAATTTGACCGAAATATCCGCCGCCGGATTGACCTGCTTGAGGTCGTAAATCAACTGCGATAAATCTTCGATGCTATAAATATCGTGGTGGGGCGGCGGCGAAATCAACGAAATTCCCGGCATGGTGTGGCGGGTACGGGCGATTTCGTCGGTGACTTTCGCCGCCGGGATTTGACCACCTTCACCTGGTTTGGCGCCTTGGGCCATTTTGATTTGTAGTTCTTTGGCCGACATCAAATAGCCTGGGGTGACGCCAAAACGCCCTGAGGCTACTTGTTTGATGGTGCTATTGCGTTCGTTATCGTAGCGCTCTTCGCCTTCGCCACCTTCACCGCTATTGCTGAGACCGCCGAGGCGATTCATGGCAATGGCGAGCGTTTCGTGGGCCTCGGCGCTGGTCGAACCCAGCGACATGGCAGCCGTCGAGAAACGGGGCACAATCGCTTCAATCGGCTCAACGTCGTTGATGTCGATGGGGGCGCCGAGTGGGCGCATCGTTAGCCAGTCGCGGATTTCGCTTTTGCGACTCTGGACCAGATCGCTATAGACTTGGTACAGCGCATAATCGTCGCTATTGGAGGCTTTTTGCAGGGCATGCACAACGGCTGGCGAGAACGCATGGTATTCGCCATCTTTTTTGAATTTGTAATAGCCGGGGTTGGCCAAGGTGGTGCGTGAGGCAACGAGGGGTAAGCGACTGGCAAACGCCGCGTCGTGTTGCTCGAGCACCATCGCTGCTAATTGGCGCATGTTGTGGCCGCCGAGGCGAGTTGGCACCTGCACAAAGCAACGCTCGGTCACATCGCTACTCAACCCAATTACTTCAAAGGTTTGGGCGCCACAATAGCTGTCGACAGTGGCGATTCCCATTTTGGACATGATTTTGAGCAAGCCTTTTTCGAGGGCATGCACATAATGATGCTCGGCTTCGTCGGCTAATTCAGCCGGCGAGGCCTGTTGGGAGGATTCGCTGGCCTCGGCCTGTTTGCTTCCTTTGACTTCTTGGCGTTCGACGGCCAAGGCCCGTACCGAGGCAAGTGCCAACCACGGGTTGACTGCTTCGGCGCCCATACCAATCAAACAGGCTAAGTGGTGTACTTCGCGCATGTCACCAGATTCAACCACCACACTGACACTGCGGCGCAGGCCGGCAGTGACCAAGGCGCGATGCACTGCACCCACCGCCAACAAGGCGGGGATGGGGGCGCGGCGGTCGTTGCTGGCCCGATCGCTGATAATGATGATTTTGCTGCCCTTGCGTACGGCGTCACAGGCCAGCTGACTCACCCGCTCGATGCCCTTGACCAAGGCGTCGGGCCCGGCACTGGCACTAAACGTGGCATCGATGGTGGCACTACTAAAGGCAGGGTCGCTGTGATTGCGAATGGTTTCGATATGCCCATCACGCAACACCGGTCCGGCCAAACGCAACAAATGGGCATGTTGGGCGGTTTCTTCGAGTAAATGCCCACGTGCGCCGAGCAACGTCGCCAACGACATCACCAAATCTTCGCGCAAGGGGTCGATGGGGGGATTGGTGACTTCGGCGAAGCGTTGTTTGACATAACTGTAAACTGGGCGAGGGCGGTCGGCAAAAATACTAAGGGGGGTATCATCGCCCATCGAGCCAACGGGCTCTTGGCCGTCACGGGCCATGGGGCGCAACACCACCGACAATTCTTCGGCGGTATAGCCAAAGGCTTGTTGGAGCTCGCCGAGCTGGGCGGCTTGGGCTTCTTTGTCGACCTCGGGGGTGCTGATATGGCCGTAGCGGGCGGCAGAAGCGGGCGCAAGCACGCTCATTTCTTGGGTGAGCCATTCGGCATAGGGACGGCGAGCGGCCAGGCTGGTTTTGATGGCGTGATTTTCTTCAAACACCCCACGGCGCAGGTCAGCGGCAATCATTTGGCCGGGACCCACTTTGCCTTTACGGACGATTTTGGCTTCATCGACGGTGACCGCACCCACTTCAGAGCCGACAATCACCATGCCGTCGTTAGTCACCAAAAACCGCGCTGGGCGTAAGCCGTTGCGATCGAGTGATAACCCAACCACTTGACCATCACAAAAGGCGAGGGCGGCGGGACCATCCCACGGCTCGACGATGGTGGAGTGGTATTGATAAAACGCGCGCCAGGCGGGGTCCATGTCTTTGATGCGTTCCCATGCTTCGGGGACGAGCATCGCCAAGGAGTGTCGGATGTCGCGGCCACCCATGACGGTCAGTTCAAGTACGTTGTCGAGCATCGACGAGTCGCTGCCGTTGGTGTCGATGGTATGGCCGGTGCTGGCTAAGCGGGCCCCGAGGTCTGAGCGGACGGGGACGGCTTCGACCCCATTCCAGCCATTGGCACGCCAGCCTGCTTCACGGGCTTGCATCCACATCACGTTGCCATCGAGGGTATTGATTTCGCCGTTGTGTGACAGCATACGGAAGGGTTGGGCGCGCTCCCAGGTGGGAAAGGTATTGGTGGAATAGCGTTGGTGGAATACGGCCACGGCGCTGGTATAGTCGGGGTCGCGTAAATCGAGATAAAATTCAGGTAAGTTGTGGGCCGTCACCAAGCCTTTGTAGACGATGGTACGGTGCGACAACGACGGCACATAAAACCCGGCAATGCCGCTACTGATGACGGCAGCTTCGACATCGCGCCGGAGCAGATACAAGGTGCGCTCATAGCGTTGTTCGTCGACGACGGCCGCTTGGGGGACGATGTAGACTTGCTCGATGACGGGGCAGGCCATGGCGGCGCGCTCGCCGAGCACCGTCATATTGACCGGCACGTCACGACGATGGACTACATTGAGGTGGTGTTTTTTGGCATGTTGACTAATGAGTTGGTGAATGGTTGTGCGTGCGGCAGCGTCACGGGGCAAAAAAAGCATGGCCACAGCGATATGTTTGGTATCGACGGTGATGTTGTGGGTGGCCAGTTCGCGTTTGATGAGGGGCAAAGGGAGTTGAGTCAATACGCCGGCACCATCACCACTTTTGCCATCGGCAGCGACGGCACCACGATGTTCCATGTTGCCGAGGGCGGTGAGTGCCATACTCAACACATCGTGACTCGGGCTGCCGTTGAGTCGCGCCACAAAGCCAATACCACAGGCGTCGTGCTCAAAGCGCGGATCATAGAGTCCGCGGGCGGTGGGGTGATGTGATGCGGTCATTGCGACTCCTCTAGGCGTCGTGTAGGCAACAACGCCGATGACCAAAATAAACGAATGTTTTTAACAAAAAACCAGCACACACGGGTTCATCGTGATTGGCTGGTGCATCATTGCGTTGATTGATATAGTATTGAATACTATAGTCAGTTGTGATGAAAATGTCAAGTTATGATTACCTTTGTATTAAAGCAAAAACTGTGCATTTTGTGGTGCGCTTATTGGATATGTTATGTACGCACAACGACGTTATTTAGATGTATGTACGTTAGACAGATCGCGATGATGGGATTCGCCGCGTAATTGGCTCAATAACATCGCGTGGAGTGCGACCGTATGATTTATCTGATGTGATTTTGGATAAAAATACCGACCAGCGATCAAATGTATCGCTGGTCGGTATGGATTTAGAGTGTTGGTAGGATTTAGAGTTCGCGGTAGGCCATTTCGCCATGTTCTGATTCGTCGAGGCCGGCATGTTCTTCGGCTTCGCTGACGCGAATCCCGATGGTGGCATCGATGATTTTGAGCAAGACAAAGGTGACCACAGCGGCATAGGCAGCGACGGCGACAACGGCAATCGCTTGGGTGAGCAATTGGCCAGGGTTGCCATAGAGCAAGCCATCAAAACCGGCAGGGTTGACTGCCTTGCTGGCAAATACGCCGGTCAGGAGTGCGCCGGTAATCCCGCCGATACCGTGGACGCCAAAGACGTCAAGGGCATCATCGACGCGACCACGCACGACGTATTCGACGGCAAAAAAGCAGACCAGACCAGTGATGAGGCCGATGACGAGGGCTGCCATGGGAGTAACAAAGCCGGCAGCTGGGGTAATACCAACCAAACCAGCTACGGCACCAGCAGAGGCGCCAAGCAGGCTGGGGCGTTTGTGGCGGATCCAGCTAGCAACCAGCCAGGCGAGGGTACCTGCGGCAGCAGCGGTATTGGTGGTGACAAAGGCACTGACGGCCAAGCCGTTGGCGGCTAATGAGCTGCCGGCGTTGAAGCCGAACCAGCCAAACCACAATAAACCAGTACCGATAATCGTGAGGGTGGCGTTGTGCGGTTGCATGGCCTGATCGCCATAGCCCAAGCGCTTCCCGAGCACCAAGGCGCATACCAATGCCGACACGCCCGACGTGATATGCACGACGGTGCCACCGGCGAAGTCGAGTGCGCCGAGGGTGCGGATCCAGCCACCCACGCCCCAGACCCAGTGGGCGACAGGGGCATAGACGATCGTGGCCCATAGCAACGAAAAGACGGCGAAGGCAGCGAAGCGTTTGCGTTCAGCAAAGGCTCCCGAAATTAAGGCTGGGGTGATGATGGCAAACATCATTTGAAATACCATGAAGGCCAAATGAGGGATGGTGGCGGCATAATCGGGGTTTGGCTCGAGTCCGACCCCATTGAGTCCAACCCAATCGAGCCCGCCGACGAATCCACCGACACTCGGCCCAAATGCCAAGCTATAGCCCCAAAGTACCCATTGCACGCTGATGAGTGCCAAAATGAAAAAGCTGTGCATGAGTGTCGATAGAACGTTTTTTTGGCGGACAAGACCACCATAAAAGAAGGCTAAGCCAGGGGTCATCAACATCACAAGTGCTGATGAAACGAGTACCCAGGTGGTATCTGCACCGTTAATGGCATTCATTGTGATTCCTCCCAACACAACACGAATTTTGAATAGAACACACCGTATTTTTACACGGGTATACCCATAGTGGCAGTGTTTTTGACACGGTCATATGATAATGTGCGTCGTTGCACACCGGCGGGGAATTATTTCGTAGAAAGAAAAAGGGGTAAAAATCCGTGGTGTGGCTATGCCACACCACGGATTGAAGCCAAGAGGGATTAGGCGTCGTAGTACATGAAGAATTCGTAAGGGTGGGGGCGCAATGCGATGGCAACCACGTCCTTTGAACGCTTGATGTCGATGTATGACTCGATCAAGTCTTTGCTGAAGACGCCACCACGGAGCAAGAACTCGTGGTCGTTTTCGAGGGCGGTCAAGGCATCGGCCAAGCTGCCGGGGGTGCTTTGGATGTGTGACTTTTCTTCGGCTGAGAGCTCGTAGATGTCGACATTCAAGGGTGCGGGTGGCTCAATCTTGTTTTGGATACCGTCGAGACCGGCCATCATCATGGCTGCAAAGGCCAAGTAAGGGTTGGTGGTCGGGTCGGGGAAGCGTACTTCGACGCGGCGCGCCTTGGGTGAGTTGGAATAGGTGGGGATACGGATGGCCGCTGAGCGGTTGCGTACCGAGTAGACCAAGTTGATGGGGGCTTCGAAGCCGGGCACCAAGCGGCGGTAGCTGTTGGTGGTAGGCGCACAAATCGCCAACAAGGCGGCGGCGTGCTTGAGGATACCACCGATGTACCAGCGGGCGGTGTCTGACAACAAGGCATAACCGTTGGCATCGAAGAACAACGGATTGCCGTCCTTCCACAAGCTCTGGTGCACGTGCATACCGCTGCCGTTATCGCCAAACAATGGTTTGGGCATGAAGGTGGCCGAGTAGCCGTGCTCTTTGGCGGTGGTGCGAACCACATATTTGTACTTCTGGAGCTGGTCGGCCATGGTCAACAAGGTGTCGAAGCGCATGTCGATTTCGCATTGGCCAGCGGTAGCGACTTCGTGGTGGTGCAATTCAATGTCGATGCCGATGTTAGCCATCTTCATGATCATCTCGGAGCGGATGTCTTGCAAGGTGTCGGTAGGCGGAACGGGGAAGTAGCCTTCCTTGTAGCGCACGCGATAGCCCTTGTTGCCGCCTTCTTCTTCTTTGCCGCTGTTCCAGATGCCTTCGGGGCTGTCGAGGAAGTAGTAGCCTGAGTTGGCGGTCTGGTTGAAGCGCACATCGCTGAACATGAAGAATTCGGCTTCGGGACCAAAATATGCGGTATCGGCGATACCAGTGCTCTTGAGGTAGGCCTCTGCTTTGCGGGCCACATAGCGTGGGTCGCGTGAGTAGGGCTGACGTGCCAGTGGGTCGATGATGTCACAAATGAGCACCAAAGTGGGGATCTTGCAGTAAGGGTCGATGAAGGCGGTGCTGGGGTCGGGCATCATCAACATGTCACTCTCGTGGATGGCTTGGAACCCTTTGATCGATGAACCGTCAAAGCCCAAACCTTCATTGATCATGTCTTCGCTGAGGCGTGATGCCGGCAACGAATAATGCTGCCAACCACCAAACAAGTCGGTGAAGCGCGTGTCGACAATTTGGATGTTCTTGTCTTTGATGAGCTGCAATACTGCTTTTGCGTCCATTGCCATGTGCAATCTCCTCTTACTCGAATAGCCCTTGTGGGGTTCTCTGATTCCCTCGTTGCCTCAGCGCAACACTTACTGCGCCATTGAGCAAGTATCATTCAATGCAGGTAGTATAAAAGAAACAAAAAACTGTCGAAAGGGACGTTACATCCAAAATAAAGAGAGGCTTGTTGTACAAAATATACAAATGAAAATGCCTCAGTGGTATGGAATATCTGCATCAATGAATCTTTCGAAATATTTTTAAATATAGGCAGAGTTATCCGCCCGTAAAAACTGTGCAACGTGAATTTTGGTCCAATGTTGGGTGGGGAGCACTGTACCATCTAGGTGGTTGCTCATTCACGATGCGCTGTTATTATTTTTTTCAAAAAAAGAGAGAGGGCTAAGGTGAAGTGCTGATGTCATCAATATAAAAGATGCCACTGCTGCCCCAGCCATCGGGTTGGTCGTCGAGGACAATCGCTTCGAGTGTGATAGGTTCACGTAGGATGCCATCGCCGGTGCCGATGCGGTCCCACGGATCAAATAGTGGGGGCAGGTTGGCGTGTATTTGGTGCCAGCCGACGGCGCCGACGGGTGCCACGGCAAGTTGCACGATGGCGCCGTCACTGCCTTTGAGCCAGAGTTTGATGAGATTGCTACTATTGTCGCCGTAGACCCAGAGGGTAATCGAATGGCTATGGCGTGGTAATGGCAATGGGCGGCGATGGCGAAAAACCACATAGCGGTTGGATCCGGCGGGGAAAGTGTAGGTCAGCACCATCGCAAAACCACCACTTTTGACGATACGTCGGCTGTGGGCAAATGTGCCGTAGGGTTCATCGCCTCGTATCCAAACCCCAGGATTGCCTTCAAACGACGTCACGAGGGTGCGTGGTGGTGCTGATGGCGTATTGAAGGGGGCTTGTGCTAATGCGCGAAATGCCTGCCAGGCCGGTTTTTTGGGGGTAAAATCATCACTGCCGTTGCCCCAGGCAATTAGGCCATATGGGTTGTGGGCTTCGTCTTTGAGGGCATACCAAAAGACGACGTCGACACCAGATTGCCAGAGTAGAGGGATACCGGTGCGTATGTTGATGGCTTGTTGGGTGGCAGTGACAGTACCGGCGATGTCACGGTCACTGGGGCCGCTGCTCCAACCCACTTCGGTGGCCCAGACGGGGCGGCGCCCATAGCGGGCAAAGAGTGGGGTGAGCATGTCGACGGCAGTCGCCAATCCCGAATACGCAGGCAGGAGTGGGTTGACATATGGATGAATCGCAATGACGCCGACATCATTCCAGAGCCCGGCTTGGGCAGCTTGCCACAAAAATGCGGGGGCAAAGGGGTTGATCCCAGCGGAGACGATGATGGCTTCGGGGGCGACCTGCGCAATGGCGAGGGCAGTGAGATGGACTAATTTGGCGTAGGCTACGGGGTCGGGGCTGGGCCGCCAGAAATAAGGATTGTCGGGTTCGTTCCAGATTTGCCAATAGTGGATTTGGGTACGGTAACGTTGCACCGTGTGAGCCGCCCATTGGGCAAAGAGTTCCGGATCAGGTGCAGCGAATGAATAATCGGAGGGGTCATCATTGGGATCGGGTGTGGCCCACCCTGGGGGGTGCCCGAGGACACCGAGAATAGGGTGGCGGGGGGCAAGTGCAGCAAAGGTTTGGTCATAGAAATCCCAGTTGGTGGTGTGAGGGGTGCGTTGGACCCGATACCAATGGATGTCTTCGCGAACCCATGTGGCACCGCTGTTGTCGATTGTATCAACGCCAGCGGGGATTGATGTCACAGAATGCAAGCGGGTGGCAAGATGACTATTGATGCCGAGTTGGGGATGCGGACTATCGCGTGGGGTAATGATGGTGGGAGGGATGATTGGTGTCCGAGGAATCACGAGGGTAATGAGCAAGATGAGACACCCCCAGCGGCGCCAAAACAGATTATGGGGTTGGTACATACATGCTCTGCGGTTGACTATGGGCATGTAATGTGCCTACGACATCACTTGCTTCACTGGGTGGAATGGTGATCGTACCGGCATTGGTTATTTTGATGCGGTAGTAACACTTCATGATGGTAGGGGATGCGGTGGAACTATATATTGTGAGGATGTCATTATCCATATTGGTATGGCTGTCACGGGGTGGCGTAAGTGCGATAACGTCACCAATGGTTGGCAATGGTTCTTGGATGGTGAGGTAGGGAATTGCCGCAAATGTGATGATATCGAGTTCGCCATCGATGATATCGCCAATATGGAGGGGTGTGGTGGTGGTAAGTGCGTGGCCGTTGATGGTGTAGGAGCGAAGAATGCGGATGGTATCGCTATCAGATAGCCCTGATTTGGTATATGTGGTACCGACTAACACCGGGGCATTGCTGGTAATCGTGACGTCTTCGTTGAGTACGATGCCGGGTGATACCGAATTATTTTGATTGAGGTGCCCATGTTGATAGAAGATGGTGATTTGTTGATGCCCGTCAAGTGTCTGGAATAGCGTGTCACGCATAGACCACATACGGGCATTGGTGATGATATCGCTCCAGCCATCACTGCCACGGGTACTCAAGAGCATCGATTGAATTTGATTGGTGATACTCGTGCTCACAGAAGTGCGTAGGCTGGCTTGGAGAATCAAGGCATTGACACTGTCGCTACTATGGAATCCTGCTGTGGCGGGATCACTGTCCCAAGTGAGCCCCCGTGGCGATCGATGACTACGTGATAATAATTCTGTGAGTAATGCCGGAATGGCGTAGGCATGATCATAGGGGAGTACGAGTAAGAGTGCGGCGAGTCCTTCGTTGCCTATGGCTGAAGGATTGGCACATAAGCGCGTAAATACCGCAGCATCATTCCACCCTGTTTGAGTCAAGGCGCGTACGCTGAGTGCTTGGATAGTTACAGAAAGTTGCGGGTTGTTTACTTGTTGTTGTAGGTAAGTGATGGCCGATTGGTAGTTGGCGGGAGGAATCCCGGCGCTTGCGAACGCACTTACGACATCGGTGGTGATTAATGGGTCTGCGGTTGTGGTATTTCCCCAGCCCCAGCCACCAGTAGGTGATTGCATGAGCATGAGGCGGGTATGTAATTGATTTCGCTCCGCAGGTATGTCACTGAGCCAGAGGCGATAGGCAAGGTGACTGGGATTGTTGGGGTCGTATGGTTCGTTCATCATGACCCGGAATAACTCATCACGTTGGGAAATGACATCAAATACGGGTATTGAATTATCGGTATTGATGATAGTTTTGCCTTGGAGTATAAACCCATCACTCGTGGTGTTTGCGCGTGGGACGGTGACAATCGGTTGCCAATTGTGGTAAGCCCCATGACTACTGGTTATATTGAGATACGGATGGAATGTAGTTATTTTGGCATGCCAATACTGTGTGCTACTGCCATTTGCGTCACTGATAACGGTATTGTCGCTGGGCACTCCACTCAAGGTTAGACCGGTACTGGTAATGGTGAGGGTTGATTGTGATTTGGGTACGGTGTCATTGAGGATTACGGTGATAACTACTTCATCGCCAATTCGACTTGTGGTCGGTGCATTGATGCGGAGTTGTTGATTGCGGATGACTGCCATCACCAAACGATCGCTCCGCACACACGACGGATTGTTTTGGAGTAAATCAACGATGAATGTGGTTGATTGATTATCATCAGCCAGACTAAGCGAAACAACTCCGTGCGCATCACTTTGTAACGCAGGATACCACGCCCATAATGTGCCATCATTTGGGTGCTGTATGCGGATTGCTACGGTGCTGTGTGGGGAAGTCGTGAAGGTGAGGGGGATTTTCCCATGATTGATAGGTTGTTGTTGCACTGTGGCTGGGCTGCACATTGCGGTGCTGACGGGTGCTGTATATTGGCGGAGCGGTCCTGTGGTTGTTTGGGCGGCGATGGTGAGCATCGTGGTGGAAATTGGTACTGTAGTAGAAATGATGCCGTTTTGGATGGGAGCCCATGTGGCGTGAAGTCCACTTGCATCGAACTGGGCGATTAGCGCTTTTGGTTGTGTGGTAGCCCCATAAAAAAAATGCATCACCTCATTGCTTTGGATCGTAGGGAATTCCGGAACGAGGAACGGTGTGGTGGGTACTATTCCCACAGACAATTCCTGTTGGTGGATGAGGATGCCATCAGTTGCAGTGATTCGCCAATGCCCTTGGGGAATAGCGAGTTCTAGTGCGACATGTCCCTGTTCATTGCTGGTGACAGTGCGGCGAATTGCCACATAGCCTTTGGCGTTTTTGACCGTTAATTTGATGGGTCGGACGAGATTTTGTTGATTGGGATCATCGATTTGTATATGAATAGTGCTGTATTTACCGGTTTGTACCCATTGCTGTGGGGTATCGATCCGTAGGGTGCGCTGTGGTGTCGGCGTGACAATGGTTATGGCACTTTCGTCATGGGAATGGGCTACGATGGTGAATGGACTATCTGTGGTGATATTGAGTTGAAATTCTCCATGGATATTACTTGTGGTCATCCCCGTCAGGGTGTTTTGGGTCCAATAAATAGTCGCATTTGCAATGGGTTGCTGGGCATTATCGGTAATAAATCCACTATAGGTGCCACGTGTTTCCTGGGGTTGCGGGTGAATAACAAGATGTGTACTTGCTGGTGGGTGAACGATGATGGGTGGCGCATTGACGATATCGTCACCACATAAAGTATAGATACCGAATGCGATGTCTGTAGGAATTGTGATACTTGCCTGCGTGGTGGTTTGGTTTTGGGCAAAGGTAATTATTTGGGTATGGAGTTGCATGCCGGTGGTGTCACAGAGCGAAATTTGGCTGTCACGGGGAATGCGTGGGTCATCGATGCGGGCGGCAGTAATTGCAATTTGGCCGCCAAGCACAGTGGTAGCGTCGTTACTAATCAGGTGTATCGGTGCTGATTGAATCGCCGGGTGGGTGATTGTCACGACTGCGGCATCAGGAGGATCGCTATCATCGAGTATGACAAATTTAGTCCCTTGGGGATGTGGGCGACTGACCCAAATACCACGTGCATCACTTTGTGCTTGTTCGACTAATTGCCCTTCTTGGAATAATGTAATTGTAGATGGGGTGTCTGATTGGCCAGCAATTATTGTGCCGCCGAGGGTAATGGTAGTAAGCGTGCTCGGTAATATGCGCATGACACGGATATCACTACTTCCATTATTCCCATGTGCGATTGCTAAGAGATACCGGCTAGTTGGTGTTTGCCAAATGTGTGGTGGCACCACAAATCGTTGCGTGTTTTGTGGATTCGTAATTGTTTGTGTGTCAAGGAGGGGTAAATCATAGCGATCGGGGTTGAGTTGTTGCA
Organism: Roseiflexaceae bacterium; assembly: GCA_947450095.1. GTDB lineage: Bacteria > Chloroflexota > Chloroflexia > Chloroflexales > Roseiflexaceae > UBA965. Next base: position 33,429 of record CANFUF010000004.1, read on the forward strand.
GGGTTAGGTTGTCCATACTGAGCAGACGAATAAGCATCGCTGGTGGCAACGCATATAGTTGCAGGCGAAGTGCTTGGATATTTTGACTATCGATAACAATGCCTGTCTTGGGGGGCAGGGTAACAACATTCCCGGGGGTCCCAGGGAGCATGAGCTGCGGTAGGGTTGTGTCAATCTGCAGTTGACTGCTGATTGTCGTACTCAGGGTAATTCCGGTACTACTCCGTAAATTATGGTCGATTGTAATGATTGGCTGTGTATTGGCTGGCCATAACGCTAGCACCCGAATATCGCGACCATTACTGGTTATTTTGGCAGGATGGAGTGGGGGTGGGGTAAGTCTGACGGCATCGGTAATTGTCTGCGTATCAAGATCTGTATTAAATACAAAACGGACATCTTGGTTTGGTGCGAGTATTTGGCCTTCACCGGGGCTACGGGCAATTAAGCGGAGTGTGGGGGTCGTAGTAAAGCGAATGTGTTGATAAGCGAGTGTGGTGGCAGCTCCCCCAATTTGAATTTGGTACGTGGTGCCGACTTGCCATTGTGGTTGCGGCGTAATAATTACATTAACGCTATCGTTATCACTTGCCATGATATCAATACGTGTGGGTATTTCGGGTGTGAGTGCAATTGACTCACGTAATAACCGGGCATCGACCACTCCGGTTATTTTGAAGGTAATGGGAGTCGTTAGTGCGACGTTTTGGCTGTTATTTGCCGGAATAACTTGATCAATGCGGGTAGCGATTGTATGGAATTGCCAAGTAAGTGGCGTGGTGAGGCGTTGCCCTTGGAGATCAAGGAGTTGTGGTGTGCTGGTAATCGTATAACTACTATCGGCGCGCCAATGATCTGGTCGAAAAAGGAGTGTTGTCTGATCTATCCACTGTAACGTCCCGCTAATCGGTGGGGTGATTTGTAATAATTGATTGAGCACGGGTTGGTCAATTTGGGATTGGCTCACCATCGGCTGCGAAAATCGGATTACGGCAAATGTGCTTAATGCGACATCATGGCTTTGATGTTCAGGGATAAGTGTTTGGATATGAAGACCCGGTGCCGTCGTAAATTGCATATTCCATGCATGGCCTATTCCTTCGTCTGCATGAGAATCTGGAGTAATCGTGAGGGTATAGCGAGTATCTGGTTGCCAAGGGGTTAGGGGTGTAATCGTGAGGGTCGTGTTTGTAGTGTCCCACTGCGCATTATATTCGTGGGGTGGTAATAACTGAATTGCTCCTTGTACCTGTGGGTCGACTTGTCGATTAAATACCAGCGTTATCGATTGATTGCTGGCGATATTATGGGTGTCGAGCGGTTGATTGACTGTAATGGTAAGGGGCGGGATATGCCATAATGTGTGTATCCCATACCATACCGTAAGTATGATAGGAATACACACAATCACCACGAGGAGCGTCATCCAAAAACGCCGCAAGCGGTATATGATGCGCATAAGCGTACGTTGTTGTTGCGGGGATAGTTGTTGCATGATTTCTTGGCTCGATTATAGCATGGAGGCATATGCACCGTATAGCCTATGACTACGCAATTAACACCACAACTTCTTTTGCAAGCGTATAGTACCGGTCACTTCCCAATGGATAACAATGGGCGGATTTCATGGTACAACCCCAACCCACGGGGGATTATTCCTATTGATGAACATTTTTATGTGCCGTCACGCTTGGCACGGACATACCGCTCACCACGGTATACCGTTACGAGCGACCGGGCATTTAGTGCGGTGATGCAGGCCTGTGCCTTACCACGCCCCGAATCACCAGGCAGTTGGATTTCGCCTGAATTTGTGGCTGTGTATACCCAACTGCACCAGCTCGGCTACGCCCATAGTGTCGAAACGTGGCTTGATGGTGAACTGGTGGGGGGATTGTATGGCGTGGCACTTGGGGGACTGTTTGCCGGCGAAAGTATGTTTAGTCAGGCCCGCGACGCCAGCAAAGTCGCCTTGATCGCCTTAGTCGAACGCTTACGGCGGGGCGGTTTTGTCATCCTTGATACCCAGTGGGTGACACCGCATTTGGCCCAATTTGGGGCGTTTTGGATGCCCCAAGCGCAATATTTGCACCTATTACCGCAGGTCATTCAACGCCCCTCCCAATGGATTCGTGATCTCTAAAGTCAGCGCTTGATGAATATAAATTAGATACGGTAATGCGCAGATGCTGTGCGCGAGAGTTTTGTCATGTATGAAAAATCTGGGTAGACGTTGCGCCCACTAATGTCCAATGAGTATGGGGATCATTTGGCGAATGGCGTCGGCAGGTATGGCATAGCCAATCCCTTCAAAGCTCCCACTACTACTTTGGATGGCGGTGGTAATGCCCAGAACTGCTCCATTGACATCAATTAGGACACCACCAGAGCTGCCTGGGTTTACGGCGGCATCAATTTGGAGAATATTCGGATTCGGATTGCCATCAAGTGTGCGCCCAACGGCACTAATTGTTCCGAGGGTCATGGTGTCACGCAATCCAAGTGGGTTGCCAATGGTCATTACCCACATGCCCGTCATGGGGGTGCGTTGACTCAGCTGCAATGGGGCAATGTCGACGGGTTGTGACAACACGAGTACTGCCAAATCACTGGCTTCGTCACGTCCAATCACCGTCGCGGTGATTTCGCTACTCGTACCAAACCGTACCAGATAATCATTGCGATCACTGACCACATGGGCATTGGTGACGACATGGCCTTGATCATCATACAAAAACCCACTGCCTTGGGATATCACCATACTGCGTGGGGCATCGCCAGGATGAAGCGCAGGATGACTAAATGTGATGTCGATGCTGGCCACGGCGGGTACGGTTTGTTGAAAAATCCGCATCGTTTGTGATTCAATTGCCGCCAACGGTGCGGCTGCAGTGGCATCGAGTAAGCTTACTGCCGCTCGTGTGGGGAACGGGGTGCGTGGCAGTTTTTCGTGTATCGCCGTCGGTACTACTGGTACTTCTGTAGCGCTCGCAAAATCTAATTGACTATGAAAAGTGCTCTGGCGATAACTACATCCGACCAGCAAGATGAGCAATCCCAGTACCCAAAGATTTTGTTGTTTATTTACCATATATTAGCCAATGCCGTATCAATGGTGGGGTAGCGAAAGGAAAACCCTGCATCGGCTAAGCGGGCTGATGTAACCGATTGCCCACCAATAAGCAGTGCATCGGCCATTTCGCCAAACAATAACCGTAACGCAAATTGCGGTACGGGAAGCCATGACGGGCGATGGAGCCGTTGCGCAATGGCGCTACTCAGGGTGTGATTGTTGACAGGGTGTGGCGCACAGGCGTTATAGATGCCGGTGGCGTGTTCGTTGTCGATCGACCAGAGCAATAATTGCACCATGTCGGTGATATGAATCCACGAAATCATTTGGGTGCCAGGGAGGACTGGGCCGCCCACAAAAAATCGAAACGGCAAGGCCATCAGGGGCAATGCACCACTCGTACTAGCGAGGACTACGCCGGTACGGAGAATTACACTACGCATGCCGAGTGCCTGGGCAGGGGCAGCGGCAGATTCCCAATCAACACATAATTTGCCCAAAAAATCTGTGCCTGCAGGGGCTTCTTCGGTCGTTGCGATTGCATTTATGCCATAATACCCCGCGCCTGATGACGAAATAAACGTGGTTGGTTTGTGGGGTATGTGTGCTACTGCCGCCAATAATTGCTGAGTAGATGCCACACGACTCGAGGACAAGAGTTGTTTGTAGGCTGGTGTCCAGCGGGTGCCGGCGATTGAGGCGCCGACTAAATTGACGATAGTGTCACAGTCTGCAAGTGCGGTTGCGGTGGCCTGGGTGTCACGTGGATTCCATAGAATGCGCTGTGCGGCTGCTGGTAGTGTGCCTTGGTGTTGTGGATTGCGGGTAAAGGCAACGACGTGGTCGCCGCGGCTGATGAGCGCGTGGCTCAATGCACTGCCGATGATGCCGCTCGCTCCGGTGATGGCGATATGCCGTGGCATGAAAACTCCATTTTTTAAAGGGGCTGTCACAATAGTCGATGGTGCAACAATATTATTATAATGGCTATTACCGTGATTGGAATGAGTTGATGAGACCAGGCCACAACGAACAAAAAAACAGGCCGGCAGTGCTCCCTGCAATGGCACCATTGACCAACAATACTTCGTAGCTGGCCGCTGGCCAGTAATGGATTTCGAGCCACCACAAACCAAATGGGATGGCTGCGGTGATGAGACGGAGCGTCCAGTGCCACCCAAACCAACGGGGCAATGATTGTTGGCGTTGCCCCCACTGTACGCCAAACCACGCCAGCCACAAACCGATGGTGGCACCCCAGCAACGGGTACACACAGCCATCGGTGCGCCGAGTAATTCATATGATTTGGCTGGTGTGGGACAGACATAGGTGCTGAGTAGATTATGGGCGAACCACCCAAGGTCGGTCATAATGGGTAACCCGGTGGCAATAAACAGGGCCGCGGCGGGTGGTCCAAAAAAAAGCACCACCAGGAATACACGATACGGCCAGGTGGGCCATAGACGTTGGGGCATCGTTGTCATCATTGAAAATCCCGTTTGAGGCGTTGCCGCGCCTGCCAGAGTAAGCCCATTTTGCGCAAAAACGGCACAAAGGCGCGTTTGCTAAATACATCGTAATCATGCTGATGAATGCTATCGAGGATGCCACGATAAATTGTTGCAGCTGCGGCAATTGCCAGACTACTATCGGGGTTGAGCAAGCCAATCCCTGGCCAGGATTCTTCATACAAGGCATGCGCGCGGGCACTTTGGAAGCGCATCAAGGCTTTGAATCGCGGGCTCCGTTGGTGCGCAAATATTTCGGCTTCGTCAACCCCAAATGCCACTAAATCTTCTTGGGGGATGTAGATGCGTCCGCGGCCAGCGTCTTCGCCGATGTCACGCAAGATGTTGGTGAGCTGGAGCGCTACACCTAATTTGACGGCATAATCGACTGCTTCTTCGACATGGCCAATGATTTGCATCGAAATCAAGCCGACCACAGAGGCGACCCGGTAGCAATACATCCACAAATCTGCAAAGGTGGCGTAGCGTGTCACAGTGAGATCCATGGCAATACCGGCTAATAATTCGTCGATAAGTTCTTGTGAAATATTGTAGCGGGCCACGGTGTCGTGCCAGGCAATCAAGACGGGATTGTTGTGCGGCGTGGCGCGATGATGAACGAGATTGACCCAATGGGCCAAGGCATGGGGGGCAGTGCCAGCGGCGGCTTGGTCGACGATATCGTCACTGGTGCGACAAAACGCATAGAGTGCACGGATTGCTTGGCGTTTGGCTGGGGGGAGTAATTCTGTACTCAAATAAAAACTTTTGGAGTGGTGGCGGGTCATTGCCACACACGTGGTATAGGCCGCCGCACGTTCTGCATCGGTAATTGTATGATAATCATTGATGACCCGTGAATGATCGCTATGGTCAATAAAACGTTTTAGGCTATCTAATAAGGCTGTTGCATCGCCAGCGGGCGGACGCAACACGGTTTCGGTATGTTGTGTTAACATAGTGTCTCTTTCGCCGGGTCGTATAGCATTAAGCAGCATAGACCAAAATTGCACACAACTAGGCATACGTGTATTGCGTATTGTGATTAATGATGAATATATGCAGATATGAGAATATGACAATGATAGCATAATATCAGCATCATTTGGTGTAATGCAGAAAACGAAAATTCTACAAATACCCTACATTACATATGCAGATAGATATAGGGAAGTGTACATCCCTCGTAGCGACAATTCGTCATGGTGCGCTACGAGGGCAAAGAGTGGCATAGTTTTAGGTTGACCGCGCTAATAGTACTGCGACATTTTCAGTTAATTCACGGGCATCGTGGCCGAGAAAGTGTCCCGGTATGGTGGTGCATAATGTTGGTTCGAGATTAAAAATCCGACCACCATACCCGAAACGCATCTGCGGGTAGGTTTTTTGGATAGCGACGGAAACTTCTTGCAGTGAATGTGCGGCCTCGATGGTCGTGGCTGACAAACAAACCATGTCTGGGTGTACTTTGGTGATAGTTTCGAGCAAATCACTCAAAGGTACGCGAGCTCCGAGGTAGATGACCTTCCAGCCCCGCCGTACCAAAAAGAGACTGGCAAACAAAATCCCCATGTCGTGGGGTTCATTGGGGGCACAGCCGACGATAATAGTCTCGCGGGTCGCAACCGTCTCGAAAATATTAATCAGACTGGCGAGTTTGCGGCGCATAAACTCGGTTGCAAAATGCTCCGACGCAATGTTGATTTCGCCACGGTGCCAGCGCTCGCCGATTTCGACCATCACGGGTTGGATTAATTCGAGTAATACTTGCTCGAATGGATGGAGCGAAAAAGCCTCGCTTAACAAGCGATCGGATGCACCCGCATCAAAACTCGTTAGGGTACGGGTCAGTTCTTGGACTAATTGGTCTAGTCCACGCGTGATATTCGCGGCAGGCAGAGTTTCTTCGTCCTCTAAGACATTGCTGAGCAACATCACGGCATGGCTGATGTTCATGCCTTCGGCGGTACGGTCACGTAACCAGCGAATTATCGCGATGTCACGCTCTGAATACAAGCGATGCCCACCTTGGGTGCGTTGGGGACAGGGTACACCGTAGCGTCGTTCCCAGGCTCGGAAGGTATCTGGTGGCACGGAAGTCTCGAGCGCCACCGCCTTCGTGTTGAATACCGGCGCAAGCGATAGCTGCGTCAGAGATGGAGGTATTGCCATAATTGCACTTCCTTTTGCCCCAGTAGGTGGGCTACTGCGCAACTATAGCATGATGCACATATTTTGTCAATGTTTTGTGTAGGGATGCACAGATTAATGATAAAATTTTTACGCATAACCAAAACAATATGATATCCCACGTATATCACATAACGTCGCAATGTACGCGCGATAAATTCCGATGATTTTTGCTGATTTTGCGACGACATGGATGCAAGTGATGCGCATTGCGGGGAGGTGGTGATTTTGTGACACCACGAGCATATCGATAGGTGGCGATAGGAAAATATGATGGACACCAATTCACGTCGTGCCACGTATTTTTTTGACAAAAAAGCACACAATCGTGATATGGTTAGATAAGCCGGGCACTTGCGATAGCATTGATGGTGGGGAAGCCGGTACGGATTGTGAGCCAATCGAGGCCACGATTTTCGCTATACCATACCGTACCGCTATCATCACCGATCCACACACGATCGGGGTGGTAGGTTGTGGCGTGGATGACGCGGGGGGTGATGGTGGGTTCACTGGCGTACCATGTGGTGTGGTAGCCATACAAATGATAGTCGACGACCCCGAGGATTGTTAGCGGAGTGCCGGCCAAAATCGCTACCGCCTGCCAATTGGCCGGTGGTGGGGGGATATCCCCGCTAGCGATTATCCATTGCTGATCGCTGGTACGGGTGAGGCGTTGTGTGCCATCGTTACTGAGGGAGATGGTTTGGCCGTTAGGGGTGCCATGCCACGTCAGTCCGCCATCGCTACTGAGCTGACCGGTGGTTGCATCGCCATACCAAATAATATCGCCACCGGTACTGAGTTGGGTCGCATTGCCCAGAGGGTGCCACGTCATGCCGGTGTCGTGACTGATATACGCCAGCGTGCCATCATGCGCCACGATGCGTGCGGGTGTGGTGCGTGAGGCAATGAATTGGTGCATTGGTGGCATGCTGATGGGGTGCCATTGTTGGCCCCCATCAGTGCTCCGCCAGCTGGCGGTCGGTCCACTTGCGATGAGCATGGTAGGGTCGAGTGGGTTGGCCCAGATTGCGACGATGGGATGTGATTGCAGGGTATGGCCCGCTTTGAGCCAACGCCCGATACCGCCAGGATTGCTCAAGGTCAATACACCGTCTGCAGTGGCGATAAATACTAATTCTGCTTTGGCCATGATTTAGGCTCCTGTACGGGTGGCACTGATAAACCAGACGATTCCGGTAATCGTACTTGATTGGATGTGCCAGCCATAATGCGCCAGCTGGGTCGTCATTGCGGCGGGGTCAAAAAATGTAATCCCCCCGGGTGCAAGTACCGCTTGGATTATTTTGCCAAAAAACGTCGTGGAGCGGATAAGTGCCATATTGACCAAGGTACTGGTAGGGGCGGCAATCCGTGAAATTTCGGCAAATACTTGGGGGATGCCTTCCATTTCGTTGAGGGATCCCCCTACCACGATGCCTTCGGCAACGCCACCGCGCATCGGTAAGGTGCGGGCATCTGCGCGGATGTAACTAATCGGGAGCCGGGCGGCCACGGCACGGCGTTGGGCTTCGATGAGCATGGGCATGGAGCGGTCGATGCCCATGACGGATTTTTGAGGGTAGGATTTAGCGATAATACGGGCATAGAGTCCGTTGGAACAGGCAAGATCCACGACTAATCCGCGGGTATGCGCGAATGGTCCATCGAGAATGGCTTGTTCGCGGTCATAGCCAAATGACGTACCGCTAAGGATGCTTAGCGCATACGGACGCCATATCCGTTCATACGCCCATGCGGTTAGCCGCCATTCGTTGCTCCAGGCTGCCATGCTGCTTGGGCGCGCGCGTGCAAGCAAGTCGAGGATACCTTGACGGATTAAATAGGTATGCGTATTGTTTGCACAGCGCACACTGCCATTGATTCCATCACCAATATGCAGATGGAGGGCGGCGTGGCAGGTGGGACAACGGAGATAGATTAAATCAGTAAGTTGCATAATATCCCTTTCGTGGTGGCGCGTGTAGGAACCCATGCCTACCATGAGGGAATTGAATAGTGGTTAATTTTAGTAGCGTGGAATATTGGTATCAATAAGCAGCGACCATGCATCGATACCGCCACTCATATTGGCAACACTGCGGAATCCAAAACGTTGTATGAGGGTAGCTGCGACATGAGCGCTCCGCATACCATGATGACACATTACCACAATTGGCGTTTCACGATCGATTGCGGCAGCCCAGTCGAGTGGTGCACTCATGGGGTGGAGTACGGTGCTATCAATGTGTGCGATGGCGTATTCGTGTGGTTCACGGACATCGATAAGTATGAATGGTTCGTTGCGTTGGCGCATCGCCGCCACTTCTTCGACAGTGAGTTGGCTATAGAGTGGATGTGTGCTCATCATGTGACTCCATAATTAAAGGTAAATATATTAACATAATTATCCACACCTGATTGTGCCGTGACGCTAACTGTGTCATAAAACACAACAACACCCCTTCGCATCGCGAAGAGGTGTTGTGTGACTAACAACGATTAGTGACTGCCGCAGCTACCACAACCGCCGCCGTTGCTGTACTCGTCTGCATCTTCGCCGCCCTCTTCTTTGGAGCGGAACGAATGGCCACAGCCACAGCTTGATTGGGCATTGGGGTTGTCGATTTTGAAGGCGCCTTGGAGCATGTTGTCTTGTTGGAACGAAATGGTGGCACCGGTCAAGTAACGGGCGCTGATGGGGTCAAGCATTACGTTGAGGCCGTGTGCCGTCCAGGTGGTGTCGCCTTCGCGGGGCTCGTTGTCGAAGGTCATGCCGTATTGCATGCCTGAGCAACCGCCACCCGACACAAATACGCGCAAGGCATAGTCGGTCAAATCACGCTCTTGCATCATGCTGGCGAGCCGTTCGGCTGCAGCTGGGGTGATATTGATGGTCGGTGCAGCTGGCACAAACTCACGGAGCTGAATGTTCTGGTCGAGCAACGTCATCTCTGACCTCCTCTAGTAAACAAAAAATATCGAATACGAACGTATTCGTGCAGGTAGTATAGCAGAGATAATAAAAACTGACAACCGTGTTTCTATTATTGCTACCGTGGGCTACGATGAATGGAATCGCACGCAAAAAAACGGCAATTGTAGGCTGTACGATAATTGTACATAGACAAAATAGAACATATGTGCTAATTTAAAGCAGAACAATTTCTACCGAAAAGGAATCACGATGCGTACGATTATGCACGTCGACCTTGATGCCTTTTTTTGTGCCGTCGAACAGCGCCGTAATCCCACCTTGGCCGGCAAAGCCTTTGTGGTGGCGGGGCGGGCCGACGAACGGGGCGTGGTGGCGACGGCTTCGTATGCTGCCCGCGCCTATGGCATCAAGGCCGGCACTCCCACATCGCGAGCCCAACAACTCTGTCGTGACATCATCGTGGTGCGGCCACGCTACCCCGATTATGCCGCTGCCGCCGCAGATGTGATGCAGGTATTGTTGGCCGAAACTCCCCTCGTCGAGCAAGCATCGATCGACGAAGCCTACGTGGATTTGTCCGATCTGCGTGAATCACCCATGCTGATTGCCCAGCGCGTGCAAACCCGCGTGGCGCACGAATTGCACCTATCGCTGTCGTGTGGCATCGCCAGCAACAAACTCGTGGCCAAAGCAGCCACCGATATCGGCAAAAAACAAGCCCGTAGTGGCAAGATGCCACGGGCGCTGTATGCGGTAGCCACGGGTGCCGAAGCGCGATTCCTCGCACCATTACCCGTCGATACCTTGTGTGGGATTGGCCCCAAAACGACCCAACGTCTGCATGCTTTGGGGATTGCGACGCTCGGCGAAATCGCATGGACGCGTGAAGCCGATATCCGGGCGAATTTTTCGCCCCGCCAAGCCAACGAACTGATCCGCTGGGCCCGGGGTATCGACCATACGCCCTTGGTATTTGCGCGCCCCCCAAAATCACTTTCGCACGAAACGACCTTCATGCGCGATACCAGCGATGTGCTGGTGGTCGAAAGTACGTTGCTGACGTTGGCGTATGAGCTGGCACGCCGCTTACAGCGTAAGCAGTTGCGCTGCTATGTGGTGAGTTGTCGGATTCGCTGGGATATGCGCGAAGCGGTGGCGCGTCAAGCCCGCTTGCCACGCGCCACTGACCGTGGCGACGAAATCTATGCCCGGGTGCATGATTTACTTTGTTATCTGTGGGATGGCAAACGGTCGATCCGCTTGGTGGGGGTGGGGGTATCGCAACTAGGGGATTTTCCGGCGCAATTAGGCTTGTGGGATAGCCCTATCAGTGATGGCGCAGAGCAACAGGCCCAGACGGTTATCGTGGCCGCCGAGCAATTCCTCGGCCGGCCATTGTCGACGCACCGGCTGGCACAATCAGCGACCAAACGCTGGACGCCCCACGACCTAACCCCCGAGGGCTGACATACCGCGGATGGTGGGCAAAATATTTTCGGACAAGCCATGCCCCCACGGTTTGATGGCGACGGCGTGGCGCACAATCTGCATCAGTTCGGCGTCATCGACACCGGCACGCAGGGCCGCCCGTAGGTCGACTTCGTCATCACGCAACAAGCAGAGGTGTAAGCGCCCGTCGGCGGTGAGGCGCATGCGATTGCAGGTACTACAAAACGGCTCGCTGACCGAACTAATAAAGCCAATACTCCCTTTGGCGTGGGCAATCTGGTAGCGGTGGGCGGGGTCGGCGGCATGCATGCCCAAATCGGCCAGTGGCCCAAATTCGGCTTCGACGCGCGCAATTAATTCGCTACTGGGGACTACCCCGTCGTTGGCGACATCGGCAATGCCGGTAAGGGGCATCACTTCGATGAAGCGAATGTCCCAGGCCCGCTCGAGGGTCAAGGCCGCCACATCGATGACGTCGTCATCGTTGAGCCCGCGCACCACCACCATGTTGAGCTTGATGGGCAACAATCCGGCGGCTTCGGCGGCAGTAATCCCCGCCCACACGTCGCTCAGTTTGGCACCGCGGGTCATGTTTTTGAAGCGCTCGGCGTTGAGTGAGTCAATGCTGATATTGACGCGGTCGAGTCCGGCGGCTTTGAGGTCGGCGGCAATGGGAGCCAGTTTGACGGCATTGGTGGTCATGGCGATATGTTCGATGCCGGGGATGGCTTTGATTTGCGCCACCAGCGACACCAAGTCGCGGCGCAAGGTGGGCTCACCGCCCGTTAAGCGGATTTTGCGGAAGCCAACCGCCGCGGTGGTGCGGATGACCCGAATTAATTCGTCGTTGCTGAGTAATTCGTCTTTGGGCATGAACTGCATGCCGTGTTCGGGCATGCAATAGACGCAACGCAGATTGCAGCGGTCGGTCAATGAAATGCGCAAATAATCGATGCGCCGGCCATAATTGTCGTGGGCCGGTTGGTCACTGGCATAGCGTGGCCGCGGCGTGGTGAGCGGGTCGATGAGGGATATCGGTTGCAGGCGGTTTTCTTCGTATTGCATCGGGCATTATCCTCCCCGTACATCACCATCTGCGCATGGCAACATGCGTCTCTGCTTCATGTTGGTGGGTAGTTGTTTTTATAAAAAAACGAAGCTGGGCAGTGGTGAATCGCGGCAATGGAGCGCAGTACACGCCCCATCACCATCACAAAACTAGACGTTTTCGAGGACGCTGACGCGGGCGGCTAGCCGTTGGGCAATGGTACGGAACACATCGGCGTAGGCGTCTTGGTTGTCACTGAGGACTGCAGGGCGCCCTTCGTCACCACCGGCGCGGATGCTCATCCCCAAGGGGATTTGACCGAGCAGGGGCACGCCCAAGCGCTCACCCAAGCCGGCGGCGGCGCCACTGCCAAAGATGTCGTAGCGGGCGCCGGTATCGGGGGCGATGAAGTAGGCCATATTTTCAATCAACCCCAGCAACGGCACGTTGACCTTGCGGAACATCTCCATGCTTTTGACGACGTCAATCGCCGCCACTTGTTGGGGGGTGGTGACCGTGACGGCTCCGGTCAAGCCGACGTTTTGCAGCGATTGCGCCAACGTCAAGGCGATATCGCCGGTGCCTGGGGGCATGTCGATAATCAAATAATCGAGGGGCGCCCAATCGACTTGGTAGAGGAATTGGCGTAGCAGTTGCGATACCATCGGGCCGCGCCAAATCACCGGCTGACTTTCGTCAACCAAAAAACCTACCGACATCAGTTTGATGCCATGGGCTTGCAGGGGGATCATGCGTGGTTGGCCGTCGGGGCCGGGTTCTGCTTCGGGTTGGCCGGTCACGCCCATCATCAAAGGAATCGACGGTCCATAAATGTCGGCATCGAGCAAGCCAACCTTGGCGCCTTCGCGGGCCAAGGCGGTCGCCAAATTGACCGCTACGGTCGATTTGCCCACGCCACCTTTGCCGGCAGATACGGCAATGACGTGGCTGACGCCGGGGATGGCCGCTTTGTCGATGATGCCACCGCGGGGTTTAACTTGGGCGGTGAATTCGATGGTGATATTGTCGAGCGCTACTCCGGCGATGCTCGTCAGCGCTTCTTCGCAAGACGTGCGGATTTCGTGCTTGAGTGGGCAGGCCGGGGTGGTTAACTCGATGGCAAAACTGACTTTGTCGCCAGTAATAACCACGTTTTGGATCATTTTGCGCGACACCAAATCGCCACCCAATTCGGGCTCTTGGACGGTGCGCAAGGCATCGAGGATTTGGGCTTCGCTGAAACTATTGCGTGAAAATAACGCCATGATAACCTACATGCTTATTCAATAAGTAAAACTGCATGTATTGTAGCATATTCCACATTATTATTCGGGTAGGGTCCGGCGGGAACTGGGATGGAGCAAGGCGTCGACGATTTGTTGTTGCCCAAGATGCTGGGTGACGATGGTAGTGACATGGTGGTGGGTGAGGCGACAATAACGGATGGGCCCCGGCCAAATCGTCAGATTGGGGCCGTCGTCGCACCGTCCTTGGCAACCACTGGCCCGCACATCGCAACGTGCGGTGAGATTGGCTTGTTCAAGGGCATTGACTAATGTAGGGCGCAAGGTTTCGCCATGACAAAACGGTCCATGGCAGAGGTAGATTCGGTATTCTGGTGTGGTCATTTAGGCATTATACAATAGCATTGTGTACCCAAACTAATCTGTGCTACTGTGCCGATTGTCGGTAAAAAATGATATTATCGGTGTACAATGAAAAAAACTGCAACGAGGTGCATGATGAATGTGCGACTGAACGAAATTTTGACGCCAGAATTACTGACGGAACATGCCCAACACATTCGTGATTTTTTGCTCCTTGAAGGGGTCAAACCCGCCCCAGAACTTGGTGAGACATTGCTGTCAGAGCGGCTCATCAAAGAACTTATCGAAGAATTAGCAGGATAAACAGCCATGAATCAACGTCGCCATTTTGGACGCTTATTGCTCCACAGCCTCATCCTTGCTAGCTGTGGGAGCGCAGCCACCACTACCACCACACCCGATAAACCACTCAAGTCAACGAAAGCCACGCATAATACGGCCGTCGATGTGCTGATTATCGGCGCCGGGATTGCCGGTGTGGCGGCGGCTGCGACGTTGCGGGCCGCCGGCAAAACAGTACGCATCATCGAAGCCCGTAATCGCATCGGCGGGCGGATGTGGAGTTGGCGCAAGTGGGGCGCACCGGTTGAGCTCGGCGCCAACTGGATCGAAACGGCCAAAGGCAACCCACTCGTCAAACTCGCCAAAGAAGCGGGTGTGGCCACCCACGCTGACCCCGAAGAAGCCAATGAATTGTTTATCGATACCGTGGCGGGGCATGAGCTGAGTGAATCGGAAGCCGAAGGACTTTATACGCAAGTTGAAAACATGCTTGATAGTCTGAATACTGCGGCCGAAGATCGTGACCCTAATCAAGATGCCAGTTTGCGCGATGCATTGAACGCCTTGCCAGCCTATAAAAAACTTAATGCGAATCGCCGCCGCCTCATCGAAAGCACATTGACTCAAGTGGTCAATGATGACTATGGGGTCGAAGCCGATAAATTGTCGTGGATTGGCTATGATGCTGCTGAAGCCGCCTATAGCGGTGGCAATCAATTTGTGATTGGCGGTTATGACGGTATCCCCACCATGCTAGCTGGCGATACCCCCATCGAATACGAAACCATCGTTGACAAAATTCGCTGGAATAATGATGGCGTGCAGGTGAGTGCCGGTGAGCGTGTCTGGGAAGCCGATGCGGTGATTGTGACAGTGCCGTTGGGGGTTCTCAAAGCCCAAAGTATTGCTTTTGAGCCAGCCTTGCCGGCCAAATACACCAATGCGCTGAAGCAACTCGAAATGGGACTACTCGATCGCTGTGTAATGAAATTTGATAAAGTGTTTTGGGATACAGAATATACTACCTTTAGCGTGGCTGGACCTGACCCAGCAGCCTGGTACCAATTCATCCCCCTTAATGGCCCGTTGGGCATCCCCGCCTTGGCGGCCTTTAATTCGGGGAGCACCGCTTGGAATCTTGAAACCAAAAGTGACGACGCAATCAAAGCCGAAATGTTGGCTGTCATCAAAGCAGCTTTTGATGCAGAACCAACTGTGGTCGACATGGTGATTACCCGCTGGGGCCAAGATCCCTTTGCCCGTGGCTCGTATTCATATGTGCCAGTGGGTGGCGAGATCAATGCCCGCAAGGTGCTTGCCAAACCGATTAGCGACCAACTCTATTTGGCAGGTGAGGCCTACACCAATACCGACCCATCATCGGTGCATGGAGCCTACAACAGTGGCATTGCGACAGCGAAACAGGTGCTGGATCGGTTGTAGACGTTGGCTTGTTCGTTGGCAGCTATTTTTAGTCATGAATAATACGTTGTGACCTTATCGGTGTAAATGAAAGATACCTCACGCATATGACCAGCGAACCAACTCCTGTGATAGACGTATCTCCGGCATTTGACCGTGATGACTCATCTGCGCCCCGGTTGTTGAATGTCTTGGCCAATCGGCGTAGTTTTGCCCTCAAAGATATCATCACTGACCCCGTTGACCGTGGGGCAATTACCCAACTTCTTGAAGCCGCCAATTGGGCTCCGAGTCATGGCAAAACCGAACCGTGGCGCTTTGTGGTTTATCGTGGCGCCGCACGTCAAGAATTGAGCGACGCCTTTGGGGCAGCCTTCCAGGCATTGAACCCCGCTCAACCTGCGGGCAGTGCCGGTGAATTGGCCCAGAGTCAGCGGGTATGGCAGGCGCCGGTGTGGATTGCGTTGGGGATGCAACCAAGCCAAAAAATGCCCGAATGGGAAGATTTGATTGCCTTTGGCAGCGCTGTGCAAAACATGCATCTGATGGCGAGCGCCTTGGGACTGGCCAGTAAATGGACCAGCGGCGCGGTGGTGCTCCACCCCAGCGTGGCCACCGTCGTGGGGTTTGCCCCAGACACTAAGCTGTATGGATTTTTTTATGTGGGGCATCCTGCTATCGCGTGGCCCGCCGGCCAACGGCGCCCTATCGCTGACAAAGTGCGCTGGGTTGATGATCCCGCTGACGTCAAATGAATATACAAAAATCTCCCCATCGACACACTGTCGGTGGGGAGATTTTTGTTGATGAAGGGCGATTTAGGCGCGTACAATCCCGGGTACGATGGCATCGTCCCAATCCGGTTGAATCTCTACCCGCTTGCCACTGATGGCCGAGGCATAACAGGCAAACATGACCCCTTGATTGCGGGCGGCAACTTGGATGCGGGTGGGGAACATTTGCCAGTTTTCGTTACCGACCAGCACTCGTTGTAGGTGGGCAAACAGTGCTCCTTGGGCCAGTTCATCGTCGTGGGGCCAGCCGGTAGCGCCTTGGCTAAAGACGCCGTCAATCCAGGCCGTCCACCCTTGGTTGAGCGATACCCAGATGCGCCCCCGTGCGCCGATGATTTCGACTTGTTGTTGGTACCAAATCACCGATTCGTCGGGGACAAGTGGCGCCGAGGCGCCGGCGTTGAACCACAACCGGGCATACCCCATGCCGATGACGGCGCTGGTGTCGGCAGGGACGGGTGTGGTAGCGAAATATTCGACGCCGTCACAATTGGCCATCACCCACTGTGGGTCGGGCAAATCGCTGAGGGCGGCGGCGGTTAGTGCCAAATCGAGGATATGTGGCCCTTGTTCGAGGATATTGACGCCGGTACTGGCCCGGATAGCGCGCACCTGCCCGAGGGCGCCGGCGCGGAGCATGTCCCAAATCTGTTGCCAATGGGGCATCCATTGGTATTGGGTATTGACGGCAATCAGCCGATTTTCGCCGAGGGCGGTCAAGGCGCGACATTCTGAGGGCGAGAGGGCGATGGGTTTTTCGATCAAAATCGCCGGTGCTCCGGCATCAATCGCAGCTTGCACGATGCTCAGGCGGATGTGGGGCGGGGTAACGATGTCGACCAAGTCGGGTTTGGTTTGGGCAATGGCGGTGGCCATGTCGGTATAGCGTGTGGCGATAGCAAATTTGTCGCCGGTGGCGGCTAAACGCGCAGGGTCTAATTCACATAATGCGACGAGTTCTACCACATCGCTGGCCAACATGGCGGCGATGTGTGATTGGGCGCGACCGCCACACCCTACTTGCAAAATACGGAGTTTGCGCGACATAGATGGCACCTTTTGGTAGAAAAAATGAATGTCCTCAGCGTAGCACGAATCACCCTCTTGAGCAAAAATACCTGTACGTGTGTTAGGGTGTGGCTCACGAATAGGTTGTTTTATGGTCATTATGAAAAAATAGTGAAGTAAATATCAAGAGAATGTTCGTTTTTTTGGAAAAAATTGACGAATAGAGTCTGTGCATTTTATAGTAAATTGATTAAAGGAGAATAGTCATATGACAAATCACAATAGTGGGTTATTTGGAAATGCTACGTACAGAGTAAATCCCTATGCTGATTACGCGCGGATTCGGGCGCTGACGCCGGTATATCCGACGACTTTACCTGATGGGACACCGGTATTGTTGGTGACCCGCTACGTCGATGTTGTTCCCGCCTTGAAAGACGCCCGTTTGGTGAAAAACATCAACAATGCCCGTACGGCCAGTCGGTGGTCACGGCTCATGCAATCGGTGTTTAGTGCGAGCAATATGCTCCGCGCCGATCCGCCCGATCATACCCGCTTGCGCAAGCTGGCCAGTGAGGCGTTTAAGCCCAAATACATCGCTCAAATGCGTGATTCAATTACCACGATTGCCAATCAACTGATTGACCAGGTGGCGCATCAAGGGCACATGGATTTGATTCGTGATTTTGCGTTGCCATTGCCCATAACCGTGATTACTCAGATGTTGGGGGTGCCGAGCAGTGATCATGCCAAATTCCACGAATGGTCGAATGCTATTATCGCATCGGGGACGCTGAGTAGCGAAAGCACTGTGGCTGGGCGTCAAGTCTTGCCGTTGGTGCTGTATATGCGTAAATTAATCGCGCAACGCCGCAGAAACTTGGGAGATGATTTGGTGAGTCAGTTGATTGTGGCGACTCACGAGGGCAACAAACTATCTGAGGCTGAATTGATTAGTACGACTATTTTGTTGTTGATTGCTGGTCACGAAACGACGGTCAATTTGATTGGCAATGGTATGTTGGCGTTGATGCAACACCCTGAACAATATATGTGGTTGCATCGAACGCCTGCCCACATCCCTATTGCCATCGAAGAAATGTTGCGCTATGCCAACCCGGTGCAACTCGTCAATCGCTATGCCAGTGTCGATATGGAAATCGCCGGTGTCCCGATTGCGCGTGGCACGCATTTGCAACTCTTGTTGGCTTCTGCCAATCATGACGACCAATGGTTGTCTAATGCCGAGTCGTTTGATGTAACTCGTGACGAAGCCAAACACATGGCTTTTAGCCAAGGAATTCACTATTGTCTCGGAGCCCCTTTGGCGCGCCTCGAAGGTGAAGTTGCCGTTACCACGTTGTTGGCACGTTTGCCCCAACTGCAATTAGCAGTCCCAGTTGCTGATTTGACGTGGCGTTCGGCGATTGAATTACGCGGCCTCAAAGAATTACCGGTACGGTGGTAATTTTACAAAATAAACATAATTATGCATGATATGGAACGAGTAGTCTATTTATTGCGTCTAGTGTCTAGATAAATTCAATAAGCGAAAGCAGATATCATGCAACGGCGAACATTTTTGCGATTGGTGACCCAAGGGGCAGTACTGAGTAGTTGTGGAACCATGGCCAGCCACCAGGTCGCTCCGACGATTCCCCATGGTCTCAAAGGAGCGGTCGCAGGCGCCGATGATGTCCTGATTATCGGTGCTGGCATGGCAGGGCTCGCTGCTGCACAATCATTGATGGCTGCGGGCAAAACAGTGCGTATCCTCGAGGCGCGTCAACGAGTCGGTGGCCGCGTCTGGAGCTGGCGTAATTGGGGTGCGCCGATTGAATTAGGTGCGAATTGGATCGAAACCGCCACAGGCAACCCCATCACCACCCTTGCCCAGCAAGCCAATATACGCACCATTGCTGACCCCGAAGAAAATACAGAACAACTGATTGATTTGGTGCAAAAGACCAAAATGACGGGTAATGCTCTTGACAGCCAATACAATCGATTTGATTCGATTCTGGCGACGGCGCTGGGCACAGCAGGTGGGCTCTCCCAAGATATTTCGTTGCGTGCGGCACTTGACAAAGTGCCGGCATATATCCGCTTATCGGCCACCGATAAACGCTTGTTTGATGTAATGGTGGCCCAAATGGTCGATGATGATAGTGCGGTCGAAGCCGAAAAATTATCGCTCAAGGCGTATGATTCTGGCAATGATTTGTATTCGGGTGGGAATAAATTTGTCGTGGGTGGCTATGACGGCATTCCCGCCTTGCTTGCCAAAAACGTCCCGATTGAACTGGGGATTATCATCGACCAAATTGCCTGGAGCCCGAGTGGGGTTACCGTTAGTGCTGGTACCAAAACATGGCAAGCCAAAGCGGTAATCGTGACGGTACCACTCGGTGTGCTAAAGGCTGGCAAAATCAAGTTTACCCCAGCGTTGCCGGCTAGTTATACCCAAGCCATTGGCCAATTGGCGATGGGGGTGCTTGATCGCTGTGTGCTCAAATTTGATACGGCGTTTTGGGGTACGACTTACACCACATTTACGTTGGCAGGGACAGACCCGCATAGCTGGTATCAATTTATCCCACTCAATGGGCCTCTCGGTATCCCCGCCTTGATGGCGTTTAATGCGGGGAGTCGCGCCTTGGCACTCGAAGCCAAATCTGATGCCCAATTGACCGCCGAAATGACCCAAATCGTCCAAAACGCCTTTGGTGTCAAGGCGGTGAGCAATGGTATGGTGGCGACGCGTTGGGGGCAAGACCCCTTTGCGTACGGATCGTATTCGTATGTACCGGTGGGCGGTTCATTCAATGCCCGCAACGTACTCGCCACGCCGGTAAGTAATCAGCTTTACTTTGCCGGTGAAGCCTACACCAAAAACGACTTTGCCACCGTGCATGGGGCCTACAATAGCGGCAAGGCGACGGCGACGGCGTTATTGGCGCGGCTGAAGTAACCAATAGATGATTTTGGGGGAATTGATGTGGCTATTTGCACACATGCAAATAGCCACGTCGGGTTTTTAGACGGAGGTTGATGGTGCGATATGGTCTTTTTTGGTAATCGCAAGATAAATAACAAACCCGAGAATAATGGTCAAAAAAATGACACTCGTGACCGTGGTGCCGAGCCCCAATCCCCCATCTTCGGGCAATTGCGAGAGATAATCGCCGATAGATGCCCCTAGTGGGCGCGTAATAATATAAGCGACCCAAAATGCCGTAATTGCATCGAGTTTGAATCGATAATGTGCCAATGCAATTAGGGCAATCATTCCCGCAAACAATCCAGCTGATAATAAATAACCAACGTTGAGTGTTTCGGCTAAGAGATCACCTGCAGCAGTGCCGAGGGCAAAGGTAAACAAAATCGCTAACCAATAAAACACTTCACGGCGAACTGTAGTGATTGAATGAATCGACAATGTGCGTTCTGATTGATACCACAGCACAAATACGGCAATTAATGCAACCGAAAAAACACTGGTAGTCGTGACTAAGCTGACACCGAGATTATCGACTAAATTGTCGGTAATCAATGTACCCACCACACTTAACAGCACCACGGTCAGCCAATAAATCCACGCAGTATAGGTTCGCATGCGAAATTGAGCTACCAGTGCCACAAGCAAAATACCACTCATGGCGTAGGTGGTATTGGTGAGCCCCCAATTGAGTTGGACGTTGAGGTAATCTGCGGCGGTTTCACCGACGGTAGTGGCCAACACTTTGATAATCCAAAAGAACAAGGTGATTTGTGGGACTTTGGTGAACATGGTGTGGATGATGGGCGTTGATTTGGTAGTAGATGACATGACTGTCCTTATGGTTTTTCGCATCGTTCGCTGTCATTGTAAGAATGCGATATAAGGACAATATGAGGAAAAGGTGAGGATGTATGCGCCACCCTGATGTGGACAACCGCCCACATCAGGGTGGGTGATGTTACTGTGCGAGGGTGTCGAGGCGTACACCACGATCATCGCGGGCCGAAATATTGGCGGCTTCGACGATGGCACTCAAATCGAGGGCCAGGGCGGTATTGTCGGGGTCGTGGGTGCCGTGTTGGACATGGCCAACCCATTGACTAAAGGCACTGGGCGGATCAATCCCCATCGGTACTTCGGTAATCAGCCAACGGGTAGTGGCGCCCTCGAGGCGCGTGCTGCGCACGCGGATTTTGCGGTGCAAGCCAAAGGCCCGTTCGGCGGGATCAACGGCGATGCCTGCTTCTTGGTTGAGGCGTTCTTCGTTGAGCTCGTTGCCGCTACTTTGGTTATACATCAGCGAGCCTTCGGTGCCGTGGGCTTCGATGGTAAAGGGGGCGTAGCGGGTGGTAAAGCTGGTTTCGGCGATCCCGATGGCCCCATTGGAGTAGCGCAACGAGATTGCGGCGTTGTCTTCGAGGGCCCGTCCGGTGTGCCAACCATAACTGGCGCTGACACTGGCGGGGCGACCTAGCAAGTAGCGCGTCAAATAGACGGGGTGGCAGAGGTCGGTAAGGACGCCACCGATGGCTTCTGATGGCTCAAAAAAGCGTTCGACCAGCCAGCCGTTGGGGGCGGCGGGGGTGCGCAAGGCGCCGTTGTGCGAGTCGCGCACCCGTACGAGGGTCAATTCACCCAAGGCGCCGCTATCGATGATTTCTTTGATGGCAATGGTGGCGGCATGATAGCGCCGGAACATGTTGACCATAAAGGTGATGTTGGCTTGTTTGGTGGCGGCTACGATGGAATTGGCTTCGTGCAAGGTGGCGGCGATGACTTTTTCGGTGAAAATATGCTTGCCCACTTGTGATGCCGCCAACATGATTTCGTGGTGCATGGCGGTGGGGGTGGTGACGATGACGCCGTGGATGCTGGTGTCACTCCAGATCTGATTGATATCCGCGATAAAGGGCACGCCGTATTGGCTGGCGGCGGCTTGACCGCGGGCCACATCGTGATCCCAAATACCGACAAGTTCGACATCGGGGTGATTGAGGGCTTCTTGGGTGTAGTCTTTGGCGTGCACATGCCAAAAACTAAGGACGACAACACGAATCATCTGCGTGGCCTTTCGTTGTATGCTCTGCGCAGATTATACACCCTCATGAAGGAGGAAGGAGGAAGGAGGAAGGAGGAAGTAGGAAGTAGGAAATTGAAAATTGAAAATTGAAAATTGAAAATGCACAATGACTCCGCGACTCCGTGTCTCTGCGTGAGACAAATGGCATATCATGCAGATCGCCATGTATCTGTCGTGCGTATCCTGTGCGAACCAATAACCACCGTGTACAATAATCATATGCAACTTGCTATTTTTGCGAAAACATTTGCCGGCCCGACACTTGCCGATATCCTGACTGCCGTCAGGGCAACTGGGGTCGCCGCTGTGCAATTTAACCTGAGCTGCGTCGGTTTGCCGACCTTACCTGCGCACCTTGATGACGCGCAATGTGCGTCCATCCGGGCTACATTTGCGGCGCACGGGGTGCGTATGGTGGCGCTATCGGCGACGGGTAATTTGATTCACCCCGATATGGCAGTGCGAACCCAGGTTATTGCCCGTATTACCCAGTTAATTCCTCACTGCGTCGATTTGGGCGTTGCTACTGTCACTATATCAACCGGCACGTGCGACCCCGCTGATTTGTGGCGCGCCCACCCGGCCAACACCACCCCAGCGAGCTGGGATGCCATGGTGACGGCGGTGCGGGCGGTGGTGGATGTGGCAGCGCGCCATGGCGTGATAGTCGCGTTTGAGCCAGAGCCAGGCAATGTGGTACAGACAGTCCAACAGGCACGCATGTTGCTCGACCAAATCGGCTCACCCCACCTCAAGGTGGTGCTCGATGTGGCCAATTTGCTTACCCCTGCGACGATTGCCTGCCAACACACCATCATCGCTGAGGCCATCCAGCTGTTGGGTGACGATATTGCGGTGGTGCATGCCAAAGAATTGGGACGTGATGGGCAGGTGGGTGGGGTACCGGCTGGCAGTGGTGTGGTTGATTTTGGCTATGTGTTGACGAAATTAGCAGCCATCAATTACGCTGGCCCCGTGGTGATTCATGGCCTTGACGCCAAAGATGCGCCCTTGGCGGTGGCGCATCTGCAACAATTGTGCGTTGGGTTGTCACCCACGGCGCAGGGATTTTTTTAAAGAAATACACATGAACTACACGATATAGGCTAGCACCACCAAGAATACCAGCACACCGGCAATAATCCCAATCACGGGGTAAGCAGTGGGGGCGGTGAGGGCCCGTATGCCGTTGACTTCGTCCATGCTTTCGGGCTCGAGGTATGGCTCGTATTGTGATACCACCATCATTACGGTGATGATAATAAACGCAATGAATGCCATGAATGGGATGTTGATAAAGCCCAGAATGTTGAAGTAATCGACGGTACACGGTACGCTTTTGAGGCAGGGCGGCGGGGGAAACCAGTCCGTTTTGATGAGCAGATAGTGATAGAGCGACACAAAAATCCCTACCACCGAGAAGGGCAAGGTGTAATGATGGAGCTCGTTGTTACGTCGGAGCATCCCAATCGTCAAGATAACCGCCAACGGATACATCAAAATACGCTGATACCAACACAACATACACGGCGTATAGTGCAACACTTCACTAAAAAACAGACTGCCGCCGGTGGCTAGCCAGGCCGCCAGTAAGGCAATAGAACGGCTTGGACCGCCATAAATAGTAGTTGTCGGTGTATCTGTCATCATCGTCTACTTCTGTGTCAAAAAAACCTACGGCTATTGTATCATTGAACAGAGCATTATTCACTATCTGGCGCCACCTGCGCCCCGCACAATAAAGGACGACTATGACCATTGCCCTCGATACTGCCACATTGCTGGCGCAACTCACGCAACTCGGTACCATCGGCCACGATGCGGGCGGCGGCCGCACCCGATTAGCCTTTAGTGATGCCGACAAACAAGGGCGCGATCAACTTGTGGCCTGGATGCAAGAACTCTCACTCGACATAAAAATAGACCAAATCGGCAATATATTTGCTACCCTTGCCGGTAGCGACCCGGCGCTCGCCCCGCTCATGCTCGGCTCGCACATCGATACCGTCATCAACGCCGGTATGTACGACGGCTGCTACGGGGTGTTGGCGGGCTTGGCCGTGCTACGGGCGTTGCGCCAGGCAGGGGTGACGCCGCGGCGATCTATTGTGGTAGCGGCTTTTAGCAACGAAGAAGGGGTGCGCTACCAGCCCGATATGATGGGCTCGTTGGTCTATGCAGGGGGCATCGATGTGGCGCAAGTATTGGATGTGGTCGGTACCGATGGCACGCGGCTGGGCGATGAACTGCGGCGGATTGGTTATGCTGGTGACTTGCGTCCTGGTGCCATCGTGCCCCACGCCTACCTCGAACTGCATATCGAGCAAGGACCCTTGCTCGAGGCACATGCCACTCAAATCGGCGTGGTCGCCGATTTGCAGGGGATTTCGTGGCAACAAATTACCATCACCGGGGTGGCCAATCATGCTGGTACCACACCCTTGGCGATGCGCCACGATGCGGGGTGGGCCGCGGCCGAATTAATCACGCAAGTGCGGCGTATGGCGCTGGCGAGTGGCAGTACGTTGGCGACGGTGGGGGCGATGCAGTTGAGCCCCGATGCGATTAACGTCATCCCGCAAACGGCGGTGTTGACCCTCGATATGCGCGATCCTGATGACCAAAAACTGAGTGCGGCCGAAGCCCACGTGGCAGCACTGTTGCAGACAATTGCCGCCCAAGAAGGGGTGACGATTACTAGTCAGCAATTGGTGCGCTTTCCAGCAGTGCATTTTGATGACGCATTGGTGGCCGAAATCGCCCAAGCGACTACTGCACTCGGTTTTTCGCAACGCCAAATGACATCGGGGGCGGGGCACGATGCCCAGATGCTGGCGCGGATTGCCCCGGCGGCGATGATTTTTGTGCCCAGTCAGGCGGGGATTAGTCATAATCCGGCCGAATATACGAGTGATGCGGATTTGATTGCGGGTGCCACGGTGTTGTTGGCAGTGGTGCAACGGTTGAGTGTGTAGGGCTTGTTTTTTGAATAAAAAGGATTGTAATCATGATTGTGCATAATTCACGAGTGACGGTGCAGGCCTACTCTGCCGCACTGCAACAGATTCTCAGTATTGCGAGCGCCCAAGAAAGCCGGCGCTGGCTGGCATCGTGGGAACGTATCAGCCCTCAGCCAACTCCACTGTACGAATTACCGGGCTTGGCGCAACAGCTGGGGGTGGCGCATATCGCCATCAAGGACGAGTCGGTGCGCTCGCCCTTGGCCAGCTTCAAAGCCCTCGGTGCCCCGATTGCGTTGGTGCGGTTGGTGCGTCGGCTATGGCCACAGCACCAGTTTGATATGGCGACGTTGTGGGCGGGGGGCTATGCGGCGTTGTTAGCTGACTTTACGGTGATTAGTGCTACCGATGGTAATCATGGGCGGGCCTTGGCGGCGGCGGCGCAGTCGCTGGGCTGTGGTTGTGTGATTGTCATCCATGCCAATGTGAGTACAGAGCGTGAACAGGCGATTGCCGCCTATGGTGCACAAATTATCCGGATTGCTGGCAACTACGATGATTCGGTAGTAGAATCTGCCCGCTTGGCGGCGGCAAATGGCTGGCACGTGGTGTCAGATACCTCGTACGCCGGCTACGAAATCATTCCTGGGGACGTGATGCAAGGCTACAGCATCATTGCTGATGAAGTAGTGGCACAGACCCAGAGTCAGCCGACACATTGCCCGTATACTCATGTGTTTTTGCAGGGTGGGGTGGGTGGTTTTGCGGCGGGGATGGCCAGTTACCTGTGGGAATTCTTTGGGCGTGCCCGGCCGCGACTGATTGTGGTCGAGCCAGAGCAGGCCGATTGTTTGTATCAAAGTGCCATCATTGGGGCGCCAGCCAAGGCCACGGGGAGTGTCGATTCGCTGATGGCGGGCTTGGCTTGTGGCGAGACGTCACCATTGGCGTGGCAGATTTTGCAACCCTGCATCGACGATTTCATGACGGTGAGTGATGAATCGGCAGCGCACGCCATGCGTTGCTTGGCGTACCCTACGGCCGACGATATCCCGATTGTGTCGGGAGAATCAGGGGCGGCGGGGTTGGCAGGGTTGCAGACGGTGTTAAGTGATGTTGCGGTAGCACAATCGTTGGGAATTGATGCGACATCACGCATATTGTTGATTAGTACCGAGGGTGCCACGGCACCGAGTGTCTATCACGAATGCGTGGGGGAATCGGCCGATGCGGTCGTGGCGCGGCAACCGTAGGGGCGAATAAAAATGGCGCACGGAATGCGCCGGTATTCGCCCGATGCGATGCGGTCGTGGCGCGGCAATCGTAGGGGCGAATAAAAACGGCGCATAGAATGCGGCGGGATTCGCCCGATGTGATGCGGTCGTGGCGCGGCAATCGTAGGGGCGAATAAAAACGGCGCACGGAATGCGCCGGTATTCGCCCGCACGGAATGCGGCGGTATTCGCCCGTACGGAATGCGCCGGTATTCGCCCGATGCGATGCGGCGGTATTCGCCCGATGTGATGCGGTCGTGGCGCGGCAATCGTAGGGGCGAATAAAAACGGCGCACGGAATGCGCCGGTATTCGCCCGCACGGAATGCGCCGGTATTCGCCCGATGCGATGCGGTCGTGGCGTGGCAATCGTAGGGGCGAATAAAAACGGCGCATAGAATGCGCCGGGATTCGCCCGTACGGAATGCGCCGGTATTCGCCCGTACGGAATGCGCCGGTATTCGCCCGTACGGAATGCGCCGGTATTCGCCCGATGTGATGCGGTCGTGGCGCGGCAATCGTAGGGGCGAATAAAAACGGCGCACGGAATGCGCCGGGATTCGCCCGTACGGAATGCGCCGGTATTCGCCCGATGCGATGCGGTCGTGGCGCGGCAACCGTAGGGGCGAATAAAAATGGCGCACGGAATGCGCCACTATTCGCCCGATGTGATGAGGTCGTGGCGCGGCAATCGTAGGGGCGAATAAAAACGGCGCATAGAATGCGGCGGTATTCGCCCGCACGGAATGCGGCGGTATTCGCCCGTACGGAATGCGCCGGTATTCGCCCGATGTGATGCCGTCGTGGCGCGGCAACCGTAGGGGCGAATAAAAACGGCGCACGGAATGCGCCGGTATTCGCCCGTGGAGGGCGGCGGGATTCGCCCGTGGAGGGTGGCGCCGGTATTCGCCCGTACGGAATGCGCCGGTATTCGCCCGAAGCGATGCGGCGGTATTCGCCCGTATTGCGGCCTCCTATTATGCTCGTTTCCGCAAGAATGTTGCTAAGGTGATAAGTCCCACTGTGATGACCAGCAACGGGCCTGGGGGTTGATTCAATACGAGGGTTAAGCCAAACCCCAGCAGATTACCGACAATGCCGATGCCGACGGCCCACCACACCATGTGCTGGAGCGAGCGCCCTAAATTACGGGCAGCGATGGCGGGCAAAATCGTGACCGAATCAACGAGTAACGCGCCGGTCAAGTGTACAGCGGCGCCAATGGCAACGGCGATGACAAACATCAAGAGCATGGTGAGCTGTTCAACGGCAATACCTGAGCAGAGAGCGACTTCACGATCATAGAGCAACAAGGCAAGATCGCGTTTTTTTACCACATAGACGACGATAATGATGGTAGCGACGATGCCCAAAATCACAACATCGATGGTTCGTGTGGCCAAAATTGAACCCCAAAGCAATTCAAATGCGCCGTTGGCATTGACGCCGGACAATGATAATACGAGCAGGGCGGCGGCGATAGCCATGGTCATGACCAGTCCCATGGGGCCACTAAGCCCGGCCGGGCGTTTGGCGAGGGGGGCAAGTAGCACGCCTGTAACACCACACAACAGCAACCCGACGAGTGTCGGTTCTAATTGAATCAGCATGCCGAGCGCGATTCCGAGCAAGGCGACATGCATCATGGCAAAGCGTACCGGCACAATATTGAGACCGATAATCCATACCCCCACAATGGGGAATGCGCCACCGGCAATGGCTAAAGCAATAATTGCGCGTTGCACGGGAATGAGTTGCAAGAGTCCTACGAGTGTGTCGAGATTCATGGTGTCACCTCACGGGCGCGGCCATTGGCCATTTCGATGACGCGGCCACAGTGGCTGGCCATGGTGCGGTCATGTGTCACGACGAGCACGGTGACCTGCTGGGCGGCGATGACTGTTGCGACGGCGGCTTGCCCACCAAAATCGAGCGCAGCAGTTGGCTCATCTGCCAACAACAATCCGGCACCACCGGCAATGCTCCCCAATGCACGTGCCAAAAAGACTCGTTGTAATTGTCCACCCGACAAGGCATGGAGTGGGCGATCAGCGAGCATCCCTACTTCGAGTTGGCTTGCAATGTCATGTGCGACGGTGGGATTGCGACTACTAGCCAGTAATTCGTGTACGAGGAGCGGGAATTGACCCGAAGCTTGGCGTTGTGGCATCCAGGCAATTCGTTGTTGGCGTTGCCGCCAATCAGCAGCGCTTTGGGCATGCACATGGTCAACCACAATCTGCCCCGCATAAATCGGGTGTAACCCGAGGATCGCGCGGAGCAGGGTGGTTTTGCCACTGCCGTTGCTGCCAACAATCGCCACATGTTCACCGGGTGCGATGGCGAGGCTGACGTCATCGACGACCGGTGTGCTCCCAAAGCGACAGACGAGATTGCTGATGTGTAGTGCAGTGGCATTGGTCATAGTCGGGCTCGTCCAGTATGGTGATGAAAATCAGTATCAGACATCGAGCGGAGCCATGCTTCGGTGGCGTCGATCCGGTGCGCTAACGCATACTTGGGGCAATGGGGACAGCTGTGGGCATCGGTGGTTTTGGCAAGCACACAACAGACACGGGGTTGCTCCCACTGCATAACCGGTCCTGTATCGGGCTGGACGGCAAATGTAACCAGAGGAGGCGTATCCGTATCTCCAAGTGCTTCCAAAAGCGATGCAATCCAGACGGGATCTGCGATGTGTGCTTTTTGGAGGGCCAGCCGGGTATGCCGGCGTAACGCATCATACATGACGATGTGACTGCCACGGACTGGGAGGCTGGCGTGGCGACAGATTAAGGTAAAAACAGGCATGATGAGCGTTTGCAGTTTGCGTACAAGGGTCGGTAGTGGTTGTTTGGTATGAATAGTGACAGATGGAGTCAGCCACAATTGGGTAACCATGCCATTTGTGTCAAAGTACATCCCAATATCGTGCGCAGTTACATCAAAAAAATAACCGGTTGCGGCATAAGGCAGGGTAAGTAGTGTGGTGAGTGCCCCAACCATATAATGCACAATCGTGAGGGCTGCAGTGCGTTGGGCTTGGTTCCCATGTTGTTGAATATGGTGGATTAACGGGGTGATGATCGCCGGGTGCGCTAAATCGTGAAAAGTCGTAACATCGGCTGAATGCGCGCGTTCTTGTTGTACGGATACGGGTGATTGTTGCCATAAATGCACGACATCTGGCGGCATCAATGTCGTCATGATGCCTCCTCTGCTGTACGGTCAAACAGCAATTGATGCTTCCCTGAGACGGGGTGGGTAAATGCGGTCGCTTGCACACGAAACACCCGACTAATCAGGTCAGCGGCTAATGCTTCGTGTGGGGCGCCGCTCGCCACAACCTGGCCACGGTCAATCACATAGATACGTTGGCACCAGGCTGCTGCCAAATTCAAATCGTGTAGGGCGGCAATTGTAGTGAGTTTGAGTGAATGGACGCGGTGTAGGACATCAAGCTGATAGTGGATGTCAAGGTGATTGGTTGGTTCATCAAGCAACAAAATCGGTGCTTGTTGGACCAAAGCGCGGGCAATTAGGGTGCGTTGCCGCTCGCCACCTGACATGGCATCAAACGAGCGATGGGCGAGTGGCGCCAGACCGAGTTCGCTCAAGCTTTGGGCAATTAATTGGCGATCGGCGTCGCTATCGCGAGCGAACCCTTGTTTGTAGGGAATGCGTCCCATGGCGGCGACTTCGCTGGTGGTGAAGTCAAAGCCGATTTGATTTTCTTGAGAGACAACGGCAATGCGTCGGGCTGCCTCATTGGCACTCAGTTGCCATAAATCATCCATGCCGACAAGTACCGCACCTGCTTGCGGTTTTAGCGCACGGTGGAGCCCCCGTAATAGTGTGGTTTTGCCACTACCATTCGGGCCAACGATACCCACAAATTCACCGTGCCCCACTTCGAGTGAGACATCGGTAACGACGGGGGTACCGCTCAAACTCAGCGAAATATGTTGGGTGTGTATTATCGGCATAGGTTATTGTCCTTCGCGGATAGCCAAGGCATCGCGGCGGCGAATTAACCAGACAAAAAACGGCGTACCGAGAATGGCTGTTAATACGCCAACCGGGATTTCGCTGGGGGCAATTAACCAGCGCGCCAAGACATCGACGCCAACTAAATAGATTGCACCGAGTAATAACGAAAGTGGAATAACCCGGCGATGTTCGGCACCGACAATGAGCCGAGTTACATGTGGGACAACTAATCCGACAAAACCAATCGGACCAACTATTGATACTGCGACGGCAATTGCGAGTGACAACACCACAAAAAGTTGTACGCGGAGATGATCAGGACGCATGCCGAGGGCAGTGGCTGACTCATCCCCTATTGCGAGGACGTTGAGTTGGCGTGCCCGATACCAGATGAATACCACTGCGACGCCTAAGACGATTGCCATCAATGGAATTTTGCTCCATTCGGCACCGCCGAGCCCACCAATAATCCAAAACAAAATTGCTGACTGCCCGGCTGGGTCGTGGGTGGCATATTGCATGAATGTGGTAAAACCAGATAGCGCATACGAAAGCGAAATGCCCACTAACAATAAGCGCATTGACGATACGCGTCCCCGTTGCCGGGCTAAACTAAAGACCAGTAGTAAGGTGACGAGTGCGCCGATGAACCCCCCAACTGCAGGAGAAATCAGCCCACTACGCAACGCACCACCAAAAAAAATCACTGCCACTGCGCCTGCTGCTGCCCCGGATTGAATCCCCAATGTATAGGGGTCGGCCAGCGGGTTGCGTACCATGGCTTGCACCGCTACACCACTAGCCGCTAACCCGGCGCCAACCAAGCTCCCCAGTACTACCCGTGGTGCACGAATTTCCCAAATAATTAAATCAGTACCCCGTAGCTCATCTGCTATGGGGATATTGCGGAGATGATGCCATACGATGTCCCATACTTGCCAAAACGGTACACTGACGGCTCCAATCGACATCCCGAGTGTGGCAATGGCAAAAAGGACTCCAATTAAGATCAAGATGGTGACACGATAGCGGCGCCGTAGGCGCTGATCATTGAGAAGTACTTCGCTACTTGTTGTAGCGGCAGTAATGTGTGTGTGCATGTGATATTCCTCTTGGGGCATAGTGACCATTGCCATGGTCACTATGCCCCAAATAACAGACAATCGAAGTAACGATGGGCTAGTTATTTTTTGAGGGCGATCAAACCATCTACCATACGTTCTATGGCGTCAACATTGCGTGGAGTTTCGATGCCACCTTCGTTGTACGACACAATCACATAGGCTTTGTTTTTGATGGCGGTGATACTTTTGAGCCGTGGATCTGCTTCGAGTTTGGTCTGGATGCCTTGGGCCTCGGTGATAAACATTCCTTCACCAGCAGCTGTCATGACCCAAATCACGTCAGGGTTGCGTTTGACGATTTCTTCCCAGCTGATTGCGTCATAGTCTCTGGCGACATCCTCAAAGGCGTTTTTGGCACCAGCAATCGTCATAATCGCATTTGGTGTTCCGACGCCACCTGCGGGATAGGGGTCTTTTTCGCCGCTATAACTCCACATGGTCAATGCCGGCAATCCTGCGTCGCTGACCTTTTTTTGGAGTGCTTCGACTCGGGTTTGCAATTTAGCAATCTCGGCTTCGGCGCGGTCTTGCACATCAAAAATAATGCCCAAGTTACGCAAATCGGTATACAACAACGACAAATCAGTCACCGGAGTTTTGGATAAATGACATTCACCCAAGGTCAGGTACGAATTAATCCCTAATTTGCTCCAGCCATCACGATCGGGGAGATCGGCGTTGCTCAAGAGTGCTGATGGGTAGACCGAAGTGACAAAATCAGGCGCAACGGCAATCACGGCTTCTTTTGAAGGGTAGGCCATGTCTTTGTTGATGACGGGCAGCGCATCCATGTCGGCCTTGGTAGGAGCCCAACGTTGGTTGGGCTCTTGGAATTCGGTGAAGCCGACGATTTTGTCTTTGAGCCCGAGGATCAACAGCGATTCGGTTATCGCTGGGTCGAGTGTGACGATTTTTTCAGGTGCCTTGGTATAGACCGTTTCGCGTCCACCACAATCGTTGATCGTCACAGGGTATTGGGTTTTGGTAGTAGCAGCTGTTGGTGCGCTCCCAAACGCCGCAATCAACGTGTCGGCGTTTTTGCGAAATACCGATAACAATTCGAGATCGTCGCCGGGGAAGTTAATCAAATCAACCTTGGTGGCACCGGTGGCCTCGATGATTGCTTGACCAGCGGGCATGTGTGAATTCTCAAAGACCATAGTCGGTTTGAGGTCGCTGAGTTTTTTGAGTTCTTCAGGCGTCATCGGCATCGGTCCGTATGACCCTGCTGGGGTTAAGCCGGCAAAAAAGACAAACGGCGTCATGAATAATTGTGTGACAACGACCGGTTTGGCGTCGCCCACACGAGTTTTGATCTTGGCCGCCAAATCAGCGTATTGGGTGTCAAAGTCCGCCAAATAGGCTTTGGCATGATCTTGGGTGCCAAACAACTCGGCAAGGCGGGTGACTTCTTTGTGGATGGCGTCGGGGCTGTTTTCGGTGGCAACGGTAATCAGCTTGGCGCTATCACCCCCTACAGCTTCCTGCATACGTTTGGCAAAGCCTTCAAACCCGGCCATTAACACAAAGTCAGCATCTTTGATGGCGACTAAGTCACTTGGTTTGGGGTCGTAGTCGGGTGGGTGTTGCAGATTGCTCGGCGCAATGACGGTGATATCTGTGGCTCCAGCAGCCTTGGCAAAAGCGGCGACCCAGCTCGTAGATGCGACGATTTTGAGTGTCTTGGGTGCGGGTGCGACCGTCGCTTCGCTACTGGTGGCGGTGGTGGCAGTGGCGGCTGGGGCGGCGGCGGGGGTGCCACCACAAGCGACCAAAATACTAAGCATCATACTCAAAATGATGCTGGTTGCAATAGTACGCATAGTTGTCCTTTAGTTAGGGGTATATTCAAAAGATAGCAGTCCGTCCAGCGATGACGCCTTGCGTCATTGCGGGGTATAAGGCCAGCGCAAAGAGAGTGTTGTCATCGTCTAAATGCGCAAACAGCACAACATCATCATCAGGGAAGTCAGCACCGCCCAACGCAATATTCGCGTTTGGTGTGGACTGCTCCATGATGTACTGTTGTAGATTTTTAGTATGTTTGGGGGGGAGGTGTAAGTGGGGGGATGGGGTGTGAATGCCACGTCAGCACAAAAATACGTGCCAATATGGCAGTCACCGGTAGGAGCACTAACTCCGGTATACTCATCAATACCCCGGCATAATAGGCTTGGGGTGCATTAATAGTTGGGGATGGCACGGATTGCAGATCGTGTTGATGCGTCGCCATCATTGTTGTGCCCATATCACAGACATACATGGTCATGGGCGATGCGTGTTGTTGATGCATGACATGACAATGGATAATACATGCCAGTGTATTCAATAGCGTAAGTGTCAGCACAACCAGATACACCCACGCACGCATTTGGGCGTGGTAGGAATATCGATTAATGGTATGTGGTGATGCGGACGCTATCAACATATGCTCACAAACGGCACTCTTGCGAATCGTACTCATCATTGCATTAAATTTTAATTGTGTCAAATGTCACAATTAACTCAGATAGTATGTCGCTGGCTTATGCTTGGGTATTTTACTGTGTCGCATCACTTTCAGATGATGCAGGTCCGTTCATGCCATTTGCGCTGCGGATTTCGTGCTGTGCGCGGGCAATGATTTCGGGTGAGCAGTGTGCAAATGCGCCGGTCGTATAAGGTGGTTGTGGGTCATATTCAATCGCCAATTGGAGTGCCTGGGCGAGTTCTTCACTGCCGATTTGAGCGGCAATATAGAGTGCCATGTCGATCCCGGCAGAGACACCAGCTGCCGTAATGATTTTGCCTTGACGGACAAAACGTTCGGTGACATAGGTTGCTCCCACTTGGGGCAGATAGTCTTTTGAGCCCCAGTGGGTGGTGGCGTGGAGTCCCTGCAGTAATCCCGCGGCTCCGAGGATAAAGGCTCCAGTGCACACAGACGTCGTCCATTGCGAAGTCACGTGGGCAGTCCGCAACCACTGCAGGGTGCGCTCGCTTTGCATCACCGCCGTTGTGCCGGTCGAGCCACCAGGTATTACGATGATATCGGGATTTGGCACGTCTTCAAGGCGCGCATCAGCAATGAGCGCAAAGTGCGAGTGAAACCCATGGGTATCTGTGCGGATTGGACCAGGTGTTTCTGCGACAAAATAGACCATCGCATCAGGGATGCGGCAGAGTACTTCATATGGACCAACGGCATCAAGTGCAGTCATTCGGTCATAGGCAAGAATCGCAATTTTCATGGATAACCTCATCTAGTAGGGGCGAATACATACAGCGCACGATGTGCGCCGATATCCGCCCGATGTGCGCCGATATCCGCCCGATGCGATGCCGTCGTGGCGCGGCAACCGGTAGGGGCGAATAAAAACGGCGCACGGAATGCGCCGGTATTCGCCCGTACGTCCAGGCGCGCAAGGAATGCGCCGGGCGATGCGGTCGTACGGTTTTTTGCTACCGATAAATATGCGCCAATGAGCCTTTGACGTAGCTCATGATTTGGCGCAAATCACTGACGGGATTGCGGGCGGCATCGAGCTCAAACACGGCCCAGCCTTGGTAGTTGATATCACGCAACAAGCGGGCCCACGCCGGCCAATCAACCACCCCTTGGCCGACCGCGGCAAACCACTGTACTTGAGTGTCGTAGATTGATTCGTCGATGGGGATGTCGAGCGGGGCGGGGCCGGTGGCGTCCTTCCAGTGGGTGATGACCACGCGGTCGCGGTGGCGGGCCACGATGTCGAGGGGGTTCGAGCCGGCTACCACAAATTGGGCCGTATCGGGGCAGAGATGGACATAACTGGGGTCGGTATACAACATAAACAAATCGACATCGCGACTATTGCGGAACATACTAAAGGCCTCGGGGTGCAACGCTAGTTTGACGCCCCGCTTGCGGGTCATGTAGCCGATGCGATTGAGGGCGTCGGCGATGGTTTGGGCACTCTGGGCATCAACAAATAACGGCTGATCGGCAAGTAGGCTTTTGCGCAATGGCAGCGATATTACCATGGTGTCGCTCTGGCAGGTTGCCAAAAACTCGGCGTACTGATCAGCCATCTCTGTGAGCACGCCGTGATCGTCCCGATTGGCAATGTCTGCGTAGCGATGGGTGCCGGGGATGCGGTTGGACAGATAGCCGCTACATAATGCGAGCTTGTGGCTCGCCAACGCGCCGGCAAAGCCATGAGCTGAGCCGTAGGCAGCGATGGCACTCTGCCAATTGCCTGGCGCAAAGGTGATTTCGATGCCGTCTAACCCGGCGGCGTTGACGTCGGTCAACATCCGTTCCCAAAAACGTAAGGCATCCCAGCCGTTGGCCGCTAATACCGCCTCGAGGTCGCTCATGTCGCCACTGCCACCCCAATATTCGGGGGCATAAAACGTGACGAGGTCGGTGGCAAATTTGATGTTGTTGAGCATACAATCTTCCTTGAATGATGCGCTGCTACTGCTATTAGTATACTCGTGATATTACATTATCGAATTTGAAGCATAATTTTTGTGCCTGATTATTGTGATGAGTACTAATTTTTTTGTAAATAATTAACTATGTGTAACCGTTTTGTAATCAATTGATTTTTATACAAAAAATTTATATAAACAGTTTTTTTGTATTATAAAAATTGACAAATAAACTATTAAATTTAAATAATTTAATATTAAAAAAATGAAATATAAGCATCATAATGCGAAAAAACACAAAATAAACGATGCAGTGTAGTGTGTGTAACTGTATTGTCATGTTTATTTCAGTATGAAAAGGATATGATGAATGTGAGGAAAATGTCAAGAAAAAACTCAATACATGGCTCGATATAGGCGTACGTTTATCAATATCATACTTAGCTTGAGTCTATTCCATTGGGATGGGCTTTACCCTACGGCTACTGGTCGTGGGGTCGTGGCGTATGCGGCGCTGCGTACCGAAATCAAACCAGCGAATCGTGCTCCATTGGTGCTCGCAAACGAGACAAGCACTGTCGGCACGGTAGTAGTAACGCCGTTACCGGCCGACAATAATGGGCCCACAATAGTGCCGAAGCAATCAAATACTAGTCAAGCGGTGATAACGGCGCGGCCTACAACGGCGATACCGTTGCCATGTGATCCGAGTAATACTGCGACGATGACGCGGACAAGTGTTGCGATTACGTGTACGGTCACGCCAAGTGGGACGGTGACGCCGTCCCCAACCGGCACGGCGACGCGTTCTCAAACGGTCACGGCGACGCGTTCTCAAACGGTCACGGCGACGCGTTCCCTAGTGGTCCGTCAAGCAATATCGATTACCCCTACCCCATCAATTACGCAGAAGACACGGATTCGTACGCGGACAAATACCATTACGCGTACGGCGACAGTGACGCGCACCAGCACGAAATCACAAACATTTACCAAAACACGTTCTATAACGAAAACGCGTACTAATGTGACGATGAGTGTGACGGTAGTACCATTAGTTAAACCAGGGAAATTAAGTGGGGCAGCAAATATTACTGACACCCCTTCTGATACACCAACGAATACCAGTACGCCAACCAGCACCAGCACGCCCACCGACACCGACACCCCCACGGCCACGGATACCTATACGCCGTCGAATACCGCGACGAACACCAGCACACCCACCGACACCAATACGCCGACGGCGACGTATACCGACACGCCGTCGAACACGCCAACCAGCACCAGTACACCAACCGACACCAACACGCCCACGGCGACAGACACGTATACGCCGTCGAATACCGCAACCAGTTCCAGTACCCCAACGGACACCGACACGCCGACGGCGACCGATACGTATACGCCGTCAAATACCGCAACCAGCACCAGCACGCCAACCGACACTGACACGCCGACGGCGACGGACACCTACACGCCGTCAAATACCGCAACCAGCACTAGTACGCCAACCGACACCAACACACCAACGGCGACCGACACGTATACGCCATCGAATACCGCGACCAGCACCAGTACGCCCACCGACACTGATACGCCGACGGCGACGGACAC